>CAYNFK010000022.1:0-51363 GCA_964396405.1 uncultured Enterobacteriaceae bacterium
ATGAAGAGGAGATCGTGCGCCGCACCACGGTGGGCGAGCTGCCCCAGGCGCGCGCCGTGCTCGATGTCGACCGCCTCCGAGCCTATCAGCAGCTGCTTCGTCGCCTTCCCACCAACGACGACGTGGTGCGCTACGCGGTGCGGCTGGTCGGGGCCACGCGGCCCGGGTCCGGCAGTCAGGCGAGTCGGTGGATTCGGTGGGGGGCTGGACCCCGTGCCAGCCAGTACCTAGCGCTGGGTGCGCGGGCGTGGGCTGCGCTTCGAGGCCACGAGGTTCCCACGGCCGAGGATGTGCGCGCTGTGGCAGGGGCCGTGCTTCGGCATCGCATCGTGCTCGACTTCGAGGCCGAGGCCGGTGGGCTCAACGTCGATCGCGTGGTGGCTGATCTCCTCAACGAGGTGGGCTGACCGTTGACCGAGGCCGGCGCACTCCCCAACCCGAGCGGTCGAGGTGTCCCTTGGGATGCCGAGGTGCTGTCGCGTGTGCGGCAGCTGCACCTCGTGGCGCGCCTGCTCTCAGATCGGATGCTGCTCGGTCAGCACCGCTCCCGCCGGGTGGGGCAGGCCATCGAGTTCGCGGACTTCCAAGACTACGTGCCGGGCATGGACCCGCGCCGCATCGACTGGCGGATGGCGGGGCGCTCGGACCGGTTGGTGGTGAGGCGTCACGAGGCCGAGACCGAGATCCCTTGCGCCGTGGTGTTGGACCTGTCGGGCGATCTGGCCACGGGTGAGGGCGGTCGCTACGGACTGCCGCCCCTGCGCGGCACCAAGGCCGGAACGTCGATCACGCTGGCTGCGACGATGCTCTACTGGCTGCACCGGCAGGGTGAGCCTGTGGGGTTGTCGATCGTGGCGGGAGAAGGGCAGCGGGTGTCGGACCTGCCCCCTCGACGAGGTCGGGCGCACCTGCAGCTCGCGTTCATGCAGCTCGCGGCCACCGCGCCGGCCGGGCGCGCTCAGCTCTCCACGGCGCTGGCGCAGGTCGCTGCGCATGTTCGAAGGCGCAGCCTCGTGGTGGTGGTGTCCGATGGCATGGAGGAGCCGTCGGAGTGGCTTCCTTCGCTGCGTGCCTTCGCCCGCCGGGGTGCGGATCTGCGCTTTGTGCACGTGTGGGATCGCACGGAGCTCACCCTGCACAACGCGCCCGCCGGCCTGTACTTCAGCCCCGAGGGTGGCGAGGTGCTGCCGCTCGACCCTTCGGGCGCGCGCCAGGAGTTCGCGGAGGTGGTCGCGGAGTGGATGCAGGAGGTCCGCGCCGGCGTCGTTCAGGCCGGGGGCCGCTACCTTCCTGCGCCCACCGACGCGCCGCTGGAGGCCACGGTCATGCGGGTCGCCCGCGGCGGCGTCGCGGGGGTCGAGACCCCATGACGCTAGGACTCCTGCAGCCATGGGCCCTTGGGCTGCTGGCGCTCGCCGGCTTGCCCATCTTGGCGCACCTCACCCGCCAGCGGCCCACCGACCGCGTCGCTTACGGTGCGATGCTGTTGCTGCAGCGCCTGGCCAAGCGGCTGCGCCGGCGTCGGCGCGTGCAGGACCCGTGGTTGCTGGCAGCGCGCTTGCTCGCGGCCCTCGCGGTGCTGCTCGCTGTGGCGGCTCCCGAACTCACGTGGACCGGCGCGCCGAACCCGCTCGATGGAAGCGGCCGCGTGGTGATCGTGGTCGACACGTCGCTGTCGATGGGCCTGGTCGACCGCGGCTCCACCTTGCTCGCGCGCGCCATCGGCGACGGGGATGCGCTGGTCCGGTCGCTCCCGGACGGTGCGGAGGTGGGTCTGGTCACCTTCGACGCGGTGGCCCGCCCGCTCGGGGGCGAGCTCACCACCGACAAGTCCAGGGTGCTGGCCGCGCTTGGCGGGCTGCAGCCCTCCCCGCACGCGGGCGACCTGCGGGCGGCGCTGGTGGAGGCGCGGCGCTTCTTGGGCGGAGAGCCCGGGGAGGTGGTGCTGCTCACCGACGAAGCCGGTCCCACCATGATTCCACTGGCGGCCGAGGAGATCGCGCGCTTGATCGACACCGGCAGCGCCTTGCTTCCGAGGCCGGTCCACGCCGATCCCCCGCGCAACGTCACGGTCGTGGCGGCGGTCTATGGGGATGGGCTCGAAGGCGGTCAGGTCACCTTCCGAGTCGCGAGCTTTGGGCCCGACCGGGTGGAGGTCCCCTGCGACGTCGAGCTCCCGGATGGTGCCACGATCTCGGTGTTTGTCGATGTGCCCCCGTTCGGTGAGGCCGAAGCGGCCGTCACGTTGCCCCGGGAAGCGCAAGGGGGCGTAGCTCGCATCCGCTGCGAAGACGCCGACCTCGGACTCGACAACACGCGCTGGTTCCATCTTCCGCCGATCGGTGCCTCACGCATGCTGCTGGTCGACGGCGATCCGGGCGACACGCCGACAAGGTCGGAGACCTATTTCCTGCAGGCCGCGCTGACCCCGTCGGGCACGCTCAAGACCGGCGTCACCACCGATGTCGTGGGCGTGCAGGGCCTCGGCAAGCTCGATGCTGCTGTTCACGGCGTGGTGTTTCTGGCCAATGTCAGCGACCCGCGACCCATCGCGCCCATCCTTCGCAGCTTCGTGGCGCAGGGCGGAACGCTGATCGTCTCGGTGGGCGACAACGCTGTGGCCGACCGCTACAACGGTGCCCTCGGGAGCCTGTTGCCGTCGAGCTTTCGAGGCCCTGAGGTGCTCGCCGATCGCGCCGAGCTGCCGCGTCACCTCCAGCTTCCGGACACCTCGTTGGAGTTGTTCGAGCCCTTCCGGCGCTCGGGTCGGTCGGCCCTGGCCCGGGTGGGCTCGTGGAGGATGATGACGCTGGAGCCTTACACCGACGGCAACGGCGTGAAGACCCTGCTGAGCTACGAGGGTGGCCTGCCCGCGCTCGTGGAGCGCATGGTGGGGCGCGGCAAGGTGGTGCTGTGGACGTCGTCGGTCGATCTGGCGTGGTCGAACCTTCCGCTGCAGTCGGTGTTCCTGCCGCTGATGCAGCGCCTGGCGCGCCGGACGGGCGACGAAGGCGGCACTGAGGCCATTCGGGTGGATGCTACGGTGGGGCAACGCGTGACGCTGGCGCTCCCGGATGGGGTGCGCGACGCCGAGATCTTGGACCCCGATGCACGCCTCGTCAGTGTGCAGCGTGAGGGCAGCCAGCTCGTGTTCGTGCCGTCCGCGGCCGGGGCCTACAAGGTGGTGATGACGGACGGTCCCACGCTGGGCTGGGTAGCGGTCAACCTGGATCCGGCCGAGAGCGACGTTCGACGCACCACGGCCGTGGAGCAGGTCGAGGCTGAGCTGCGACCGGAAGCGTTCGTGCGCCACGCCGATCTCGGCGGGCCGTTGATGCTCGCGGCGCTCGCGCTGCTGCTGGTCGCGGGTGCGCTCGCAGCCCGTCCGCGACGAGAAGAGGACCCCGCATGAACCCCACCCGACGCGGATTGCTGCAAGGCCTGGCGGGCGCCACCGCGCTCTACGCGTCTCGGGGTTGGGCCTTTGGCGAGGCGAGCCTCGTGGACGTGGCCGAGCTCGACCTCGGCACCGGCACGCTCTCGCGCCCCAACGCCTGGAAGCGGCTCCTGTACGAAGCCGATGTGAGCACCTCAGTGGGCACGGCGTCGAAGGTGGTGCGCGTGCAGCCCGAAGATCCTGGCCTGTTCGAGCACCCGTACGCCGTGCTGGTCGGCGACGGCCCGTTCGCAGCTCCGAGCGATGTCGCAGCTGAGCAGCTCTCCCAGTACCTCTCGTACGGCGGCTTCTTGTTCGTCGATGATGCGTCCGGGGGCACCAACGCGGGCTTTGACGCATCGGTGCGTGCGCTGTGTGGTCGCCTCTTCCCGACCCGTCCGCTCGCGCCGCTGCCGTCCAACCACGCCGCGCTGCGGTCCTTCTTCTTGCTCGACTCGGTGGCCGGACGGGTGGATCGTCAGGCCTTCCTGGAAGGCATCACCGTCGCCACGCTGTGTCCCCTGGTCTACAGTCGCAATGACGTGAGCGGGGCGCTCGATCAGGACGACCTAGGCCGCTACAGCGCGAGCTGCGTGCCCGGCGGGGAGGGGCAGCGCCGCACGGCGGTGAAGGTGGCGCTCAACACGCTGATGTACGCGCTCACGGCGAACTACAAGAACGACCAAGCCCACGTGCGTCAGCTGATGCTCGAAAGGCGCCTCAAGTGACGCCCGCGTTCTGGCTCGGTGGTGAGCTCGGCTCGGGTGGTCAGCTGGTGTGGACCTCGCCGGACTGGGCGGTGCTGTTGGCGGCACTGGTGGCGGTGGTGGCTTGGGCGCTCACGCAGGTGGGGGCACGATCGTGGGCCCTTCGCGTGGCCGATGGACTCTTGCTCGCGGGCGCGCTTGCGCTGATGGTCGTGGCGGTGGCGCGCCCTGTGTGGGTGGCCGAAGAGGGCCGGTCGGAGCGTGGTCGTGTGGTCGCGCTCGTGGATGCTTCGGCGTCCATGGGCGTGCGGGAAGCGGGCCGTCCGCGCTCAGATGCGGTGGCGGAGGTGCTGGCATCGCTGGGCCCCGAGGTGGAGGTGTTTCACTTCGGAACGAGCCTCGCTGCGGGCGCGCCGTCGAGCTTCCAGCTCGCTGGCACCGACCTCGAAGCGGCTCTGGCTGCGCTGTCCGACCGGCACGCGGGAGAGAAGCTGGCGGGCGTCGTGTTGCTCACGGATGGTCTCGACCGCGGTCCGCTACGGGCGCGGTGGCAGCGTGAAGAAGAGCCGCTTCCGCCTTCGGTGCCTGGGCCGCTCACGGTGTTCCAGATCGGCACCTCGGCCGACGTGCACGACCTCGCGGTTCGTGCGGCCGACGCCGGGGGCTACGCCTACGTCCACGCGCCGTTCCGTATCCGCGCAGAGCTTCAGGGCGTGGGGTGGGGCACCCAGCCCGTCGAGGCTGAGCTGCTCAAGGATGGAAAGGTGGTGGCCACCCAGGCGGTCTCGCTCGACGCCGAGGGGCAGGCCGACGTGGTGTTCGAGGTCGTGCCCGATCGCGCCGGTCGGTTCACCTACGTCGTGCAGGTGCCTGACTACGAAGGGGACGCTGTTCCTGGCAACAACGCGTGGCCGCTGGTGGTGCGGGTCGTGCGCGACCGCATCCGGGTGCTGCACGTCGCGGGTGCGCCTTCGTGGGACGTGAAGTTCTTGCGCCGCTTCCTCAAGGGGGATCCCTCGATCGACCTCGTCAGCTTCTTCATCCTGCGAACGCAGCAGGATCTCAGTCGCAACTGGGGCGACGAGGAGCTGAGCCTCATCGCGTTTCCTTACCAGGAGCTGTTCGCTGAGGACCTGCACACCTTCGATCTGGTGATCTTCCAGAACTTCGATCACCGCCCGTTCTTCGCGGGTGCCTCCGAGAAGCTGCTCGGGGAGCTCGCCGAGTACGTCCGCACCGATGGGCATGCTCTGGTGATGATCGGCGGCGACCGGTCCTTCTCGCTCGGCGAGTACGGCGGCACGCCGCTCGGCGACGTGCTGCCCGTGAAGGTGGCGGAGCAGCGCGTGGAGCCGAGCCTCACGCCGTTCCTGCCTCGCCTCACCGGTGCTGGCGAGCGGCATCCGATCACCCGCCTGGCCCCTGACCCCGTCGAGAACGCGGCGTGGTGGGCCCGCCTGCACGATGTGGACGGCACCAACCTGGGCATCGAGGCTCAGCCCGACGCCACCGTGCTGCTGGAGCACCCAGGGATCAGCACCGCGGACGGACATGCGCTCCCTGTGCTCGCGGTGCGCGAGGTGGGTGCCGGTCGCACGATGAGCCTCTCGGTCGACACATCCTGGCGATGGTCGCTCTCGGAGGCCGCGCTGGGCAAAGGCAATCAGGCCTACCTGCGCTTCTGGAAGTCGGCGCTGCGCTGGCTGGTGGACGACCCCGCCACGAGCCGCCTCACGGTGGAGACCCCGCGCGAGAACTACGCCGTGGGCGACGATGTTCGGGTGGTGGTGTCGGTGCGCAGTCCCTCGTTTACGCCTCTGGCGGGTGCGCAGGTCACCGTGAAGGTGCGTGGTCCGATTGAGGCGGGTGAGCAGACAGCCACCACCACCGAAGACGGACAGGCCGTGCTGACGTTCCGGCCCGAGGCCCGGGGTTCGTACCGCGCCGAGGCGGAGGTGAAAGAGGGCGACAAGGTGCTCGGTCGCACCAGCACGGTGTTCGCGGTCACCAACCGCGACCCTGAGCTTGACGAGGTCGCGCCGGATGCTGCGTTCTTGCAGTGGCTGGCCCAGAGAACCCAAGGCACCTACTACGCAAGCGGAGAGCGAGGCCCTGTGTTGGAAGACCCGGCCGCAGCGCGTGTGGTGTGGGACCGCTCGGAGGTCGCGCTGTGGCGCAGTCCCCTCTTGGGCGCGCTGGTGGCGCTCATGGCGGGTCTTTCGTGGGTCCTTCGTCGGCGGGGCGGTCTGCGCTGAGCTGGCCGTGCCGGGATCGTCACGATACCGCCGCTGGGCTCGGTTTCCCTTCGTGGTTCCCCACGATCCTCTCGTGCTTGTGCCCGCCGCCCGGTGGGCCAACGACCTGCTCCCCCCGTAGGTCGTCCCGAGGTTGTTGTGCGCTCTCGCCTGATGCTGATGGCCCTGTCGTTTGGACTGGTGTTCCCGCTCACCTTGGCGGCGAACAAGGTCCTTTCGTGGCCTGCCGCCACCGCGGAAGCTGCGGTGGTGGTGCCTTCCCGGCTGTGGACGCCGCCAGAGTGGGTGGAACCCGAGACCGCGTTCTTGCTCGACCAGCTCGCGGCCGCACCGCTGCGCACGCAGGGGCCCTACGTCACGGCGCTCGGTGCCGTGGTCGCCGATCTGGATGCCGGCGTCGTGCTCTGGGGGCGCGATCTCGATGAGCCGCGCGCGATCGCTTCGGTCACGAAGCTCGCTTCTGCGCTCACGATGGCGCGGGTGAACCCCGCCCCCGATCTCGATCGCAGCTACTGCGTCACGCCGGAGTTGTGGCCGATCAAGCCCGGCGCTCGCAGCCGTTTCGAGACCGGCGTGTGCCATCCCGGATGGGACTTCTTGGGTGCCGCGCTGGTGCAGTCCGACAACCGTGGGGCGATGGCGCTGCCGTGGCTCGCCGAGGTCACCTACCCGCAGTTCCTCGACGCGATGGCCGACACCACCGATGCGCTTGGCCTCGACGCTACCTGGCAGGACCCAACCGGCCTCGGTGAGGGCAACCGCGCCAGTCCGCGCGACGTGCTCAAGCTCGCGGCCGTGGTGGCCGACCATCCCTGGTTGCCGATGGTGGCCACGGCACCGTCGTGGTCGATTGAGCGCAGCACAGGCCTCCAGGTGCTCAACACCACGAACAAGCTCATCGACACGTTTGAGCCGCTGGTCGCAAAGACCGGCTACACCGACGCGGCCGGCTACTGCTTCGCCACGGTGGTGCGTACCGCTTCCGGTCGTCGGATCGGTGCGGTGGTGCTCGGGGCCCCCAACAGTCGGGCACGCTTCGACGACGTGGCGCGGATGGTGCGCTGGGCCGAGGCCGTACCGCACTGACACGGTCCATGGACCGCTCCCCCGGTCGACGATAGGCGCGAGCCCCCGGAGATAGGTCCCATGTCCAAGGTCAAGTCCTCGGCCTACGAGCTCGTCCGGGTGCGCAACATCGGCATCGCGGCGCACGTGGATGCTGGCAAGACCACGCTCACCGAGCGTCTGCTCTACTACACGGGCGCCTCCTACAAGATCGGGGAAGTCCATGAGGGCTCGGCCCACATGGACTGGATGGCCGAAGAGCAGGCCCACGGCATCACGATCACGGCTGCGGTCACGAAGTGCCCGTGGAAGGATCACCTCGTGCAGATCGTGGACACGCCAGGCCACGTCGACTTCACCATCGAGGTGGAGCGCTCCATGCGCGTGCTCGATGGCGCAATCATCGTGATGGACGGCGTGCGCGGTGTGGAGCCGCAGACCGAGACCGTGTGGCGTCAGGCCAACAAGTTTGCCGTGCCCCGCATGGTGTTCGTCAACAAGATGGACCGCCCCGGTGCCGACTTCGACCGCGCCCTGGCCGGCATCCGCAAGCGCTTCGGCGATGAGCCGGTGCCGGTCTGCGTCCCGCTCCCCGAGTCCCTCGAGGTGGCGCACCTGGTGCACCAGGACGTGTGGTCGTTCTCCGGCGAGAAGGGCGAGGTGGTGAGCCGCCGCGCGCCCACGTCCACCGAGCAGGCGCTCATCGACCGCTACCGCGACCAGCTCATCTCGGGCCTTGCCGACCACGACGAGGCCCTCGCGGACGCGTACCTCTCGGAGGAGCCGATCGGCGAAGAGCTCCTGTGGGCGGCCCTGCGTCGGCTGACGATCTCGGGTCAGGTGCGTCCCGCGTTCGGTGGCAGCGCGCTGCGCAACTGGGGTGTGCAGCCGATGCTCGATGCGGTCATCGAGATCATGCCGAACCCGCTGCAGCGCCCGCCGGTGGTGGGCACACGGCCCGATGGCACCACGGAAGACGTGCGCATGGTGCCGAACGAGCCGCTCGTGGCGCTGGCGTTCAAGGTCCAGCTCTTCGAAGGGCGTCGCCACGTGTTCGTGCGCATCTACCGTGGCAAGCTGGAGCCCGGTCAGGAGGTGCGCATTGCCGGCACCGACAGGGTCGAGCGCGCCGCCCGCGTGTTCGATGTCGACGCGTCGAACAAGACCCGCATCGAGGAGGCCGAGGCCGGTCAGATCGTGCTCATCGCGGGTCTGCGCTGGGCCACCACCGGCGACACCCTGTGCGCGCCGTCGCATCCGCTGCTGCTGGAGCGCATCGACGCCCGTCAGCCGGTGCTGAGCCTCGCTGTGGAGCCCGAGAGCACCGCCGACGAGCAGAAGATGGTCGACGTGCTCGGCAAGGTGGCGGAAGAAGACCCCACCATCCAGTTCCGCGAAGATGCCGAGACCGGCCAGCGCCTTCTGTCGGGCATGGGCGAGCTGCACCTGCAGATCACGTTTGAGCGCATGGAGCGGGAGTTCGGCCTGAAGGTGCGCACGGGACGTCCTCAGGTGGTGCACCGCGAGACGATCCTCGGGACCGCGCGCCACACGGGCAAGGTGGAGCGCACGATCGATGCGGGTCACCAGACCATCGAGCTGCGTGCGGATGTCACGGTGAAGGTGGCCCCGCGCGAGCGAGGGGCCGGTGTGGAGGTGCGGTGCACGCCCACCTGGGAGCCGGCAGGCTTCGTGCCCACGCCCGAGCAAGCGGCCGCTGTGCTCGCGGGGGCCACGGATGCCACCCTCGGCGGGCCGGTCGAGGGCAGCGCGCTCGAGGACGTGCTGGTTCAGGTGGAGTCGATCACCACCCACGGGCCCGGCTCCAACCCGCAGGCGCTGCGCATCGCGTCGGCCACGGCGGTTCGCGAGGCCCTGGTGCAGGCTGGCGGTGTGGTGATGCAGCCCCTGATGAGCGTCGAGGTGGTGGTGCCCGAAGAGAACACCGGCGGCGTGCTGGGCGATCTCCAGTCGCGCGGTGCCAGCATCGTCGGCCACGAGAACGACGCCGGCATGACCACCATCCAGGCCGAGTGCGGCCTGTCGGCTCTGATTGGCTACACCACCGACCTCCGCAGCCAGACGCGCGGGCGCGGCCAGTTCACCATGGCGTTCGCGCGCTTCGACGTGTCGTGAACCGCTCCGCGGGCCCCGCGCCGCGCTAGGGGGACGCTCGGCCCCAGCGGGGCGATCTCCGAGGGCTGCGCGGCATGGTCGTACTTCGTCGGCTGGGTAGGTGGAGGCCGCTGCTCGCCCTGGCGCTCGGCACGGCGTGTGCGCCCGAACCCGACCCGGACGAGCCCGACGTCGACGACGCCGCACCGTGGGTGCTGGAGCCGGCCGGGCGTCGGCCGCTGTGTGTCGAAGACGACGCGATGCTGCCGCTCCCGATCGCACCGAAGCTGGCGGCGTGGGCCGAGGTCGTGGCGGCTTCCGAGAATCCCTACTACGGCTTCGGCCAGGTGCGTGCGCTGGACGCGCTCGGTGAGATCCCCCCCGCGGAGGGGGAAGAGCTCGCTGCCGTGCTCGTGCTCCGCGGCTACCACCGCCTGCGCACCGGCGACCTCGATGGCGCGCAGGTCGACCTGGATCGCGCCCTCGTGCTGGTGCGGGAGTCTGGGGGTCCACTGCGTCGCCTGGCACGCCTGCATCTCGCGGCCGTGTGGCTGCGCCGCTCCGAGCTCGACAACTGCGTGTCCTCCGGCGACGCCGGCGTGTGTCTCGTGCCGTTCAGTGAGGCCGCTGAGCACGTGCTCACCGAGGGCATGACCCAGGCGGCGGCAATCTACACGGAGTTGCTGGAAGAAGACGACCCCGAGGCTGCCGGTCCGCGATGGCTGCTCAACGTGGCGCACATGGCGCTGGGCGACTTCCCGGATGGTGTGCCTGAGGTGTGGAGGCTGCCCGCCGGTGCGCTGGAGTCCGAGGGGGAAGCCGAGCCGTGGCCCAACGTGGCGCGTGCGATCGGCCTGTCCGAGGCCGGCTACGCAGGCGGTGCCGCGCTCGATGACTTCGATGGGGATGGCCGGCTCGACGTGATGGTCAGCCAGATGGGTCCGGAGGCCGGCATGAAGCTGTTCCTCAACGAGGGCACCGGCCGGCTGTGTAAGGCGTCGGATGCAGCCGGCGTGTCGGCGATCTCAGGGGTGCTGAGCTTCTCGGTCGCCGACTACGACAACGACGGCGATCTCGACGTGTTCGCTCCCCGAGCGGGGTGGATGCGCGACGTGGGTCAGCTGGTCGCACCGAGCTTGCTGCGCAACGATGGTCAGGGACGGTTTGTCGACGTTGCTGTGGAGGCGGGGGTCGCCGATCCCTCCACGTGGGCCGCGTCTCAGGTGGCAGCCTGGGCCGACATCGACGCCGACGGCGACCTCGACCTGTTCGTGGGGCGCGAACTGCGGGTGGGGCCGCATACCACCCGACCGGCTCGCAGCAGCCTCTATGTGAACCAAGGCGATGGCACCTTTGTCGACGTCCTCCCGCCCGACGAGCGGGTGTTCTCGCAGTACGTCAAGGGCGCGACCTTCGGCGACATCGACAACGACGGCGATCCCGACCTGTTCGTGTCCGTGCGCGACGGCAGCAACGGTCTCTTGATCAACGACGGCACGGGTCACTTCACGGCGAGCCCACACGCCCTCGACGTGGCGGCGCCGATCGAGAGCTTCGCCGCGTGGTTCTTCGATCACGATCAGGACGGCTGGGAGGATCTGTTCGTCGGGGCCTACCCCGTGGTGGACGGCACCCTCGGAAGCTTTGGGGAGGGGCAAGGGGAGGCCTCCAGCGGCTTCGCCCGTGAGGTCCTCGGACAGCCCGGCGGCGTCGAGACGGCCAGGCTCTACCGAAACCGTGGGGCCGGCGGCGGCTTCGAGGATGTGACCGTCGCTGTGGGCCTGGACGACGCTCACCTCGTGATGGGGGCCAACTTCGGAGACTTCGACGGCGACGGCTTCCCCGACCTGTACCTGGGTACCGGTGCGCCTCCGCTGGACGCGATCGAGCCCAATGTGGCCTACCGCAATGAGGGCGGCGCGCGGTTCGTCGACCTCACGACGGCGATGCACGTCGGTCACCTGCAGAAGGGGCACGGCGTCTCCTTCGGCGACCTCGATGAGGACGGTGACGTCGACCTGCTGGCCGAGATGGGGGGCGCGTTTCCTGTCGACGCGTTCCCGAGCGCGGTGTTCCTCAACCCCACCGTGGCTCAGCACGGGGTGCACCTTCGGCTTCAGGGCGTGGAGGCCAACCGGATGGCCAAGGGAGCGCGCGTGCGCGTGGTCACCGAGGGCCGCGTGGTCCACCACACCGTGGGGTCCACGAGCTCGTTTGGGAACAACAGCCAGCAGGTGGAGGTGGGGCTGAGCGAGGGCGAGAGCATCGTGTCCATCGAGATCGTGTGGCCTGGAGATCCGGTGCCCGAGGTCGTCCGCGACCTGCCCGAGGACCAGGTCGTGTGGATCACCCAAGGCGAGGGGATCGTCGGGCACCGGCCGTGGTCTCCTGTTCCGATCCACTCCGAAGCGTCGCCGGGGGAGCACCCGTAGCGGACAGCTTGCCTCCCCCGCGTACGCCTCGGGACCCCGGCGGTTTCGTGACGAAGGCTCCCGCACACGCTAGGTCGGCTGCCCCGACGTCGCGCGGGGCCTGGAGGTCGTGTGGCCGGTCGTTGGCAAGTATGGACCCTGATGATCGCGCTGGGCGGCGTCGCTGTCGCGCAGGCCGAGCCTGAAGTGCCGCCTGTCGCCGCGGAAGGCGATGAGCCGGGCCCGGAGGCCAAGGGTAAGGGCCGCGTGCGCGATCCGCTCCTCGTGGCGATCTCGCTGCCCCAGGCAGCGCAGGCCGCTCGTGCAGCCGGCATCCCGGAAGAAGAGGTCAAGGCCGCGCTCCGCGCCGAGCGCGAAGCGGGCGTGGATGCCGTCTCTGCGGCTGAGTCGATGCGCCGGTCGGCCAAGGCCGCCCGCGAGCACGGCGTCATCGAGGGGTACGGTGCGTTCGTGAAGGACCAGCTTGCCAACGGCAAGCGCGGCAAGGAGCTCTCCGAGGCCATCGCCGCGGTCCACGCCGAGCGGGGCAAGGGTGGCAAGGGCAAGGGCAAGGGCAACCCGGGGGGCGAGGGCGAAGCGCCTGAAGGTCCGGTCGGCACGCCGGCGACTGAGGGCGGCTCGCCCGATGCGGGCCAGGGCGCCCCCGAAGGTAAGAAGGGCAAGGGCAAGGGCAACAAGGCGCAGGGAGGCCAGGAATGATGCGCTCGACGTCGGCTTCGGCCATTCGGGTGTCGGTGGTGGCGGCGGTGCTCGCGCTCGGTCTGGCCTGTGGCGGCGCCGAGGTGAAGACCGAAGAAGCGGCGGGGTCGGTGGATGTGGAGGCCGTGGCCACGGCCGCGCGCGCTGTGAAGAAGGATCCGGCGGGTGCCGACGCGGCGCTCACCGAGGCGGGCTTCACCCGCAAGACCTTCGAAGACGCGCTGTTCCTCATCGCTGAGGACCCCAAGCTCACCCTCAAGTACGCGAAGCTCCTGCAGGGTAAGTGAGCGCGTCTCAGCCGGCGTCGCACGGGCCCATCGGTGCCTGGGCGCGCTGGCTGGTGATTCGTGGCGACGCGCTCACCCTGGCCACTGTGGTGGCCTTCTCGGGGGCCGTGCTCATCGGACTGTCCTTCACGGACCTGGCATCGCAGGTGTGGGCCGGACCGGGCTTCGCGCTCGTGATGTTCGGCTGGGTCGGTGTCCGGTGGTCGCGGCGGATCTGGCGCGCGCTGCTGGCGAGTGTGGCAGCGCGATTCGCCTCGCACGACGTTGGGCCCTCACCGGTGCCGTGGCTTTCGCATGCCATCTGGGCCGCCGTGAATCGCTTCGACCCCGCCCTGGACGGGCCGATGGTGCTGCTGGCCGAGGTGGATCGCTCGCTCACGGTCTTCCCCAACGACGCCAAGGGTGCCTTCGTTCGACCCACCTTGCGGGTGGTGACGAACGAGGAGCGTGAGGCCACCCCCGTGGTGTCGGTGGATCCGTCCCTTCCCGTGCCCGAGCCGGGCTCATCGGACATGATGCTCGCGGCGCTGATGGCGACGCCCGGACGTCAGATCACACCTGAGCCCCTGTGGCCCGTGTGCTGCGGCCGGCTGACCACGCTCGTGAGCCTGCGTCCCGAGAGCCGTCCAACGTCTGCGAGGTGGTTGCCTGCTCGCGCGGTGGGTGAAGCGGACGCCGATGCGGCCGAGCAGCGTGGTCTGCACGGGTATCGCTGCCGGACCTGCGGCCGCGCTTACGCAACCGATCCGGTCTGGTGATCGATCCAGGGCTTTCCCCGCCCCCCCGAACCGGCTAAACGCGGTCGGCTTCGGAGGCGTGGTGGAAGCGGTCCTGCTGCTCGAGGACGGTCGTCGGTTTGTGGGCCACGGATTCGGATCGCGATCGAGGCGCGTGGGGGAGGCGGTGTTCAACACCGCGATGTCTGGCTACCAGGAAGTGCTCACCGATCCCTCGTACGCCGAGCAGATCGTGGCGATGACCGCCAGCCACGTGGGCAACACCGGGGTCAACGCGGTCGACGAAGAGTCGGCCAAGGTGTGGGTCGAGGGCTTCATCGTGCGCGAGAACAGCCCGGTGGTGTCGAACTGGCGCGCGGAAGGCAGCCTGTCGGCCTACCTGGAGCGCGCGGGCGTGCCCGGCCTCGCAGGCATCGACACCCGGGCGCTGGTGCGTCACCTGCGCAGTCGCGGCGCGATGCGGGCGGTGATCGCCACGGATGGGTCATCGGAAGACGAGCTGCGCAAGGCCATGGCGGCATGGCCCGGCATGGAAGGTCGGGGCCTCGCAGCGGAGGTGGGCTGTCGCACGGCCTACGTCTACGCGGAGCCCACCAACCCCACGTGGCGGGTGGCCGTTGTGGATGGGGGCTGCAAGGCCAACATCCTCGATCTGTTGGCTGCCACCGGCGCGTACGTGCGGGTTCACCCCGTCACCGACTCGCCCGGCGCTTGGTCGGAAGATGTCGACGCGGTGTTCGTGAGCAACGGCCCGGGCGACCCCGCAGCGCTTCCCGCGGTCATTGAGTCCCTGGCCTCGCTGGTGGGCAAGCTCCCCCTGCTTGGAATCTGCCTGGGCCACCAGCTCCTGGCGCTCGCGCTCGGGGCCAGCACCTACAAGCTGAAGTTTGGTCACCGCGGGGCAAACCAGCCCGTGCGGGATGAGCGCACCGGTGGGATCGAGATCACCTCGCAGAACCACGGCTTCGCGGTGGAGCGCAGCTCGCTGCTCGCCACCGGCGCGATGGTGAGCCACACGCACCTCAATGACGGCACGGTCAGCGGCTTCTTGCATGAGGGATCGCGGGTGTTCGCGGTGCAGTACCACCCCGAGTCCAACCCCGGCCCCCACGACAGCCGGCACTTGTTCCAGCAGTTTCAGCAGTTCACCTTTGGAGCCCGTTCGTGAGCCGCAAGCAACCGACGCAGCTTCCTGTGGGATCCACCGTGCTCGTGATCGGCTCCGGCCCGATCGTGATCGGTCAGGCCTGCGAGTTCGACTACTCCGGCGCGCAGGCGTGCAAGGTGCTGCGCCGCCTGGGCTACAGGGTGGTGCTGCTCAACAGCAACCCCGCCACCATCATGACCGACGAGAACCTCGCTGATGCCACGTACGTAGAGCCGGTCACCGTGGCGTTCGCCGAGTCCGTGATCCGCAAGGAGAAGCCCCACGCCGTGCTCTCCACGGTGGGCGGGCAGACGGGCCTGAACCTGGCGATGCAGCTGCACGAGCAGGGCATCCTCGAGCGCTACGGCTGCAAGCTCATCGGCGCCGATCCCGCCACCATCCATGTGGCCGAAGATCGTGACGCGTTCCGCATCGCCATGCTCGAGGTCGGCGTCCCCGTGGCGGAAGGCAGTGTGTGCACCGAGGTCGAGCAGGCGGTCGAGATCGTCCGTGCCTTCGGCTACCCTGCGATCATCCGCCCCAGCTTCACGCTGGGCGGCAGCGGCGGCGGCATCGCCAACAACGAGGACGAGCTGCGCACGATCGTGGCCGATGGACTCGACCAGTCACCGGTCACTCAGGTGCTGGTGGAGCGCAGCCTGCTCGGGTGGAAGGAGTACGAGCTCGAGGTCATGCGCGACGGGGCCGACAACGCCATCATCGTCTGCACCATCGAGAACTTCGATGCGATGGGCGTGCACACCGGCGACAGCATCACGGTCGCCCCGGCGATGACGCTCACCGACCGCGAGTACCAGAACCTGCGCAACCTCGCGCTCATCGCCATCCGTCGCGTTGGCGTGGAGACCGGAGGCGCCAACGTGCAGTTCGCCGTGAACCCCGTGAACGGCGAGGTGGTCTGCATCGAGATCAACCCGCGCGTGAGCCGTTCGTCGGCGCTCGCCAGCAAGGCCACGGGCTTCCCGATCGCGAAGATCGCTGCGCAGCTTGCTGTGGGCGGCACGCTCGATGGCCTGATGAACGACATCACGCAGGTCACGCCGGCCTGCTTCGAGCCCACCCTCGACTACGTGATCGTGAAGATCCCGCGCTGGAACTTCGAGAAGTTCGGCCGCGCTGTCGACCGCCGGCTCGGCACGGCGATGCGCGCCGTGGGTGAGGTCATGGGCATCGGCCGCACCTTCGCGGAGGCCCTGATGAAGGCCATCGACAGCCTCGAAGGCGGCTGGGTGGATGCGTCGGGCTGGACCGAAGCCGAGCTGAGGCAGGAGATGGCGGCGCCCACGCCCGATCGCCTGTTCATCATCTTCGAAGCGCTGCGCCGCGGCTGGAGCGTGGAGCAGGTCCACGTCGTCACGAAGGTGGATCCCTGGTTCCTTGACCAGGTGGAGCGCCTTGTGGCGATCGAGCGCGGGCTGCGCGGCACGCCGCTCGCCGAGCTGCAGGCCGGGAAGCTGGAGCAGGCCAAGCGAGCTGGCTTCTCGGATGCGCGCATCGCCACGCTCCTCGGGCAGCGCACGGCCGACGTTCGCGACGTGCGCATGGCGGCGGGTCTGCACCGCGTCTACAAGCGCGTGGATACCTGCGCGGCCGAGTTCGAGAGCCACACGCCCTACCTCTACTCCACCTTTGAGGACGAGAACGAGGCGGGCACGTCGCCCACCGATCGCGTGCTCATCTTGGGCAACGGCCCCAACCGCATCGGTCAGGGCCTGGAGTTCGACTACTGCTGCGTCCACGCCGCGTTCGCGGTGCACGAGGCCGGGCTCACTTCGGTGATGGTGAACTGCAACCCAGAGACCGTGAGCACCGACTACGACACCAGCGACAAGCTGTACTTCGAGCCCTGCACCGTGGAGCACGTCCAGTCCATCATTCGGCAAGAGCAGCCCCGCGGTGTGGTGCTCCAGTTCGGCGGGCAGACGCCCCTGAAGATCGCCCACGATGTGGCCGCGCCCGTGTTGGGCAGCTCGCCCGATGCCATCGATCTGGCCGAAGACCGCGAGCGGTTCAACGCCCTGCTCACCCGCCTGGGCGTGCGGCAGCCCGATGGCTGGGTGGCGCGGGATGCTTCCGAGGCCCGCGTCATCGCCAAGCGTCTCGGCTACCCGCTCCTGGTGCGTCCGTCCTACGTGCTGGGCGGTCGGTCCATGACCATCTGCTACGATGACGCCGACCTCGATCTCGCGCTCTCCGACGCGGTGTACGCGAGCGCCTCGCGACCCGTCCTGCTCGACCGCTTCCTCGACGGGGCGGTGGAGTACGATGTCGACGCGCTCTGCGACGGTACCGAGGTCTACATCGGTGGCATCATCGAGCACATCGAAGAGGCCGGCGTGCACTCAGGCGATTCGTGCGGCCTGATTCCCGCCCGCGTGCTCACCGAGGCGCACCGCGCTCGGCTCGTGGCCATCACCACCGAGATGGCCCTGGCGCTCGGCGTGATTGGCTGTGTGAACGTGCAGTTCGCGATCCACGAGGGAGACATCTACGTGCTGGAGGTCAACCCGCGCGCCAGCCGCACGGTGCCCTACACGGCCAAGGTCACCGGCGTGCCGCTGGCGAAGCTCGCGATGCGGCTGGCGCTGGGTGAGACCCTCGCTTCCATCGCGCCGAAGCCCGCCGAGCGGCCGGGCCTGTTCTTCCTGAAGGCGCCGGTGTTCCCGTGGAAGAAGATCCCCGGCGCCGACGGCGTCCTGGGCCCCGAGATGCGTTCCACCGGCGAAGTGATGGGCGTCGGCGCGAGCGTGGGCGAGGCGTACGCTAAGGCCATGCTCGCAGCGAGCACCCCGCTGCCCACGAAGGGCCGGGTGCTGCTGTCCACGCGCAACCGCCTCAAGCCCGAGCTTCCTGCGCTGGCGGCCGAGCTGGTGGCGATGGGAATGGAGCTCTGCGCCACGGAAGGCACCGCGCAGTACCTCCGCGACCAGGGCTTCTCGTGCGCCACGGTGCCGCGCGTGAGCGATGCCGGTCACAGCATGGTCGACGAGATCCTCGCCGGCACCATCCAGCTCGTGCTCAACCAGCCCCGCGGGCGCACCCAGCGTGAGGATGAGGGCGCGATGCGCATGGCAGGGCTGCGCCACGGCGTGCCGGTGCTCACCGGCCTCTCAGCGGCCCGCTGCGCCGTTGAGGCGATTCGCTGGCTGCACACCCAAGATCGCACGGTGCGCTCGCTGCAGGAGATGCCAGCGGCGTCCTGGGCGCCCCCGGTGAGCCACGTCTGAGCGCGCCGCGCAGTCCGCCTTACATCGGGCTGGAGTTTCGTGCGCCGCATCGCGTAGGCTCTCGCCACTGGAGGGAGCTCATGCGTGCATCGTGGTGGTGGCTGGCGGTGATGGTGGCGTGCACGGCGGAGACGACCGACACCGCGGATGACGAGACCGACGTCGACACGGACGTCGCGGACGAAACGGACGAGACGGACGAGACCGCCGACGAGAGCCTGGTCCTCGAGGACGTGATCACGGTGACCACGCCGACGCCGGGGTCGCAGACGTGCCTTGGGGAGGACCTCACGCTCAGCACGGCGGAGGCCCATCCGACCTGCATCCACACCGTCGACCTCACCGGCGACCTCGAGGACTTTGAGTCGGGGGATGGCGTCGGCGGCGTCACCGTCGAGTTCTTCTGGGATGACATCGTGGATGGCAGCCCCGACGCCACCGCCGTGTCCGAGCTGGGTGGTGCGGTCACCGGCGTGCAGGCCCCCACGTGCACCGCGTGGGCTTCGCGTGCCCTGGCCGTCGAGGGTGAGAGCAAGACCACGATCCAGCTCCACTGGAGTGAGCCCGACACCGACCCGCTCGACACGTTCTTCAACTCGGTGTCGGAGGGCTCGTTCGCGCTGATCTCCGCGCTCGTGTCGATCGAGCCCGACATCACCATGGGCGCTCTCGCAGGCACCGTCTACGACTGCGGTGGCGAGGGCATCCCGATGGCAGGCGTGCAGGTCATCCTGCGGCAGGGTGATGCGTACCCGGGCAGCCAGGAGATCCGGTACTTCACCAACGAGTTCCCCTCCGTGCTGCAGCCCGAGACCAGCGAGGACGGCCTGTGGCTGATCGCCAACGTGCCCGTGGGCAACGCGGTGATCGAGGCCTACGCGGTGCTCGGCGAAGGCGAAGAGCCCTCTCTGATCGCGAAGACCGAGGTGGTGGTGCAGGCCGACAGCTTTGTGATCGCCGACGTCTACACGGGCTCGGGCGACGGGAAGGTGCTGCCCGCCAGCTGCCTCACCTCGTGCGCGCCGCAGTAACTACCGGGGTCGCATCGGCAGCGGGCCGGTGCGAGCGGTGGGGGTGGTGCTCGCCCGCCGCTTCCACACCTCGGGCGTGAGCACGGCGAGCACCGTGAAGAACTCCAAGCGACCCACCACCATCGCGAAGCTGAACACCAGCTTCGCAGCGGGCGAGTAGGACGCGAAGTTGTCGGCGCCCTGGTACCAGGGGGCAGGTCCCATGTTGGACAGCGACGACAAGGTCGCGCCGAACGCGGTCTGCACAGGAACGCCGTCGGTGAACACGACGGCGGCCATGCACCCGAGCAGCGACGCGAAGAAGATAAAGAAGAACGCGGCCACCTCGAGCAAGATGTCGTGATCGACGGGGCGACCGTCGATGCGCACCACGCGCACCACCGCTGGGCGAATCGACCGTCGCACCTGCATCACGGCGGTCTTCACCAGCAGCACGATGCGCGACACCTTGATGCCGCCGGCTGTGGATCCAGCGCAGGCCCCCACGAACATCATGGACACCAACACGAGCATGGCGAAGCTGGGGTAGATCGCGTGGTCGTCGATCCCGAAGCCTGTGCTCGTCATGGCGGTGGATACGCGAAAGAACGCGTGACGAAGGGCCGTGAGGGTGTCGGCGTGCAGTGGCCGCAGAGAGATGGTGAGCAACAGCGTGAACACTGCCGCCATCGCGAGGTAGGCACGCAGCTCCACTGACCGCCAGAGCACCTCCAGCGACCGGCCGCGTAGGACGCCGTAGTACAGGCCGAAGTTGACGCCGGCGATGAGCATGAACACCGCCGTGACCCAGTCCAGCGCTGGGTTGGCGAACGCGGCGATCGACGCGTCTCGGGACGAAAATCCACCCGTAGACAGCGTGCCCAAGGCGTGCACGAGCGCGTCGTGGCCGCTCAAGCCCACCGCAAACATAGCCGCCGTGCACGCCACCGTGAGGGCCGTGTAGACCTGCCACAGGGCGACCGACGTCTCTCGAATGCGAGGCCGCAGGCCCTCCTCCGTGATCGCCGGCACCTCGCTCTTGAACATGTTCTTGCCGCTCACACCGATGTTCGGAAACACCGCGACGAACAACACCACGATGCCCATGCCGCCGAGCCAGTGCATCACCGCACGCCACAGGATGAGCGGGCGCGAGAGCGTGTGCTCGATGTCGCCGTAGATCGTGGCGCCGGTGGTGGTGAAGCCGCTGATGGCCTCGTAGAACGCGTCAACCGGCGATGTGCCGGCGCCGATCATCAGCGGGAGCCCACCCAC
The DNA here is from genome assembly GCA_964396405.1 of uncultured Enterobacteriaceae bacterium. Classification (GTDB taxonomy): domain Bacteria; phylum Myxococcota_A; class UBA796; order UBA796; genus JACKEO01. Next base: position 20,414 of record CAYNFK010000022.1, read on the forward strand.
CACGCCCAGCAGGGTCCAGATCACGGTGACGGCAAGGCTCGCTTCTGCGCGATCGAGCGTGTGGTTCTTGGGCACCTCGCGGCCCATGTACAGGCCTACCCAGCCTAAGCCCGCGGTCACCGGCACCGACATCAGCAGCGGCCAGGTTGCGCTGAGCGCGTCTCGGCCATCCACCAGGGTGAACGCGGCGCTCATCGCCACCGTGATCAGCATGAACCCCGCCGTGAACAGCACGACCATCCCGACTGGCCGTGCGATCACCCGAGGGGCGGTGAAGTGCTGTTTCATCCGTCAGCCGTAGTTCGGCTTGAACAGACGGACCGCAGCCCGGTAGGCTTCCGTGGTGGTGAGCAGGATCACGCTGTCGCCTGTCTCGATCACATCGGCGCCACCTGGGATGATCACCTCTCCAGTCGACCGCAGGATCGCGCAGAGCAAAGCGCCCTTGGGCAGCCCGAGCCGCGCGATCTCGGTGCCGATCACCCGGGCGTCCTTGGGTACAGCGATCTCCATGATCTCGGCCGCACCGCCCTCGATCACCTGCAGGCTGCGCAGCGAGTCGAACCGACAGTAGCGGAGGATGTGCTCTGCGGCGACGGTGCGGGGTGAGAGCACCACGTCGATGCCCAGCTGGTGGTAGATGTCCTGGTACTCGGGACGGTGGACGAGCGTGGCGATGCGCTGCACGCCCACACGGCGTGCGATGAGGCCCGCGAGCAGGTTGACCTCATCCTTCTGGGTGAGCGCGGCGAACAGATCGTACTCGTGCACGCGGTGCTCTTCGAGCAGCTCGATGTCGGTGCCGTCACCCTTCACCACGGTGACGTTCGGCAGCGCATTCGCGAGCGCCTCGGCCGTGTCGGTCTCGCGCTCGATGATCATGATCTCGATGCCGGAGCCGGCGAGAGCGCGCGCAAAACCCGACCCCACCACGCCGCCGCCCACGATGCACACCCGCCGTGCCGCAGCACGCTCAGTGAACCGCTCCTGCATGTGGTCGACTGAGTCGGGCAGACCCACCAAGTAGAGCTGGTCGCCAGCAGCGAGCTCATCGGAGCCAGATGGCACGATGAACTCACCCGCACGCACGATGGCCGCGATCCGGACGTCGCGCGGGAGGTCGAGCCGCGTGAGCTTCCGGCCGGCGAGCAAGCTGGTGGCCGCCAACTCCAGCTTCACCACCTCGATGCGATGGTCGGCCAGGTCGATCACCTCGAGGGCACCGTGGCTGCGGGCAATCTTCGCGAGCTCCCGAGCCACCAGCACCCGCGGGTTGAACACCACGTCCACGCCGAGCAGTCCAAGGTGAACGCCCTCGTAGTTGCCCAGATCGGCCCAGTCTTCGCCCTGCACGCGCGCGACCGCCCGCTTCGCGCCGAGCTGCTTAGAAGCGAGCGCCGCGACGAGGTTCACCTCATCGTTGTTCGTGACCGCCACGACCAGGTCGGCGCGCTCCGCCCCTGCCTTACGGAGCACGCGGGTGGAGGCGCCGTAGCCGCGGATGACGCCTACGTCACAGTGCTCCTCGAACCAGGCCACGGCTTCGGGATCGAGGTCGATCGCCACCACATCGTGCTGACCCGTCTCGAGGGCGCGCAGCACGTTCTCACCCACCAACCCAAGCCCGACGACGATGACGTGCATCCGAGCCTCCTGGGTCGCGTGCGGCAGGCCCTATCCGCTTTCGCTGATTCGCGCGGACGGGGCCCGCGCCGCCGCACGCAGGCTGGGGCGGGATGGGGGGTGGTGGTGGTAGCGATGCTGCGCCGGATCGTAGGCGTGGGATCGGCCGATCACGCAAGCGCTGCGGGCATCACAGCCGGCGTCGCAGTCGGAGGTGTCGCGCCGATGCGGCAGGCAGCGGTTTGCCTTCCAGTCCGGTGCAAGCGCCGACGCAGGACACGCGGTCGCGCAGGGTGCGGCGCAGCCCTCGCAGGGCCCGGGCCCCACAAGCGGACCGTCCACGTTCAACGCCTCCGTCGTGAAGCACGCGGCCCGAAGTCCAAGCCAGGGCCCATAGGTGGGGTGAATCAAGAGCCCCAGCCTGGACGGCCAGCCCAGGCCGGCCTGCTGACCCAAGGTGCGAAAGTCGGGGTGGATCTCAGCATCGGAAGCGCAGCGCACCCATCGACGGCTCGGGTGATGCGGGAACGTGTCGATGACGGAACGCACGACGGCATCGACGGGATGGGGTTCGTCCACGGGCATCGCGAGCGCGCGCTCCCACAGCGTGCTCCCGGTGCTGCCGAACACCACCACGGAGCGGCACCCAGGCCAGAGGTCCTGCCAAGCATCCCCCCGCGCTGTGCCGCAGAGGTCAACCCCGACCCCCTCCAAGGCGGCGCGGGCCTCCTCCAGCCAGACCGACTCCATCAGTGGGCGTCGCCGGCCGAGCCCGGCACCAACACCACCCGCGCGAGCAAGGAGCGCACGTCCTGGTAGGTCTGGTGGACCGCCTCTCGCTCGGCGACGGTGCGCGCAGACGCCAGCTCGACGATCAGGCCGTAGAGGCCGGTGCGGATGGCGCGCGCGAGGCGATCGGGGGGCAGGGCCAGCTCGTGCAGGCCTGCCGGAAAGGCCCGCATCAGGCCCAGCTCGACGCGGGCGAGCGCCTCGGCGTTGAAGTCACCCAGTCGCTGGCCCAACGATGGGTCCGAAGCCGCCAGCGCCGTGGCCCGCACCACGAACGGTGCCACGGGGTGCAGCTCGTAGACGCTGGACCACAGGGCATCGAGCGCGTCGAGCGCGGTGTGAATGCCCACCTCGCCGGCGGCGAAGCGATCCTCGAAGCGGGCGTGGATCTCCCGGAACGCGGCGCGCTGGGCCTCGATGAGGAGGTGCTCAGGGCTGCGGTAGTGGTAGCGCAGCAGCCCGATCGGCACGCCAGCGGCCGATGCCACCTCGCGGAGCGTGCTGCCGCCCAGGCCCGAGGGTCCAACGACACGCGCTGCCGCTTCCAGGATGCGGCGAACGGTGTCGGGGGTGCGTCGTTCCAAAGATGAATCCTCTCTCGCCCTCCTATCGCGTCCACTCCGCGCCGCGCGGGATAGGCGGCCGCATGGGAACGCTGGTCGTGGGGGACGTACACGGTTGCGCGTGGGAGCTGGAGCGCCTGATCGAGGCCGCCCAGCCCGACCGCGTCGTCCTCGTGGGCGACCTCTACACCAAGGGGCCCGATCCGGCGGGCGTGTGGCAGGTGCTCGAGCGAACAGGCGCCGATGCCGTGATGGGCAACCACGACCAGCGCCTGGTCGACGCGCTCGATGGACGGAGGCCTGGCGACGCCGGCGCGGCGGCGTGCATCGCCGCCCTGGATGAGACGGGTCCTGCGTGGCGTGCCCACCTGCGTGCGCTTCCGCTCACCTTGCCCGATGTCCACGGCTGGCGCATCGTGCACGCCGGTGTCCATCCCACCGAAGGGTGGCCCGGCACCTCACCCGCGATGGCGCTCACGATGCGCCGGTGGCCCGCGGATGGCCCGAAGCACTGGCATGCGACCTACACCCAAGCCGACCGCATCCTGTACGGTCACGACGCGCTGGCGGGCCTGGTCTGGTCGCTTCGAGGTGGTGTGCCCCAGGTGATCGGCCTCGACACGGGCTGCGTGTACGGTGGTGCGTTGAGCGGCGTGGTGCTGCCCGAACTGAGGCTGGTGCAGGTGCCGGCCCGCGCCGTCTACCGTCCGATCCGCGCTGGGGGGACCCTATGAACACCCCACGATCGACCCTGCTGGGGTGCCTCGCGCTGCTCGGAGGCTGTTCCGCGGCCGAGGTGGAGTCGTTTGATGTGGGCGAGCTCCGCGCCTGCTTGGGCTCGAGCGCGCTTCCCCCCGAGGGCGCCCCCGTGCCGGGGGGTGGACTGCGGTGGGATGTGCAAGGTGTGGTCACGGCGATCGGGCCCTTCGACGAGCCGCCCGGCACCAGCGTCATTCCTTGCGCGCGCGGACTCGGGAAGGCGTTCGAGCTGGAGGATGCAGAAGGGGTCACCTGGAGGGTGGGGCTCGCGCTCGTGCAGCAGGATGTCGACGCCACACCGGATCTTCCTGTCACCACCGGACAGGCGGTGTCGGTCAGCGTGCTCAACGCCGACGTGCAAGGCGAGCTCGACACGAGCGTGGTCGTGCGCGACGGGGGCGGGCTCGTGCTCGCTGCCGAGCGCGGACTGGGTGGTGTGCGCCTGCAGGTTCATGCGCCGGAGTTGATCCCTGGCGTGTCGGTCGAGCGTGGCCGCACGGTGGGGCTCTTCTTGCAGCGCACCTGCGGCTTTGTGCGCGCCACAGCGCTGGAGGTCACCGACGACGACGGCCCCGTCGAGGTCCTGCCGTGGGAGCCGACCGAGGTCACTGTCGGCGGTCAGCCGATGCTCGCGCTGAACCCAGGCACCTGGACCCACGTGGACGAGCCCACCTGCGGACTCAGCGTCAGTCCACTGTCGTGGGTTCTGACCCTGCCGCGCGATCCGCCAGCTCGATGACGATCGCGGTAGCGTTGTCGCCGCCGCCTGCACGGTTGGCCGCGTTCACGAGCGCCCTCGCCGCGTCATCCACCGTGCCGAAGCCGCCGTACCGCGTGAGCGCGTCCCCGAGCGTGGCCTCGTGGGCGTCGATGTAGTCGGTGATGCCATCGGAGCAGAGCACCAGGCGCTCGCCCGGGAGCAGGTCGAACGTGAGGTGGTGCGAAGCGAACGGCGCGGAGCGCTGGTGGTCGTCGAAGTGGCCGAGGTAACGAACCAGCGCGTGCCCATCTGAGGACCAGGTGCGGGCCTTCCGGGCGCACCATGCGACGTAGCGCTCACCGCTCACGTTGTCGTCGGCGGTGAGCAGGCTGGCACCCCAGGGGCCGATCACGTAGGCGCGGCTGTCGCCCAGCCACGCGAGGTGGACGCGATTCCCTTCGCAGGAAGCCAGCAGCAGGGTGGTGCCCATCGGCATGCGACCCGCGAGGTTGCCGCCGGCAGCGCGCAGTGCGGCCTCACACACCGCACGGTTCGCGAGGTGCAGCGCGCGAACAATCAGCTTGCGGCTGGCAGCGAGCTCCACGGGCGCCGCCTGCCACACCCTCGCGATCGCTTGGGCGGACAACCAGCTCGCTTGGTCGCCACGGCCGGCGTCGCTGATGCTGATGCCGTCGGCGAGGACTGCCAGCGTCTGGTGGTTGCGGGACCCCACCCACAGCGCGTCCTGGTTGGTCTGCGTCGTGAGCACCTTGGCCCGGCCCACGTGGGTGTCGTAGCCCACCCGCAGCACAGCCTTTGGCATCCGGTGGTGGTGGCGCAGCGTCTCGGCGACCTGCACGCGCTCCCACTCGGCCACCCACTCAGCCGCGGTGGGACGCGCCGACGGATCGGGTCGCATCGCGCTCAGCAGCGGCGCGACCGCGCTGGGCGGCAGATCGGGGGCCACGTGGCGAAGGTGGGGGATGACCACCACTGGGTCCACAACCTGGGGCAGGCTGCGACCCGAGAAAGCCTCCGCCAGGGCCACGGCAGCTGCCAGCACATCGTTCTCGAGCGAGGGGGTGCTCGCCCAGCGCGCCGTGAGCTCGGCGGAGGGCCCGAGCTGCACCGTGCCGTCGGGCAGCAGCTGGGCCGTGGCCGCGTTCGGTCGGACGGGCTTGCCCAAGAGGTGGGCGGCCGCGAGGGCCTTGGCCAGCGCGAGCCCCACCGTGGCGAGCGCGGAGGCCGGAGGATGCGCATCGAGCAGCGAGGTGGCCTCATCCACCGCGAGTGAGCCCGCCCGCAGGGCGTCGTCGACCGGGCTGGGCTCCCCGTCGACCAAGGAAGCGCCAAGGTCGACCTCAGCTTCGGCGGCCACCGCGTGCGCATCCAGCTGGACGATCCGCGGGCCCTCGGTGGCCTTCGCGTGGATCCACTCGCCTTCCACCACCACGCGGCCGTCCTGGCGCACCGCATCCTCAGTGCTGCCCCACCAGCGCACAAAGGTCTTCGGCGTGAACAGCTCCCGGCCCACGAGCCAGTCCATCACGTCGCGCAGGCGCTGCGGGCCTCCCAGGTCGTCGAGCAGCCACAGCAGCGCCTCGCTCGGCTGCTCCAGCAGCGCGCGCCGAAGAGCGTCGTGGTCGTGCAGCGCGCGGTGGAAGAAACCGTCGGCCGCGCAGTATGCGTAGACGCGCTTGAGGTTTGCGAAGCTGACCGAGCCCGGCAGGTGACCGCCTGGCCGCTCCCACGCGAGCGCCACCGCATCACGCCCCACGTCATCGACGCGCGCGAACCCGAACGCAGAGTGGTAGAGGGTTGCGCCGGGGCTGAGCGCGGCGGGATCGACGACAGGACGCATGGCGGCGCCTGATAACACGGGCGAGCCGGAGGAAGCGTGGAAGTACGGGATCCGATCCATGGTGCCATCGAGCTGGACCCCAGCGAGTCGCGGCTGATCCACCACCCGTTCGTGCAGCGCCTGCGCATGATCCGGCAGGTGGGGTTTTCCTTCTTGCCGTTCCCCGGGGCCAACCACAGCCGCTTTGCCCACGTGCTCGGTGTCATGCACGTGGCGGGGCAGGCCTTCGATCGCGCGTACCGCGGCTGGACCTTTCAGCGGCCCGAGGCCCGCGATCAGCTCCGTGCCGCCGTGCGCCTCGCGGCGCTGAGTCACGATCTCGGCCACCCGCCGTTCTCGCACTGCAGCGAGTTCGCGATGCCGCCGGTGCGCGAGCTGAACCTGGCCTGGTACCGATCCGACCCAGGGGCGCGACGCGCCACCCACGAGGACTACACGATCGCGATCTTGGAGCACACGAGCTTCGGGCGCGCCATCGACGAAGGCTTTCCTTGCCTCGCCCGCCATGTCGCCGCCTTGATCTGCGACGATGTGCGGGTGGAGGACGACTTCTTCCGCGACGGTGGGCTCGATCACCGCCGCCTGCTCTCGCAGATCATCAGCAGCGAGCTCGACGCCGACCGCCTCGACTACCTCGTGCGCGACGCCACGTTCTCGGGCGCGCAGTACGGCTTGGTCGATGTGGGCTGGATCCTCTCGCACCTCTCAGCGCACACCGCGCACGGCCAGGTGTGGCTCGCCCTCGGATCCGGCGCGCTCTACGCCTTCGAGGACTTCCTGGTGGCGCGCCACCACATGTTCTTGCAGGTCTACTTCCACCACACCTCGGTGGTCTACGAGGAGATGCTCAAGCGTTACGTCAGCGAGGCCGCCGTGCCCTGGCGCATCTCGGCCGATCTCGACGCCTACCTGTTCCTCGACGATGTGGCGCTCGAGGCCCACCTGCGAACGGTGGACGACCCCTGGGCGCGCCGCATCGTGCGGCGCGATCCCTACCGCCGGGTGGTGGAGCAGCACGGGCCTGCGAACCAGGTGAGCGTCGAGAGGGAGGCCAACTTGCTCACCGAGGCCGGCTTCGACCCCATTGTGAGCGAGAGCACCGGGCGACTGTCGCGCTACGCCCTCGGTCGTCGCCACGCCGACAAGCCGATCTACGTCCAAGAGCGCCTGCCTGGGCAGCCTGTGGGGAGGGTCCTCCCGCTCAGCGAGGCGAGCAGCGTGTTCGAGCGCTACAGCGACGCCCACAGCATCGCGCGCGTTTATGTGGCACCCGAGCGCCGGGATGAAGCGTTCGCCCTGCTCAAGGCCGCCAACCAGGGCCGCTAGCGCGTCCTGATCAGCGCGTCAGCCGCAGGTGATCGAGGCCCACCCGGCCTCGCGGCGTGTCGCCTTCGTGGCCGAACAGCAGCCGCACGTGCTGGAGCGCATCAAGCTGCACGCCGAGCGCCGCAAACATCGACAGGGGCACCTCGACGTGCGCCCACTCGTTGCCCCAGCCCTCGCCCGCGCCGAGACCCGAGCGGGGGTAGGGTGAGGGCAGGGACCCGGCCCACGCCGTGGGCACCCGCACCACGTGCCCGGCGGCATCCTCCAGCTCCACCGAGAGCGAGAGTCCACCCGGAACAGCTGCCGTCTCAGGATCGCGGGTGACGCGCGCCAGCTCGAAGGCGACCGAGCGCAGGCCGCTGACGTCGACCGCGGGTCCGGTGGTCCAGGTGAGCGTGCCGGGCGCGGTCCACCCGACCACGGCCCCTCGCGCAAACCCGTCGCCCGACACCATCGTCATCCCGTTGAACGCGTCGCCCGGGGCCGCGACGAAGCGGGCGTCGCCATCGTCGAGCTTGCCTTCCACCACCTCGAGACCCTCGACCACCACCTCAAGGCCCGCGGACGACCCTGTAGGGTCGTCGCCAGCGTCCTGGAAGTCGTCGAGCATGAGCGTGAGCGCGTCCGGTGCTTCCCTGTGCGAGACCGTGTAGGTCACGCCGACGTCGACGCCGGGCAGGAGCACGTCTTCGGGCATGCGTGTGAAGACCTCGCGCAGCCCAGGGTGATCGAACAGGTAGGTGCCCGCCCACGCCAGCACCTGTGCCTTGAGCAGCGGGTGAACCTTGTTGCGTGTGAGGCGGTTGGGCCCGATGCCGTCGTCGAAGCCGCCGCCGTTGTGGAACACGTTGTGGCTGGCTCCGTGCACGTTCACGAGCGTGACCTCGCCCGTTGCCGCGCCTGCGATGCGCATCGACTGGCAGAGCGGGCAGTCGGCCCCGCCGGTCACGTCGCCGTCGGCCCCGCCTACGATGAGGAAGTAGGGCGTGTCGGCGGGGGTGGATGCGCCCACACCTTGGAAGACGGTGGGAGCGATGGAGGCGACGGCGCGGATGTCGTCGAGGGTGAAGGCCGTGGGCACCTGGTTGCCGGTGGAGATGCGCCGCCACGCGCGCACCACGCCCTCTCCGCCGCGAGAGTGGCCGATCCACGCAAGCCGGGTGGGGTCGACGAGGCCCGCGAGCGCGCCGTCGAGCACCGCGTCGCGGTTCTGCAAGAACCAGTCGGTGTTGGTGATGGTGGTGAGGCTGGCCGCTTCGATGCCGGGCTCGGTGTTGTTCCTGTGCGACATCACCACGATGCCCCACGAGGCGAGGTGCTCTCCCAGGTGGTCGTACCACGTGAGATCGTGGCCATTGCCGTGCGACACCACCAGCACGGGTGCCGGCTGGAGGGCCGGCGGGAGGTTCGTGGGCCAGAAGATCTGCTCGTCGAGGAAGGCGCCTCCACCTCGCGCCCGTCCCACAGAGGTCGTGTAGGGGCCTGGTGCCGACAGGTCGCCCATCACCCAGAACGCAGCGTCGTCGCCGAGGCCGATCACCCAGTCACCGGGCGAGAGATCGCCGTCACTGCCGAAGTCCACCACCACGTCGAACGCGCGCGGGAGGGTCGGCTCGGGTGAGACCAGGTCATCCTTGGCGATGCGCACGCGGGCGAGCTCGGCGGGGTCGTCGAACGTGATCCCTTCGGCCCCGTCGCCCATGTCGTTGAGCGAGGTCTGCTCGGCCCAGGCTTCTAGAGACCGGTGGGCCACGATGTACACGCTGGCCGTAGCGCCCGTCCGATCCGCGGCGGCGCTCGGGTCGACCGACAAGAACACGGCTTCGTCGGTCCGGAGGATGCGCGTGGCCCACGGCGTGGCGGCATCGGGCACGTTGCGTCCTACGAAGGGACGGAGCGCCGTGGTGCTGAGCGCGAGGGAAGCCGGGGCGCAGCTAGGGTCGTCTCCCTCGGGTGTGGCCGTGAGCCCGCCCGTGGCCGCCTTGCGCGTGCCGATCAGGTAGGTGCGCGGGTCTTCGCTCGCCTCGACGGTGAGCGGGAGCGTGAGCGCGACGCCTGCGGTGTCGTAGAGCTTGAACGGCGCATCGAGCGAGACGGTGACGCTGCCTTCGCCCGTGACCATCAGCTCAACGGGGCGCAGCTCAAAGCGACCGACAGGTCCATCGGAGCGGGCCAAGCGCTGTGGGAACAGCACGAGCGACTCGGCATCGGTTGCCGTGTGCGGCGCCGACCACGTGGGGCTCGCGCACGCGACCACGGCAGGATCGGTGTCGATCCCGTCGTCGGTGACGGGATCGTCGGGGGCACCCGGCTGCGGGACACAGGCGGCGAACACGAAGGGGAACATCCAGCTGCGCACGGCACCCTCGATGCGCCCAGCTTAGCGCGGCCCCATCCACGTCGGCGTCGAAGGATCGTCGGGAGGCGGTCGCCGCATTAGGGACGGGGCCCCCGAGAGGCCGCCTTGTCCACGATCGCCGAGACCCTCACCGAGCTTGTCTGTACCGCCGTCATCGAGGTGGCAGGTGCGGACGCGGCCGAGGGCATGGAGTCGGTCACCGTCGCGCAGGACCCCACGCACGGCGACTACCAGTCGAACGTGGCGTTCCGCCTCTCGAAAGGAATGCGCTCCTCACCCCGCGCGGTGGCGGAGCAGCTGATGGCGGCGCTTCCGTCCAGCGCGCTGGTGGCGGCGGTCTCGGTGGCCGGCCCGGGTTTCCTCAACCTGCGCCTCACCGAGGTGGGGCTCGCGGCCGAGGTCGTTGCGCGGGTGGCCGATCCGCGCTTCGGCGCCTCCTCTTCCGGCGCAGGCCGCACCCTGGTCATCGACTACAGTTCGCCCAACATCGCAAAGCGCATGCACGTGGGTCACCTGCGCAGCACGATCATCGGTGCCGCGCTCGACCGCATGCACCGCTTCCTGGGCTGGAACGTGATCGCCGACAACCACGTGGGCGACTGGGGCACGCCGTTCGGCATGCTCATCGTGGCGTGGGATCGCTGGCGCGACGAAGCGGCCTACGCCGCCGATCCGGTGGGCGAGCTGCAGCGGCTCTACCAGCGCTTCCGGGAGCTGGAGAAGGAGGAGCCTGAGCTGCTCGGGCTGGCCCGCGCCGAGACCGCGAAGCTCCAGGCCGGCGACCCCGTCAACCACGCGCTCTGGGAGGACTTCGTCGCCAAGTCGATGGCCGAGTTTCAGACCGTGTACGGCCGGCTCGGTGTGTCGTTCGACGTGGTGCTGGGCGAGTCCTTCTACGGCGACAAGCTCGAGGCCCTCACGCAGGATCTGCTCGCCCGCGGGATCGCCAAGGAGGATGACGGCGCCGTGATCGTGCCGCTCGACGGCTGCGGCGACCCCCACCTGGCCGACAAGCCGCTGCTGATCCGCAAGCGGGACGGGGCGGCGCTCTACGGCACCACCGACCTGGCCACCATCGCGCACCGCATCCACACCTGGAACGCTGAGCGCATGATCTACGTCACCGACGTGCGCCAGAAGGATCACTTCCGCCAGGTGTTCGCCGCAGCGCGTGTCATCGGCTGGGATCGCGACTTCCAGCACATCTGGTTCGGGATGCTCAAGCTGCCCGGCGGACAGGTGGCCGCTGCGCGCGTCGCGGGCGCGATCAACCTGATCGACGTGCTCGATGAGGCCGCGCGCCGCGCCCGTGAGATCGTGGATGCGCGCATGGTCGAGCTGCCCGACGAGGCCGAGCGCGCGGCGATCGCCGAGGCTGTGGGTGTGGGCTCCGTCATCTACGCGGACCTCTGCCAGAACCCGCAGAGCGACATCGCCTTCGAGTGGGACAAGATGCTGTCGCTCACCGGCAACTCGGCACCTTACCTGATGTACGCGCACGCGCGGTGCTGCTCGCTGCTCGCCAAGGTGGAGGGTGAGGGTGCAGCCGAGGGTGTGCTCGACGCGGCCACGCTTGCCGACCCCGAAGCTCGCGAGCTTGCGCTCCGCATCGTGCGGCTGCCCGAGGTGATCGCCCAGGCGGCCGCGAGCTACAGGCCCAACCTGCTCGCTGAGCACCTCTACGGCCTGGCGGGTGCGTTCTCGCGCTTCTACCTTGCGTGCCCGGTGCTCAAGGCCGATGTGCCGCCCCACCTGCGCACGGGTCGACTCGTGCTCGTCGCGGGCACAGCGCGCGCGCTGGCCACCGGCCTGGGGTTGCTCGGGCTCCACGCGCCGCGTCGGATGTGAGCGGCCCCGCAGGTCGCGGGGTGCTAGGATGAGCGCGCGTTCACCACGACCCCCGGGGAGGGGATGGAGCCTCGCTTGACCGACACTGGGGACGGCACGCCCAAGCGCATCGGGCGCTACGAGGTCGTTCGCCCACTGTCTAAGGGCGGCATGGCGCTGGTCTACGAGGCGCGCAAGGCCGTGCTCGGCGGCGTGGCACCGCGGGTGGCGATCAAGATCATCCTGCCCGACTATGCCGACTCCTCCACCTTCCGCGACCTGTTCATCAACGAGGCCCGGCTGGGTGCGGCGCTCCAGCACCAGAACCTCGTTCAGATCCTCGACTTCGACCAGGATGGCAACCGCTACTTCCTGGTGATGGAGTACGTCGACGGCCTCACGCTCTCGAAGTGCATCGCGCTCGCTGCCCGTCACAATGTGCCGGTGCCGATGCTGGTGGCCTGCGAGATCGGTCGCCAGGCCTGCGAAGGCCTGCACTACCTGCACCAGGCCGTGGATCCGAAGGGCCGCGCGCTCAACATGATCCACCGCGACATCAAGCCGTCGAACCTGATGGTCACCTCGGAAGGCGGGGTGAAGATCCTCGACTTCGGCATCAGCAAGGGGCGTCTGCGGGCCGAGCGCACGGGGTCGGTGAAGGGCACCTGGGGCTACATGGCCCCCGAGCAGGCCCAGGGCGCGCGCATCGCCCCGAACGCGGATGTCTTCTCGCTCGGCATCGTGCTGTACGAGATGGTGAGCCGCAAGTCGATGTTCAAGGGGCGCTCGGAAGACGAGATCCGCTCGCTCCTGGAGCGCGACCACGCAGCGCGCTTGGTTCAGTCCCTGGAGCCCAGCTACGCGCCGCTGGCCGCCGTGCTTCAGCGCTCGCTGCAGGTCGATCCGCTCCAGCGGCACGCCACAGCCGCAGAGCTGGGTCGCAACCTGGCCGACATCCTCCCGGATCCGATCACGGTCCGCGACGAGATGTCCCGCTTCTACGATCGCATCCAGGAGCTCGCCCGCCAGGAGCGCGTGGCCTCGGCTGTGCGCACGGTGGATCAGGAGCCCTCCTCGGCGCAGAGCGCGCGCAAGGGGCTGTTCACCCTGGATGCGCCCGACGATCTCGACGCGCACCGCACCATCACCGTGGCAGCGATCGCCGGCATGGTGGCCGTCGTGCTGGCGTTCCTCATTGGGTACGCAGCGTGGCGCACGGTCGGGGCTTCAGGTCCAGGACACGAGGTGGCTGCGCGGCCCTTTGGCGGCGGTGATGTGGCGATCGTGCCGACGCCAGATCTTCCGAAGATCGATGGGGGCGTCACCGCCACCCCCTCGCGCCCCGAGCTTCCGCCAACCGGCACCTTGGGCGAAGGGGAGGCTTGGCTGCGCGTCGGCTGCGACGACTGCGTGAGCATCCACCTCGATGGTGTCTACGTCGACCCCGCCGAACCCCAGGTGCTCCGGGTGCTGGCCGGCAAGCACCAGCTGCTCTGGCGCGAGAAGGGTGGTCCGGTTCGCAGCCTGCCTGTCGATGTTGAAGCGGGCGAGAGCTCGAGTGCCTACCTCGACCGGCTCGGACAGGTGCGGTGAGCGGCGGCATCCTGTTCGTCGACGACGATCGTGAGGGCATCGCGATCTGTGCCGAGATCCTCGCCGAGACCTCGGGGCGCGAGGTCGCCGTGGTGGAGACGGTGGAAGATGCCGTCGAGCGCCTGCACCAGGGCACGTGGTCGCTGGTGGTGATGGACCTGTTCATCCCGCTGGGCGAGCACCCTCACCGCATGCTCGGCCGCCACGCCCGCCGCTTCCAGGAGCACGTCGATCACCTGGGTGGGCTTGTGCTCCTCGAAGAGATCGACCGCATGGCGATCAAGCCCCAGGTGGTGTCGCACACCGCCTGCACCGACCATGTGCTGCTGGAGCTGTTTGGCGATCGCGTGAGCGCGCGCATCCCGAAGCCCGCGCCGCTCGACACGCTGCTCCACGACCTGATGGAGGCGATCGACCGGCTGCCCGAAGGGCAGTGAGCGTCGCGCCGGTCAGCGTCCGCCGAGGCGGGTGAGCAGGGCGGTCACTCCCCGCTCGATGTGGCGTCGCACCCTGCGCACCTGGAAGGTCCAGCCACCTGCGGGGTCGGGGATCTCGGTGAGTCCAGCGAACGGCCCAAGCTGGAGGAGCCGCTCGCCCACGTCGGGGAAGTACGTGCGCACATGCGTGGCGTGCGCCACCTCCATGACGACCACCCAGTCGGCCCAGGTCAGGAGCTCGTCGGTGATCTTCTGCGATCGGTGGTCGGAGAGGTCGAGCCCCACCTCCCGGCACACCGAGATCGCCTTGTCGCCAGCAGGGTGATCGACCAACCCGGCTGTTCCGGCTGAGCGGGCTTCCACCACCAAGCCCATGCGATCGCCGATGGACTCGGCGAGCCGCTCGGCCATCACGGATCGGTAGAGGTTGCCCGTGCAGATGAACAGCAGCTTCATGGAGCGGATCCCTCGTCCGATGCGACCTCAACATGCCCGTGGAGTCGCCGTGCTGTGGGCAGATCCCACCAGAGCACGTCGCCCGACGGCGTGATGCCCACGAGGTGGGCCCCGTCATGGCTGAACGCCACCTCCATCAACGGGCGCCGACCAAACGCAGCCTCCTGCACGTCGAGCAGGTCGTTCCACACGACCACGCCGCCTTCGGGACGGGCGATCGCATACCTCTCGCCGTCGTTCGACCAGCCCACCGCAGCCGGCGCCGCTTGGCCCATGCTGCCGAACACCTCGCTGGCACCGTCGTACCAAGGCACGAGGACGTGCGAGGCCGACGCTTCCGGTCCGCAGGCTACCAGCCACCGACCATCGCGCTCTCGGAGTGCAGCGCCAGCAACGTGGCCGTCACACACGGTGCGCACCCTGGGCGGCGCGTTGCCCTCTACGACCACCACGGCACCGGTGTCGGTGACCCAGGACGCGCCCTGCGTGCCCACGTGGAGTGCGATGGGCTCGCCCTCGACGGGGGCGCGGAGCGTGGTGTCGCCGAGCTGCACGTCACCGCGTCGGTAGGCGATGCTGAGGGCGCCCTCCGGACTCCACGCGAGGGCGGCGACAGCGTTTCGGAGAGGGAGAGCGACGGTCGAGCTGTCGTCCGCGAAGTCGACGATCACCACGCCCACCGGCGTGGAGGCCGCTGCGCGTGGGCTGGTGGGGTCGAGGGCCAACGGCCAGCGCGTCGACCACGCGTCCGTCGCGCGCGCCGTGCGACGGTCGGCCTCCAGGGGCAGCGCCACGCGCTCAACGACCTCACCATCGGTGGCGTCCACCCGGAACACTGCCGACACTGAGCGGTCCAGCGCTTGCACCGACAGCACGATCGTGTCGTCGCGTCCGTCGATCGCAGCGCCCACGGCGTGCTCGCCGATGCGACGTCCTGCTCCATCGGGCAGCGTCTCGTTGGTGGGACGCCAGGTGGCGAAGCGTGCCGCGCGCACCGACTCGGGACGTCGCCAGTCGCGCACGGGCTGCGCTTCGATGCGGAGCGGGCTCGTGGCCGACAGGCCCGCGTAGTCCAGCCGCCAGCCCATGGGGTCGTGCCACGCCAGCGGCCAGCGGTCCTCAGTGCCGTCCGGGTACCGCACGAGCACGGCGTCGCCATCGGACCCCACCACCGCGGCCCCGCCAATGCGGTCGGCCACCGTGGCGTCCGTTCGCAGGTAGGTAGCCAGCGTAGACGCCCAGCGGTCGTCGGTCACACCGGGGTTCTCTTGGACCCAGCGCGTGAGGTCCAGCTCCAGGCCGGGAGCGAGGCGGGCGGCCAGCCGACCCCGCCGTCGAACGTCGGCGATCAGGTCCTTCGCGAACCGGGCGCGCTCGTCGCAGCTGAAGCAGGTGGTGGCTGCGATCTCGACGATGCGGGGCTCTCCGCGCTCGTCGACCAGCACGGAGAGGAGCGGCAGGCCGTCCAGCACCACCCGGGTGGGGCCGGTGCCGCGCGCGACGTGACCAACCCCCGCACTTCGGGCGAGCGTGCGCTGCAGCGGGCCGCCGCTGACCAGTGCGCGCTGCCAGAGTGCTCGCGCCGTGTCCGTCCACCCACTCGGGGCGGGCTGCACGTGGTCCTCCACCCACGCGAGGCTGAGCGCATCCTCGCGCGCCGCCACGATCAGCTCCTCCACCAGGGCCTCAGCGCCCCCCTCCGCATGGGATGAGGGGACGAGCGCTGCCCACAGCAGGAGGCCGCCGAGCGGCCGGCTCAGCACCCCGAGTCGTACGGGTAAGCGACGACGATGCTGGCGCCGGGTTCCGGGATGGCGGTGCCGAAGAGCTGCACGCTGTTGCTGTCTTCATCGAAGACCCAGCCGTTCACGCGGCCGTAAGGAACCACGACGCCGTCAATCGTGACGGTGATCGCCGACGGAGAGGAGCTCGACGGCACATTGGCCAGCTCGAAGCTGAAGTCGAGTCCAGCCGCCACGAACGAGAGGTGCGTGAGGAAGGGCACGAGGTCGAGGGTGCAGATGTTGCCCCACACGCCGCCCGATAGACGGATCGCCTTGTGGTACTCCGGCGCGCGCTCCACCTCGCCGCGGCACACCGGGAAGATGCCCGTGCCATCCGGGCCGACGATCCCCGAGAAGCTCACCTTGGAGGCGTCGCCTCCCTTCAACGAAGCGAGCCACGTCACGTACTGGTTGGCCGACTGACCCGACTGCTCGGGCTCATCGGAGAGCGCGACCACGGCGAGCGTGGCATCGGCACGCAAGAAGCCCTTGTTCTCGTTGTCGATCAGGGGCGAGGTGAGCGCGTTCTTCGAGGCTCCGAACGCCGCTTCGCCGCCGCAGCCCGATCCGCTCGTGGCGTTCAGGAAGGCCGCGACCGGATCGGCGCTCTGAGGCGTGATGATCTTCTCGGTGCCTTGGAATGTGGCGCAGGACGGATCGGCCGTGATCACGGCGATCTGGTAGTCGAGGCCCAGGTTCTGGAAGCTGGTGATGAAGGTCTGGAACTTGTTCCCGAGTGCCGAGATCTCGGTCGACATCGAGCCCGAGTAGTCGATGCTGAACAGCACATCGACGGGGCCCGCGATGCCCTGCTCGAAGATCTCCTCGATGTAAGCGAACTCATCGCCCGCGCCTTCAAGATCGACACGCACGGAGGCCTCATCGGGATCGTTGCTGTTGACCTCGATGAGGGCGTCGCCGTACGGCTGCAGCGCGGCCGGTGTGAAGCCAACGGCCACCTCCAGCGAGCCACCGGGCTTGAGCGTGCGGGGGGCGTCCTTGATGACGTAGACCGCCGAGTCGGGACCGCGGAGCTTGAGCTCCTTCACGGCGAGATCGGCATCGCCCACGTTGGTGATGACGAACACCTGGTCGGGCGCCTCGCACCCAGGGAGCGACGCACCAAAGCGCAGCTCCTTCTTGTCGATCTCGATGTCGGGCTGGCCGATCGCCACGGCGGGATCGGAGTCGACAGGGTCTTCGGGATCTTCGTCCTTGGGGGCTAGCGTGATGTCGGGCGCGCAGGCACCGACGAACAGCAGGGCGAGCAGATGCCGAGGCATAGGGGTCCTCCGAAGAAGCCCGACCATAGCACGGGTCTTTCGGCCTTCGCTCGCTCGCGTGGTGTCAGGACGCACGAAGGCTCAGCGCACCCGCGACGATGGCGTCGACAACAGAAGGATCGGCCAGCGTAGAGGTGTCGCCCAGCGAGGAGGTGTCGCCCTCGGCAACCTTTCGCAGGATGCGTCGCATGCACTTGCCGGAGCGGGTCTTGGGAAGCCCGACCACTACCTGCACGACGTCCACATGGGCGTGCGCGCCGATCACGCGACGTGTGGCGGCCCGTGCTTGGGCCACGAGATCGTCGGGAACAGGCTGACCCGCCTGGACCACCACAAAGGCCCACACGCCCTGGCCCTTGAGCGCGTGCGGAAAGCCCACCACGGCGGCCTCGGCGATCACGTCCACATCCACCAGCGCGGCCTCGAACTCGGCCGTGCCCATGCGGTGGCCACTCACGTTGAGAACGTCGTCGACACGGCCCGTGACCCAGTGGTCGCCGTCGTCATCACGACGGCAGCCGTCGCCCGTGAAGTAGTAGGGCGGGTAGGTGGAGAAGTAGGTCTGCACATAGCGAGCGTGGTCGCCCCACACGGTGCGCGCGATGCCGGGCCACGGGGTCCGCAAGCAGAGGCGGCCTGCGGCGGGCCCTTCGAGCACGTGACCGTGCTCGTCGACGAGCAGCGGCGTGACCCCCGGCAACGGCTGGGAGGCCGAGCCGGGCTTGGTGGGGGTTCGGTTGGCAATCGGCGAGATGAGGATGCCGCCGGTCTCGGTCTGCCACCAGGTGTCGACCACGGCGCAGCGACCGCCCCCGACGACGTCGTGGTACCAGCGCCACGTCTCCGGATCGATGGGCTCGCCCACGCTGCCGAGCACCCGAAGGCTCGAGCGGTCGTAGGCCGCTACGAAAGCGTCGCTCTGGGCCTTGAGGGCCCGGAGCGCAGTCGGCGCCGTGTACAGGATCGTGAACCGGTGGCGCTCCACCATGTCCCAGTAGCGGCCGGCGTCCGGGAACACCGGCGTGGACTCGAACATCACGGTGGTGGCACCGTTCGCGAGGGGTCCGTACACGATGTAGCTGTGGCCGGTGATCCAGCCGACGTCCGCCACACAGGCGAACACGTCATCGGGGCGCAGATCGAACACCAGCTCGTGGGTGTAGCTGGCCCAGGTGAGGTAGCCTCCGCGCGTGTGCATCAGGCCCTTGGGCCGACCTGTCGAGCCCGACGTGTACAGGATGAACAGCGGATCTTCCGCGTCGCAGATCACGCCCTCGTGGGTCGCTGGGGACGCTGCGAGTGCCTCGGCCCAGTCGACGTCGCGGCCAGGTTGCCACGCTACGCCTGCGCCCGTGTGACGAAACACCAAGCTGTGCCGCACGCCCGGGCAGCTCGTCAGCGCCTCATCCATCGCAGCCTTGAGTGGGATGATGCGGCCGCCTCGCCGACCCTCGTCTTGGGTGATCACCACGCTGGCATCGCAGTCGAGGATGCGGTCGCGGAGCGCTTCGGCCGAGAAGCCTCCGAACACCACCGAGTGCACGGCACCGATGCGGGCACAGGCCAGCATCGCAATGGCCGCCTCGGGCACCATGCCCATGTAGACGATCACGCGGTCTCCCTTGGCCACGCCCAGGTTCGTCAGCGCGTGGGCACAGCGGCAGACCGCTTCGTGCAGGTCGCGCCAGGTGAGCGTGCGCACGTCGCCGGGCGTGTCGCCCTCCCAGAGGATCGCGCAAGTATCTGGCTTGGCGATGGCATGGCGGTCGACGCACGACGCCGTGACGTCGAGCGCGCCGTCCTCAAACCAGCGCACCGGGGCGTCGGGCACGGAGCGGAAGTCACCCACGAGTCCCACGGTGGGTGGCTTGGCCCACACCAGGCGTCGGCGGGTCTCGGCAACCCAGAAGGCGCTGGCGTCGGCGGCGATCTGCGCGGCGTCGTGGTCGGGATCGATGCGGGCCATGGGACCTCCCATGGGGTCGCTATCCGGCTGCGGCGGCCAGGGCGTCGAGCAATGAACTGGCACCCAGGCGCAGGATGGCAGGGTGGATCGCTTCGTCTCCGAGGAGCGCACGCACGAGGGCCACGTACTGGGCGGCGTCGTCGGCGGTGCGGAGGCCACCGGCGGGCTTGAAGCCCACGAGGCGACCCGTGGCGGTGCGGTGGTCGCGAATCGCGTCGAGCATCACGGCCGAGGCTTCCAAGGTGGCGGCAGGCTGGACCTTGCCGGTGGAGGTCTTCAGGAAGTCGGCACCTGCGGAAAGGGCCAGATCGCTCACCCGGCGGATGTCGTCGGCGCCCCGCAGCTCGCCGGTCTCCAGGATGACCTTCAGGCTTGCGAGGCCGGCAGCTTCACGGTGCGCAGCCAGTTCGTCGTGCACGAAGGCTTCATCGCCCGCAAGCCAGGCCCCCCGTGAGATCACCATGTCGATCTCATCGGCCCCTTGCTCCACACACCACCGGACCTCGGCGAGGCGCAGGTGGAGGGGGCTCATCGCATGGGGAAAAGCGCCCGCCACCGCTGCCAGGCGCACCGCGGTGTGTTCGCCCAGCGCCCGTCGCGTGGCCGGCACCAGGGAGGCG
Source organism: uncultured Enterobacteriaceae bacterium (assembly GCA_964396405.1). Taxonomy (GTDB): domain Bacteria; phylum Myxococcota_A; class UBA796; order UBA796; genus JACKEO01. Next base: position 40,360 of record CAYNFK010000022.1, read on the forward strand.
TGCACACACACCGCCCCTACCGAAGGGAGGCCTGGGCCGGGCGCCGTCGCCCGCGCACATAGCGCTTCCACGGTGCCTGCGTGATCGGTGGCCGAGAGGGTGGTGAGGTCGAGCAGCGCCACGGTGGCGCGTGCGCCCTTCGGGGTGGCACGTGCGGCGCGAGCCTGAGTGAGTGCGTCGGCGATGGAGATCATGGGTGTCCCGCGAGAGCGACGTGGTGAATGGCTTCCACGAAGGAGTCTGGCACCTCCTCCTGCAGGAAGTGGCCGGCGTCGCTGCGCCAGACCTTCGCCTGCGGGAGCGTGCGCTCGATGTGGGTGCGAACCCGGCCCAGCACCGGATCTCTGTCGCCCCACACGATGGCCGCAGGTCCCTTCCAGTGGCCGTAGACCTCGGCCACGCGCTCCAGCGGCTCGACGGAGACGTGCTGGAGGCTGTCCGGCACCATGCGGGCGAGCGCGAGGGGCGCGGCGCGGAGGCTGATCCGACGCAGCGGCCAACGGTAGGCCCACGCTACGTCACCGCGGATGCTGCTGCGGTCGCCTTGGGCCGTGTGGAGCCACCCGATAGGGTAGCCGAAGCCGAGGAAGGCGAGCTCCGAGATCACAGGCGTCTGCGCAAAGCGGTGGAACGCCGTGGGCTTGAAGTCGGGGCGAGGGGGGCCGATGATCGTGTTGGCCACGACCACGCCAGCGAGGCGCTCCGTGATGCCGTGGAACGCGAGGCCGCCGATGGGACCGCCCCAGTCCTGCACCACCAGGATCACGTTGGTCAGGTCGAGATCGGTGACGAGGCGACGGATCCACGCGGCGTGGGACTCCAGCGAGTGGGCCTGCGCTCGGATGCGGCTGGAGAGCCCCAGGCCCATCAGGTCGGGTGCGATCGCGCGGAAGCGGGTGGGATCGAGGCCCGCCATCACCTTGCGCCACAAGAAGCCCCAAGTGGGGTTGCCGTGCACCATCAGCACCGCCTGACCGGTGCCGCGCTCCATGACGTGCAGGTCCACGCCGCCCACGGGGGCCAGGTAACGCTCGATGTCGCTCGGCAGCTGGCGGCGAATGCGCTCGGGAAGCTCCGGTGCCGATCGACGATCCACAGGGTCACCTCGTGCCGGCTGGGGTAGCATTCGCACCCAAGAGGCCGCCATGCACGTCGAGGAGATGCTGTTGCAGATGGCGAGCGGAACGCCGCTCGCCGATGAAGCCGTCGCAGCGTTCGTCTCGGGCGTCGTAGACGGCTCAGTGTCTCGACCGCAGGCTGCGGCCTGGCTGGCATGGGCTTTCGCTCGCACCCTTACCGACGGCGAGACGTCCGCGCTCACCCGCGCGATGACGCAGTCAGGCACGGTGCTCTCGTGGCCAGAGGGTCCGCCTGTGGTCGACAAACACAGCACCGGCGGCGTGGGTGACAAGGTCAGCCTCGTGCTGGCCCCGCTGTGGGCCGAGCTCGGCCTGCGCGTGCCGATGATCTCCGGCCGTGGCCTCGGGCACACCGGCGGCACGCTCGACAAGCTGGAGAGCATCCCGGGCTTTCGCACGGACCTGCCCCTCGTCACGCTTCAGGAGGTGATGGCGGCGCACGGCCTGTTCCTGGCGGGTCAGACCGCCGATCTCGCTCCCGCCGATCGCGTGCTCTACGCCCTGCGCGACGAGATCCAGGCGGTAGCGAGTCGTCCGCTCATCGTCGCTTCCATCCTGTCGAAGAAGCTGGCGGAGGGCCTCGATCGGCTCGTGCTGGACGTGAAGGTGGGCTCAGGGGCGTTCCTCACCAGCCCGGACGAGACCTGGTTGCTGGCCGAGGCGCTGGTGCGAACCGCGAACGCGGCCGGTGTGACCACCCGCGCATGGATCACGGAGATGTCGAGTCCGCTCGGGTGCACCGTCGGCAACGCGCTGGAGGTGCGAGAGGCCATCGAGTGTCTGCGCGGGGGCGGGCCCGCCGACCTGCGCGATCTCGTGCTGGCGTTCGCCGAGCACCCCCGTGCGGCCGAGGTGCTCGACAGTGGCAAGGCGCTGGAGCGGTTTGCGCGGGTGATCGAGGCGCAGGGGGGCGACCCGTCCGTGGTGGACCACCCCGAGCGCCTGCTCGGTGGCGGCTGCACGGAGTACGTGGTCACGGCGTCGCACGGAGGTGTCGTGGAGGCTGTCGAAGCGCGTGAGGTGGCGTGGGCGGCGTTCGGCCTCGGGGCTGGGCGACGGCGTGCGGGCGCTCCGATCGACCCTGGCGTCGGCTTGGATGTGCGCGTGCGCCCCGGAGACACCGTGGTGCCGGGTCAGACTCTGGTGATCGTGCACCACCGCGATGGCCACGGGTTGGACGAGGCTCTGGCCCGCCTCGCCAGCGCGATCGAGGTGGGCGACGGCCCCGTGGTGCGTCCTCCATTGATTCACGACGTGATCGATGGGCCCGCGCTCCGATAGAGTGCGCCGCGCGGAGGGACGATGCTGCTGTGGTGTGCTCTGGCGAGTGCCAGCGAAGGGAACTTCGTACCCCACGAGACCACCTGGGTGGAGCGGGGAGTCTCCTTCGTGGGGCTGTTCGCGCTTGCGGGACTGGCATGGGCCTGGTCCGAGCGCCGCGATCTCGTGCCGTGGCGCACCGTGGTGGGGGGAATGCTCCTCCAGCTATTGGTGGGCCTCATCGTCCTGTCGCCCACGGTGTCGGCGTTCTTCTACACGGTGGTGGATGGCGGCGTGAACAAGCTGCTGGCCTTCTCTGAGGCGGGTGCGTCCTTCGTGTTCGGCTCCATCCAGCCCCACGAGATCACCGTGGATGGTGTGTCGCAGCCGGTGCGTGGCGTCAGCCCGCCGGTGAAGACGTTTGCGTTCTGGATCCTGCCCACGATCGTGTTCTTCTCGTCGCTGATGAGCGTGCTGTACCACTTGGGCATCATGCAGGCGGTGGTGCGGGTGCTCGGTCGCGTCATGGAGCACACGCTCGGCACCAGCGGGGCCGAGAGCCTGTCGACCGCGGCCAATGTGTTCGTGGGGCAGACGGAAGCGCCGCTGCTGGTGCGTCCCTTCCTTCCGACGATGACCCGATCGGAGCTGATGGCCGTCATGGTGGGAGGGTTTGCGACCGTCGCAGGCGGCGTGATGGGGGCCTACGTGCGGTTCCTCGACGGCATCCCCAACATCGCCGGCCACCTGGTGATCGCCTCGCTGATGTCGGCACCGGCTGCGCTGGTGGTGGCCAAGCTGATGGTTCCCGAGACGGAGGTGCCCCTGACCCGCGGCGGGGTTCACGTCGCTTCGGAGCGCACGGCCACAAACGTGGTGGAAGCGGCAGCGGGCGGCGCCACGGATGGACTCAAGCTGGCACTCAACGTCGGGGCGATGTTGATCGCGATGGTCGCTCTCGTGGCCATGGTCGACGCGATCGTCGGCCTCGTGCCCGTGGCCTTCTGCTCGGACGGCCTGACGGCGGGCTGGACGTGTGCGGACGGGTCCGCGGCCCCGCTTGATCTCGCCCGCATCCTCGGGTGGGCAGGCGCGCCCATCGCCGTTCTGATGGGCGTGCCGTGGTCGGACACGATGATCGTGGGACGCTTGCTGGGCGAGAAGATCGTGCTCACCGAGTTCGTGGCCTACATTCACCTCGGCGAGATGGTCTCGGGAGCGCAGCCGGTGCTCACGGAGCGCGGTGCGGTCATTGCCAGCTACGCGCTGTGTGGGTTCGCGAACTTCGCGAGCATCGGCATCCAGCTCGGCGGCATCGGCGGCATGGCCCCCGACCGCATGGGCGAGCTCGCATCCTTGGGCTTCAAGGCCATGGTGGGCGGGGCACTCGCAGCCTGCATGACCGGCGCCGTGGTGGGCATCATCCTGTGAGCGACGCGCTCAGCTAGAGGATGCGGCCGTCGAGGCGCTCGCGGCGGCGGTCGAGCCACTGCATCGCCTGGGAGGCTGCGCCGGCGGCCGCTGCACGAAGCAGGGCCGGGATGCGGTCGCCGCGGAACGCGAGAGCGACGGCGAGCACGGGGCCGCGAAACGAAGGAGTTGGCAATCAACCTCCGAAGGGGGAGGGGATGCTCGGGTTGGGGGACTGGACCAGGGGGGAATGTCCGCTTGTCCCGCCAACCCGAGCACGGACGACTCTGGCGTCCATGCACACTGTATCGGGCCAACGGCGAAGATCACGCAGAACGTTTCGATCAACTCCGATCAGTTTCTTCCGCGAAATCGCGATGAATTCGTTACCTACGTGCTCATCGCGTGTCTGTGGCCTGCCTTTCGTGGTGTGCGTGCGCGTCTCGGATGCAGACGCTAACGGGAGGGCCGGCGGCCTCTTCCGCCCTGGGTGCCATGCGGATCACGCGTCTCGAGCTGCACGGCTTCAAGTCCTTCGCCGACCGGACGGTGCTTCAGTTCGGCGCGGGCATCTCCTGCGTGGTGGGGCCGAACGGCTGCGGCAAGAGCAACGTCGTCGACGCGCTCAAGTGGGTGATTGGCGAGCAGAGCCCGAAGAGCCTGCGCGGCGGCGAGATGGCCGACGTCATCTTCGCGGGCTCGGCCGACCGTAAACCCGTGGGCTACGCCGAGGTGGCACTGGGTCTCACCTCCGAGGGCGGTGAGCCCTTCCCTGGCGACTGGGCTCGCTACGCGGAGGTGCAGGTCGCCCGCCGGCTCTACCGAAGTGGGGTGAGCGAGTACCTCATCAACCAGGCTCGCGTGCGCCGAAAAGACGTCGTGGACTTGTTCATGGACACGGGTGTCGGCAACGACCTCTACTCGTTCATCGAGCAAGGTCGCATCGACAAGATCGTGGGTGCGTCCACCGATGAGGTGCGTGGTCTGGTCGACGAGGCGGCCGGCATCACGCGCTACAAGAAGCGGCGAGATGAGGCCCAGTCCAAGCTCGACGCCACGGGCACCCAGCTCGACCGTGCAGCCGATGTCGCAGAGGAGATGGGACGCAGGCTCAAGTCGCTGGAGCGCCAAGTGCTGGCCGCAGCGCGCTTTCGTCGGGTACGGGCGCTGCTGCGGCAAGACGAGGTGCTGCTGGCGCTGGCGAAGTTCCAGGACCTCTCGTCCACGGGTGCGGTGGACCACGGGGCGCTAGCCGAGGACCGGCGGCGGCTCGAAGTTCAGGAGGGGGCTTGGCTAGCGGACCAAGACGACCTCGCCCTGCGCGAGGGTGAGCTCGCTGTGGCGCAGGACCGGTTGGAGAACGCGCGGGACACGCTTGCCGAGTCCGACGCTCACTTGCGGGAAGCGCAGACCGCCGCCGTGCTGCAGGCCGAGCGCGCGAGTGACCTCGCAGAGGCCGTCACCCGCACGGCGGCCGAGGTGGAAGCCGAAGACAGCCGAACGGTGGAGGCTGAGGCCAGCTTGGTGGCGGCTCGGGTCCTGGCCGCAGCGCTCACGGCGCAGGTCGCAGCGTTGCAGTCCGGCGCAGACGGCGCTCGGGCCGAGGAGATCGCAGCCGACACAGCGTTCCGCGAAGCTCAGACCGCCCATGCCGAGGCGGCTGCGGCGGCAGCGAGGTTCGAGGCCGATCGGTCCTTGCTCGCTGCGCGGGCCGAGGCGCTCGCGGCGCGGTTGTCCGAGCTTCCTCTCCGGGTGGAGGCCGCGGAGCGGCAGCTCGCCCAGCTCGACGAGCAGCGCACGCTCGCCTCCAAGCGGGTCGCGGTGGCCCACGAAGCCGCGGTCGACCGGAACGCCAAGAAGGCTCAGGTGGAGGCTGCGAAGCGGAGCGCCACGGAGGCGCTCGAGGCCCGATCGCGCAGTGACCTGCTGGCTCGTGACGCGGTGCGCGCTGCGGAGCTCGCGCTGGACGCGGTGCAGCGGGAGCTGTCGGACGCGGTACAGCGGGCTGAGACCACCGCCGGACAGGCCGAGGAGGAGGTGGCCGCGAGGGTGGGGCGACTGGAGCAGCAGCTCGACGCTGAGCTGCGCACCGCCGAGCGAGCGGATCAGGTTCGTCTTGCCCAGCTCGAGGCCGTTGAGCGCCAGCAGCTCGCTACCGAAGAGGATGCTCGCCGGCGGGACCACGCGGAGCGCCGCAAGGCCACCGACCTGGAGTTGGCGAGCTGGCGAGCTGCGGCCGAGCGAGCGCTGGAGCATGAGGACGCCCAGCGCCACGCCGAGGTGGAGCGCACGCTCGCCGCGCGGCGAGAGGCCATCGAAGTCGAAGCGGCCGAGGGCCGCGCACGGGTGAAGTCGGACGCTGACGCTGCGCGGGACCGTCGGGATGGCCTGGAGCGGCGCCTGGCGGAGGGCAGCACGGCGCTCCGCGATGCGGAGGCACGCCAGTCGGTGGCTGTCCAGCGCTGGCGGGTGGCCGAGGGACGCTTGGCCGTGCTGCAGGCCGAGATCTCGGCACGGCAAGGGGCGGGCGTTGGGGGAGAGGCGGTCCTGGCGGCACTGGGCGCGTCGCTTCCGCTGGTGCAGTCCCTCGTGCTGCCCGAAGCCGATCGCGTATGGCTCGCCGAGGCTCTGGGCGAGCGCCTGTGGCTCCCCGTCGTCCGTCCCGAGCGGGTGGAAGAGGCGGCTGAGGCCGCACGTGCTGCAGGCTTTGCGCGTGTGGTGCTGGACCCGGGTGGCGATGTCGAGCGAGCCCTTGGCGGTGCGCGCTTTGTCGACACGCTGCAAGAGGCGGTTCAGGGCTACAGCACGAGCGGCCGTTCCGCCGTCGTGCGTGGCACGGGGGAGCGCATCGAGGCCGACGGCGTCGTGTCGCTGGGCGCGCGCAACGACGCCGAGGCTGCCCTCGCCGCGGTGCGGGAGGCCGAGTCGCTCACCGTGTCCGTGTCGGCACTCGCGGAGGCTGCGAAGGCGGCGGATGGTGAGGTGCTGGCAGCGCGGGCGAGGGTCGAAGGCCTGCGGATCCAAGCGCGGCAGGCGGCGACCGAGCTCGACGCGATGGAGCAGCACGGGCTCGACGCCGTGGAGGCGCAGACCGCCGCGTCGCGCGAGGCGCTGGAGCAGTCGTCCCGCGCCTTACGAACTGAGCGCGGAGAGGCCCGTCAGCGTGCGCGTGCTCAGCTCGAAGAAGAAGCGACGACCCGCACGGCACAGCGCGATGCCGACGAAGGGCTCCGACGCGACGAGGCGGCGGCGTCGCTCCGCGCGCTCCGCGAGGCGAGTGAGGGTCGGGTGGCGGGGCTGAAGGCCGAGCTGCAAGCTGGGGTGGACGCGCGCAGGGACGCGTCGGCGCGGAGGGTCGAAGAGGGCCGCGCGCTGGCGTGGACCGAGGTGCGGGCGAGCACAGCGGATGTCGCGGTGCAGCGGGAGCGTCTCAAAGAAGAGGTGGTGGCGGCCCGTTCACGTCTCGAAGCGGCTCGAACCAAGGCCGACCGGTCGGCGAAGGAGCTGGCGGGTGCGCGAGAAGCTGTGGCTGCCGTCGAGCGCGAGCTGGCCGATCTGGGCGTCGTGCTCGCGCGTCTCGATGCCGAACGGGAGGCGGCCGGTGCGCTGGTGGCCTCGTTGGGAGAGCGTCTTGGCAACCTCTCGGAGGAGGTCGAGGGCCTGCGTCGTTCGCTGGCCGAAGTGGAGCAACGCACCCAGCAGACGGCGAGCGAGCGGTCGGCGCTGGATGCCGCGATCCTCGACCGGCGCTCGTCCCACGAACAACAGCGCGAGATCTACGAGGCGGCGACCCTGCGCCTGGACCGGGCGCGCGGGGCTCGCGGTGAAGCGGAGGCAGCGCTGGCGCAGGCCCGCGCCGAGCTCGCAGGTGTCGTCGCGACCCAGGCGGGTGCTGCGGCCTCGCTGGACCAAGCCGCAGAGCGGCGGGTCGCACTTCGCACGCGCCTTGCGGACGCCGAGACCCGTCGAGCGGAGGCCGCACGCCTGGGCGCGGATGCGCAGTCGGCGGCGGTGATCGCCAGCGCCACCCGGGACGCAGCCGCCGCGCAGTGGGAGGCAGTGCGCACGCGGGTGGCGTCGCTGCGCGATGCGCGCGACGAGGTGAGCAAGCGTGTGCGGGTACTCGACGCCGAGGTCGCGGAGCTGCGCAAGCGGGTGCTCGAGGCCGAGTCGCGCGCTCAGCAAGCCGAGCAGGAGCGCACGGCGCTGCGTACGCGCATCGAGGAGCGGTACCAGCTCGATCTGGTCGGCCTGCTCGACACGCTCAAGGCGCGGGATGCTGTCGTGTTGGCCGCGGGCGAGGAGGCTCGTGCTGGGCTGGTGCTCGGCGACCGCACCATCGAGCCCGTGGAAGATCGGGTGCTCAGTGTCGAGGCGCTGGTCGACGTCGACACGCTCAAGGAGGCCGTCGAGCGCGCAGCCGACCTGCGAAACCAGCTCGCTCGAATCGGTGAGGTCAACCTGGGCGCGCTCGATGAGTACACCGAGATCGAGGCGCGGTGGTCCGAGCTCGACGCCCAGCGCGGCGACCTCGAGAGCTCAGTGCAGTCGATTCGAGAAGCGATCGCCACGATCAACCGCACCTGTCGCGAGAGATTCGTGGAGACCTTCGGTCAGGTCGATCAGGCGTTTCGCCAGTCCTACCCGGAGCTGGTCGGGGGCGGTGAGGCTCGCCTTGCGCTCACCGATGGGGAGGACCTGCTCGAGACCGGGGTGGAGATCTTCGTCCGCCCGCCAGGTAAGCGCCTCCAGTCCCTGTCGTTGCTCTCGGGTGGCGAGAAGGCCATGACGGCAATCGCGCTGCTCCTGGCGTTGTTCTCGGTCAAGCCTTCCCCCTTCTGCGTCCTCGACGAGGTCGACGCTCCGCTCGACGAGGCGAACGGCGCTCGGTTCAACGAGATGCTGCGCAAGATGGCGGAGACCACGCAGTTCTTGGTCGTCACCCACAACCGCAAGACCATGGAGTGCGCCGACACCCTCTACGGGATTACGATGGCGACCCCCGGCTGTTCGGCGCTTGTGTCGGTGCGGGTGGACTGAGGCGGGGAGCTTGCCGGATCCAGCTTGGACAGACCTGCTCGTGGATCCCGGCCTCCTGTGGGTGGTCGGGGTGGTGCTGGCCCTCGGGGCAGGCGCCGCTTGGGTGCGGCGCAGCCGATCTGCCGAGCGAGAAGAGCCAGGACCTTCCACGGGGTCGGCGGACCCCAGGCCTCCTACGGCTCCCAGCACGGCCGTGGATCGTCTGTTTGCAGGGCTGGCGCGGACACGCGGGGCCCTCGCCGGAGCGCTGGATCGTCTGCGCGCTGGATCCGTGGATGCCGCTGCGCTCGAGAACCTCGAAGAGGCGCTGCTCCGTGCCGACGTAGGAGTGCCCACCACGACGCGCCTTCTCGACAGCGTTCGGCGCACGCTGGCCGGCGGATCCAAGGATGGCGAGGCCCTCGCTCAGGCACTTCGTGCAGAGGCCCGCAAGCTACTTGGACCGTGCGATGTTCCGCTGAGGGTGCCGGAAGGGCTCGGGCCGTTTGTCATCCTGGTGGTGGGGGTCAACGGGAGCGGAAAGACCACCACGATCGGCAAGCTCGCAGCGCGCTTCGGTCGCCAAGGACACCGGGTCTTGCTCGCAGCGGCCGACACCTACAGGGCCGCGGCCGCTGAGCAGCTCACGATCTGGGCCGAGCGAGCCGGTGCACAGATCGTGAGGCACGCCGAGGGCGCCGACCCCGGTGCGGTCACGTTCGACGCGCTCGACGCCGCTGCAGCGCGGGGGTGTGACGTCGTGATCGTCGACACGGCCGGTCGCCTTCAGACGCTGAAGCCGCTGATGGAGCAGCTCTCGAAGATTCGGCGGGTGATCGAGAAGAAGGTGCCCGGTGGGCCCCACGCCACGTTGCTGGTGCTCGATGGCACGGTGGGGCAGAACGCCCTGTCGCAGGCGAGTTCCTTCCACGCTGCCACACCCATCACGGGCGTTGCCCTCACCAAGCTCGACGGCACCGCCAAGGGTGGCGTCATCCTCGCCCTGGCCGCGGAGCTTGGGCTGTCGGTTCAGCTTGTCGGTCTGGGCGAAGGCGTCGACGACCTGCGCGACTTTGACGCCGACGCGTTCGTAGCGGCGCTGTTCTAAGGTCTGAAGGACGCCAAGAGGTGCCGACGGCATCGGCCTGCGCATCCGGCCCTGGACACGGACCCCCGGACGGGCGACCGTACCCCTTGTTCGCCATGAGGGGACCCCGTGAAGACCTCCCTGCGCATTCGCGGCCGCACGTACACCGTGCGCAGCAACGAAGACGATGTCGACCTCGGCGCTGTGGCGGCCGATGTCGACGCGCGCATGACTGCGCTGGCCAGCGCGGCGCGGGTCCTCGACGAGCACACCGTGGCGATCCTCACCGCGCTGAACCTCGCGAGCGACCTGCAGCGCTGGCGCAACAAGGTCGATCGCGACCTGGCCGAGCTGGAGCGTGAGCTCGCGTCGGTGTCCGTGGTCCTCGCGGCTGCGCTGCCGCCCGAAGACGCCGGGTGAACACCCTGCTGACGGTTCCGGCGACGCGGCCCTGGGGCCAACGGGTCACCTCCGCCCTGCTGGCAGGTGGTGCGGCGAGTGTGCTCGCTGTGGCGGCGTGGCTGGAGCCTGCCGCAGCCGGGCATGGCACCCACCGCCAGCTCGGACTGCCGGCCTGCACCTTCCTGTCGGTGACGGGTTGGCCCTGTCCGATGTGCGGCGGCACCACCACGTTCTCCCTGCTCGCACACGGGCGAGTCTTGGAGGGGGTCGCGAACCAGCCCTGGGCGGCGTTGTTGTTCGTGATGTGCATGGCCACTGTCGGCATCGCGGGCGCCGAAGCGGTGTGGCCGACGGGGCGCGGGGACAGGCTCGTGCGCCTCGCCGAAACCCATCAAGGGAAGGTAGCTGCATTTTTTTTGGTTGGCAGTTTGCTCGGTTGGACCTACTCCCTCGCGCGGTGGGGCCACCTGATCTAGGCCTGCACGCTTTGCAGGGCCAACGTCATCGGATACATGCCGAAAGCGCCGCGAACGAAGCGTCGTGAGCCGAGGCGATGGTCCACTGGGCCGCCCAAGGCAACGACAACATCGTGCGTGACGACAGAGCGAAGTCCGGTTAAACGCCGGGCGCTTTGGTCGGTCTTTGAAATGCAGGCAGTAAGTGACGGAGCCCGTTGGGACCCTCTCA
>CAYNFK010000023.1:0-50155 GCA_964396405.1 uncultured Enterobacteriaceae bacterium
GTAGAGCGCGCCACCCGCGCTCTACCCGCTACTTCCAGGCGCACGTGCCGGGCAGTCCGTCCGGCGCGTCGGCCTTGGTGGCGTAGGGGGATGCCGGCAGCCCGTAGCGGTGCGCGTCGAGGAAGGCCCAGGCCCAGCTCTGGAAGCCCGCGGGCGGCGTGTGACCCTCGTTGTGCGCACACACAATGGCAGTGCTGCCGTCTTCGCGGAGCTGCTCCGACATGCTCTCGGTCATCGGCTTGAACGAGACGCCCACCACATCGCTGCTTCCGCCGTGGGTCATGACCACGGGAATGTCCCAGCTCGGGGTGGCGTAGGGGTTCACTTTCGGACCGATGCCGACCGAGCCATCGGAGCCGCCGCTGAAGATCACGGCAGCCGCGAGGTGCTCGGCGCGGTTGAGCACCAGCCAAGACGACCACAGCGCACCCGCCGAGAAGCCCGCGGTGAACACCCGCGAGAGGTCCACATCGTGCTGCTCAGCGAGACATCCCAGGATGTCGCCGAAGAAGGTGTCGTCGGCGTTCGGGTTGTTCGGGGGCACCGCCCAGTCGAGACCGAGGCCGCCTGCGCCCGACTCGGGCACAACCACGATGGCACCGAGGTCCTCGGCCAGGGACGGCGCCTTCATGTAGGCGTCGAAGTTCTCCATCGTGTCGCCGTTGCCATGCCACAAGAACAGCACGCCGAGCTTCTTCTTCTTGTTCTTCGGGAGCCGCACGATGAGCTCGCGGGTGAGCGTGCCGCTCGCGAAGTCCTCCACCTTGCCGCCATCCAGCGCCGGGCACGCATCGCCCGAGTAGGCAGGGGCCTCGGCGGGCGCAGGCAGGAGCGAGTCTGTGTCGTCCGACTCGGCTTCGGTGTCGTCCGTGCCGCTCTCATCTTCCACGCTGGTGGTCGGGGCGCAGGCCGCGAGGCCGAGGGTGAGGAGCCAGAGACGAGCCGACATGGGAACTCCAGAGGCGGCCGCAGTGTATCCCGCTCCAACCGGGCTACGTTGTTTCGGTTGCACCGAAGCCGGAGGACTGGATGCGCGAAGAAGTCTCGGACGCCCTCAAGGGCCTGGAGACGCTGCTCGCCCGGCTCCCCGGGCCCGTTCGGTCGGGTGTGACTGAGCGGCTCACCGAGCTGCGGCTGCTCGTGCTCGACCAGCGCGCGCCGCGCTTCGCGCTCGTGGGAAGGCGAGGGTCGGGGAAGTCGTCCCTGATCAACGCGGTGTTCGGACGCGAGGTGGCCGCTGTGGGCCACGAACGGGCCACCACCGGGGCCGCGCACTGGGAGCGCTTCACGGGCGGGGTAGGCGAGCTGGAGATCCTGGACACGCGGGGCCTGCAGGAGGGAGGTGCGCCGGTGGAAGGCGACAGCGCGCCCACGGCGGAGCGCTCCATCGTGGCGGCCCTCCAGCACACTGCGCCGGACGCGTTCTTGTTCTTGGTTCGCGCCTCGGAGGTCGACGCGGCCATCCACGCCGACCTGGACGCGCTGGTGCGCATCCTCGACAAGGTGGCCTCCACCCACGGGTACAGGCCTCCCCTGGTGGCCGTCATCACCGGCTGCGATCTGGTGGAGCCCAAGAACACACCCCTCCACCAGCCCCAGGTCGCCGATCCCGCTGAGCTCGACGAGAAGCTCGCCCGCATCGGTCGGCTGGAGCTGCTGCTCGAAGAACGCCTGCGGGAGCACGGGAAGCTCGGCTTCGACCTCGTGGCCACGATGGGCGTCTCGTCCTACCAGTCGTGGGCGCAGGGCGGTGAGCGCCGGGCCGATGAGCGCTGGCAGATCAACCGCCTGCTCGCGTTCTTGCTCGAGCGCATGCCCGCAGAGACCAAGGTGGGACTCGCGCGCTTGAGCCAGGTGCAGGCGCTGCAGCGCGACGTGGCCCGACGCATCGTGAACGCCACAGCGGCTGTGGCTGCGGGCGTGGCGGCCACGCCGATTCCGGTGGCCGATGTGCTGCCGCTCACGGCGCTGCAGCTCCAGATGGTCGTGGGCGTGGCGCAGGTGGCCGGTCGCAGCCTGGATCGCCGCGGTGCGATGGAGTTCATCGCAACCCTCGGCATCCAGGGAGGTGCGGCCATGGGGCTCCGCGAGGTGGCACGCCAGCTGCTCAAGCTCGTGCCCGGTGCCGGCAGTGTGGTGAACGCGGCCGTGGCCTCCGCCGGCACGAAGGCGCTCGGCGAAGCCGCCATCGCCTGGTTCATCGACGGCAAGGGCTCAGGCACGCGTCCCGCGCTGATCACGGACGCGTCGGCCTGATCCTCATCGGTTGAGCGAGGTGCGGGCCTCGGCGCGCGTGCGACCCCCGGCTGCTTCCACGTCGTCGAGGCAGGCGTTGTCGAAGGTGGGCACGCGGCTCGCAAGCACATCGCCGAGCCCCTGACCCTCGATGGTCCAGTGCATCAGGCAGTCGTTGTTGCTGTCGTGCGCGCCGTGGTCGGCATCTTGGTGATCGGCCGCCATCGCAATGCCGTTGTTCACCAGGCCGAGGAGGTGGCCAAGCTCATGGGCCGCGACCACGTCCTGCGGCTCCGACTTGAACAGGCCCCCAAGGGGAAGCCCCGAGTCCAGCTTCGCGATGTTCTTCGGGTACATCACGAGCGACGACCCATGGTAGGCCGTGCCGAGGATGTAGGAGCTGTCGGTGTCGCGCTGGCTGCGGTCGTCGGCCCAGAACATCCAGATCACGGCCACCCCGGCCTCGGCGTCACGGAACCGGTCTCGGTGGGCGGTCTCGATCGCGTCGAGGTCGTCCGTGGTCCAGCCGACCACCGCCGGGTCCGGCACGGCGTCGTCGATGATCACCTCCACGCCGTCGGGCTTCTTGCCCAGCGCCGCGAGCACCTTCTGGATCGCGCCCGGCACGCTGGCCTTGGGGCGGTTGCCTTCGACGTAGTCGATCTCCACAATCAGCTTCGTGTACGGGTCATCCCGCAGGTAGTCGAGGGCCCACGATCCCGCCCCAGAGCGGAGGTTCTGCGCCAGCGCGTCGGGCTTGTTGGGCGTGGTGTCGTCGGTCTCGTCGGGGGTGTCAGACTCGGAGGGCGTGTCGTTGCCCATCGTGTCGTCCGACGGCTTGTCGTCGGGACCAGCCGAGCCGGGAGAGCAGGCGGTGAGGAGCGTGAGGAAGAACAGGGCGGTGAGGCGGGGGCGTCCAAGAGCGAGCAATCATCCTCCGAGGCCGTTGCACGGCCGAAGTCACCATCATGAACGCAAACGCCCCGTTCCGCTGTCCCGTGCTGTCATGCGGCCCTACCGACCCTCCCGCGGTGTGGGCGGAGGCGCCCGCAGCGTGAGGCTCACGCCGCCGGTGATCGCCCAGCCCCTGTAGGTTGCCTCCAGGGTCTCGGTGCCCAACGAGGTGACGCCCAGCAGGCCCAACCCCTCGCCATAGAGGTCGAGCTGCACGAAGCGATGTGCCGTGATGCCAAGGCCCAGGGTGCCGCCCAGGCGCGGGCTGTCGGGTGACGATGGGGAGAGGTAGGCCGGGTTGGCCGGCGCGCCAGGGATGCCGTCCAGGTAAACGCCACCGCGTAGGGTCACGAGGTCGTGCAGCTGACCCCAGGCCCCCGCCTTCAGCACGGCGGCCGTTCGCCACTGGTTCTGCACATCGGTGTCGGCGATGGCTTCGTCCTCGAAGTCGAGTGCGAGCACGTTGTTGACGCCCCACACCGTGAGCCCCACCTCCACGGTGGTGCCCCAGTCTTCTTCGTTCCAGGCGAAGGCCAGGGCTGCGCGATCCGGAAGGATCCAAGGCGCGAACACCTGGCTGTCCGGGTAGCGCTCGCCAAATGCAGGGGGGACGTCGAAGTCGGCCTCGCCCAGCATCGCGAGCGCCGTGCGGCTCTTGTACGAGGCCCCGAGGGTGGCGTGGGCCCCGATGCGGGCGTGCAGGTAGCCGTCGCCGCCCACGCCGGTGCTGCGGAGTTGGAGGGTAGCGCGGCCTTCTTCGGTGACGTGGTCGGTGGCGCGCGCGATCAGCAGCCCACCCGTGTCGACGTGCACGCCGGCACCCAGCGCCACGGGTCCGATGCGGTAGGCCACGTTGCCGGCGACCCGGAAGAACAGCGGGCGAGACTCCAGGGACTCAAAGCGCCCCGGCCAGTCTTCAGGCCAGCGAATGCCGCCACCAAACGGAGCATTGGCCGACACAGCGATGGCCCAGCTGCCTTGGGCGTACGACAGGTACGCGTGCGGCGGCAGCCCGAGGGGCGTGGCGGTGGAGGCCTGCCAGGCGGGAAGCGCGGCGTCGGGGCGTGAGGTGCCCGTGATCGTGCTGCTCGCCACCGAGAGACCCAAGCCCAGCCGCAGTCCAGCACCGTCTGTGAGGGCGGCGGGGTTGAACCACGCGGACTCCGCGCGATCGACGAGCGCGGTGCCGGCGTGGGCGGTGCCGCCGGCTGCGGCCCCTTGCTGCATCACCTCAAAGCCGCCAGCGTGAGCGTGAGGCGTGAGGACCGTGAGGATCGTGAGCGCCGTGAGGGTCACTTGGGGGTGCGCCCGAAGTGACGGCCTGCGTCTTCCAGCATCGCGTCGCCCAAGATGGGCACGATGAGGTCGGCGTGCAGGGCCGACGGGTACGCGATGAGCTCCATCCCACTCACACGCGCGAGGTTCTCGGTGGTGGGGTTCGGGATGATGAGGTCGCCCAGCTCGTCGTTGACCTTGTCCATCTGGATGAGGCCTGGGAAGTCCCGGTCCCTGTAGACGTGCGCCACGCTGTGCGGGTCGATGCTGTCCACAATCCACTTCGCCACCGCCACCAGGCGGGCGTGCTCGTAGGTGCCCTCAGGCACGGCGATGCGCTCGAAGTAGGCCTCAATCTGGGGCCGAAAGTAGGTGGAAGTGCGGAACAGGTCCACCAGGTTGCTGCCCGGCACGTTGAACACGGCGTTGTCGATGTCGTCGCGGGCCGCCACCCACGTGACGCCGATGATCGAGCCCAAGGACTGGCCGAAGAACGAGACGTTCGTGGTGTCGATGCGCTGCTGGAGCACGGTGTCCCACGGCTCGGTGCGCAGGCTGTGCATCACCGTGGAGAGGTCGGCGAAGGCCTGGCGGAAGTGGTCGGGGATGTGGGGGAGGTCGTTCATGTCGAGGAAGGCGGCACCGGAGACCGGCTGCATGTCGATGATCGGGAAGCTGCTGAAGGGCTCGGGGCGGCCGCGGGCATCCAGGCAGCCGCCGGTGGAGGCGCAGGTGGCCTCGGCGCCGCTCTCGCAGGGCGGAAAGTAGAGCAGGGGATCGGAGAGGCCTGTGAGCACCTGGAGCGCGTCCGGCAGGAAGTTGGGCACCGCCACGAGGCTCGCGTCCACACAAGCGAGGCGCTCGCCGTGGTAGGGCCAGTCGATGCTGATCACCACAAAGCCGCGGTCGGCCAGCTCACTCGCCGCCATCAGCGCAAAGCGGCGGTCGGTGACGATGGCGTGCCCGAACACGATCACCGGGAGCGGGCGCTCGGCGAGGTAGCCCTCCGGAACGATCGCCCAGAAGGGCAGCTCCCGCAGCGTGGGCTCTTCCACCCAGCGGCGCGTGACGGGGTCGAGGTGGTCGAGCGCCTGGATCGTGCCGGAGACCACCTGCTTCACGTTGGCCGTGCGACCCGTGTACAGCGCGGGTCCGGGGTTGAGCGCGCCCGGGAACAGGTCGCCGATGGCGTCGTCGGCGAGCACGGCCTGAGCGGGGCGCTTCCAGTGCACCCGCACCGGCGCTCGTTGACCGCTGGTCTCGGCCAGGTGGGCGGCGGCGCGCAGGTCGGGGAGGGGATCCATCGTGGTGAACGGCCAGGCCGCGATCACCGTGCTGCGGTCGAGCTGATCGAGCAGCGGGGACACGGTGCGACGCACGCCCTCCAGGCGGCTGGCCGTGGTGTCATCCAGTGCGCTCACGCGGCTCACACCATCCACCGCCAGCGCATGGGGTGCGGCCACGAAGTGACCGGCCGCCATCGGAACCACCTCGCGTCCCTGCAGGTCCAGCACGCCGCGTGTGACGACGATCGCGTACGGGTGGCCCGGATCGAGGGGAACGTGGTCGTCGGGCAGCACGACGAACACGTGCTTGCAGTCCACGGCGTACGGGGCGCGCCGGCAGCCCGCGTCCCCTTCTTCGGCCATCACGCGCACCCCGTTGGCCAGGCGGCGCGGGCTCGGCGAGAGGTCCCAGAGCTGCACGGTCTCGGACGTGACGGTGCTTGGATCGATGCCGTCCGTGAACTCGAACAGCGGGTTCGCCGACAGCGCAAAGCCGCGGAAGGTGTTGGCCACGAGCTTGGCTTCGGCCTCCAGGGGGGTGTCGTCGGCCGCCGGGGAGAGGTCGACGAAGCCCGTGGCGGGGTCGATCAGCAGGTCGAAGGGCACGGGCACGCGCTGGCTCGCGCGGTCCATCGCGAGCTCCACCCGGTCGGAGACGGTGAAGGACCAGAGGGCCGCCACGTCCGTGCGGGGCAGCCCGGTGCCCAGGCGATCGAGCCAGGCGTCCACCTCCACGCGGGTGGGCTCCAGGGCCGCTGCGCTCTCGAGCCGCTCCTTGCGCGTCGCTCCCGGGAACGCGCGCTCGTGGGCAGGGTCGTCGAGGCGGTCCTCGGCCAGGAGGTAGCCCATCGCGATGTCGGGCCCGAAGGCGCGACCGTCGAGCGTCTTCACGCCAAGGTTTCCGCCCATCACCGCAACGGCGTAGCTCCCACCGGGCTCCCACCCACCCACGGGCGGCTCGAGTCCGACGGACCGCCCGTCCGCGGCCACGGTCAGCGTCACCCCCACCACCCGCGTGGGCGGGCTCGTGTCCTGGTAGACGCGCACGGTGTTGAACGACACCGACGCCGGATCCACGGGTTCACTCAGCCGGAACGACCCAGGCACCGTGGTGCCCCAAGCGTCCAGGCTGTTGAGCCAGGCGGTCTGGGCCTGCTCAGCGTCGGTCTGGCCTTCACGGGTGGGCGGGGCCAAGCGGCCTTGCTCGGCGTCTCGCACGAGGTCGTTGGGCAGCGGGATCGTGCCAGCGGAAGGGTCGTAGACCACCTTGGCGTAGACGCCGTTCTCTTGCAGTTCGAGGCCGCCGCCACAGGCGAGCAGCAGGATCGTGAACGAGGCGGTTCGCAAGGGGACTCCGGCGCGGCCGGGAGCTTACGTCAACGCAACGGGCTGTGTCGATGGGTGATCACGGCGTGTTTTCGGGAGCTGGCGGGTTGGGTCGATCTTCGGCGAAGTCCTGCAGGTGACGGCCCGCGCGGGGGTCGGCGGGATCGGCGAGTGCGCTCAGCAGCTCCCGCATCGCAGGGTCGGCCTCACGGGCGCGGAGCGTGCCGGCCAAGAAGCGCAGCGTGAGCGCGTTCTTGCGGTGAAGGAGGATGTCGCGGCGCACGAGGAAGGCCACCACGAGCCCGGCGAACAGCAGCGCGGTGATCGTCCACCAGAAGCTCACGCTCCACCCCTGCAGCGTGGCTTCGGTGGAGTTCCCGAAGGCCGAGCGCTCGGTGGCGAGGAAGCGGTGGAAGATGGCGGGGTCGGCGCTGGAGAGCCCGTCCACCAGCCCCAGGGCGAACTCACGCCCCATCACGCGCGCGAAGGGCACGGGGCCGGCGATCACGGTGGCGATGGCGGGCTCGGGTTGGGTGGCGAGCTCCTCGTGCAGCACGTCGATCAGGTCGAAGTGCAGCGGCTCACCAACGCCAGTTGCCAGCGCTTGAGCCAGCACCGTCCTCACGCGGTGATCCGAAGGCGGTGGCACCTCGGCTGCGAGCCGAGACAGGGCACGGTGAACGGCCGCGCGCATGCGGTCTTCGTCGTCCGGGGTGGGCACGATCCCGCGCGCAGCGAGGGCTGGCAGCGCCCGCACGGTCATGTTGCGGCTCTCGATGTTCACGCGATCCACCCACAGGGTGTCCGCGGGCACGTTGCGGCCAGCGACGTCGACCACTTCCTGAACCACGCGGCCCACCTGCTCGTGGACCGCCAGGTCGTCCAGGATGGTCTGCATGTCCTGCACGCTGCGGGGGCTCGCGAGCTGGTGCATGCCGCCCGACACACAAGCGATCTGCAGGCCCAGCCCCACCAGGATGGCAACGATCTTCATAAGCCTGGAGGCGGATCCGAAGGGGGACGCGGCGGACGTTCGGGTCAAGCAAGGCTCCAGCATCGTTGCACATAGGTGTTCCTGTTCGTGATCCCAACTCTCTTGACAACTCAGTCGCCGGATGGGGAAGCGCGTGGGGTCGATGGCCGAAGCCAGAATGTCGCTAACGGTCACCATTCTTCGAAATCGACGACGAACACCCTACCCTTTGTGCACGTACGCACAGCGCGTCCGACTGAGAGGTAAGTCTTGCTCTATACGATCGCGCTCGTTCTCCTCATCCTCTGGGTTCTCGGCTTGGTCACGAGCACGACCATGGGCGGGTTCGTTCACGTCCTGATCGTGATCGCCGTGGTCCTCACGCTCGTCCGGGTCATTCGGGGGGCCTGAGCCTGCTCCATCGGATCCGCACAGGGTCGAGGGATCCGGTGCCCCAGCAGCTATTTTTTGGGTTGCGCGCAGGCTCGGCGTACTGGAGAGACGGGCCGAACGTGTGCGAAGGCAGCGAGCCCACAACCCCGGATCCGACGTCCCGACCCCTCGACGTCCCCGGGGGGTGTGGACTCGGCCACGACTGCGCTCGGCCCACCCCTCTCTCGGCGTCGCCTCTCCCAATCCTTGGGGCTGTCGACGCCACAACCCAGGAAGTCCCCATGTCCCAGTCCAACCGTTTCTGGATCAGCGCTTCGCGCACCGTCGGTCTCGCGATGATGGTCGCGATGCCCACCTTTGCGGCGTGCGAGCTCGCCGCCGACATCGACTCCCAGACCGCCTGCGCGCAGTACTGCTCCAAGTCGGCCGCGTGTGCCGAAGCCGACCCCACGGACTCCGAGACCAGCGACTGCATCGCGGAGTGTCGGAGCGACATCGAGAACAACTGCGGCAACGACCAGCAGGCCGAAGCCAACACGCAGATCATGGAGTGCGTGGACCTCTCCTGCACCGAGTTCGCCACCTGCATGGTGTTCGAGGCCGCTCCCGCGTGCTTCGGCTTCGCGAACGACTGACCTCCTACGGTGCGAGGGTCCCAACGACCCCCGCACCGCTCGCGCATTCATCAACCTGTAGGAGTTACCGATGAACGAAGACCAGGCCAAGGGCAAGTGGGAGCAGATCAAGGGCCGCGCGAAGCGCGCGTGGGCCGAGCTCACCGACGACGACATCCTCCGCGCCGAGGGCTCGGCCGACAAGCTCCACGGCATCATCGTGGAGAGGTTCGGCGACACCAAGGAAGCGGTTCGCACCAAGCTCAACAGCATGCTCGACTGAGCGGCCGGCGGACGGGCCCCTCCCGTCCTGCCCAACCCAGGCCCGAGCGCTTAAGGCTCGGGCCTGGAGGCCCCCATGGCCCGCAAGCCTTCCGCCCGTGGTGATGTCGCGCCGTTCTTGGTGATGGACAACCTGCGTCGGGCGAGAGCCCTGGAAGCGAGCGGCCGCTCTGTGGTGCACCTCGCGGCCGGGCAGCCCAGCACCGGCGCGCCGTCCAAGGTGCTCGCGGCCGCCCAGGCTGCGCTCGCCAGCGACCTGCTGCCCTACACGGACGCTGTGGGCGACCCGGTCCTGCGGGGGCGCATCGCCCAGCACTACGGCGACACCTATGGCGTCGACGTGAGCCCCGATCGGGTGGTGATCACCACCGGCTCGTCCGGCGGCTTCCTGCTGGCGTTCCTTGCTGCGTTCGAGCTGGGCGCGCGCGTGGGCGTCACGCGCCCGGGCTACCCCGGCTACCTCAACATCCTGTC
The DNA here is from genome assembly GCA_964396405.1 of uncultured Enterobacteriaceae bacterium. Taxonomy (GTDB): domain Bacteria; phylum Myxococcota_A; class UBA796; order UBA796; genus JACKEO01. The sequence goes on from CAYNFK010000023.1 coordinate 9,813, forward strand.
CACGCTGGGCATGGTGCCGGTGGAGATCCCGGTGGGCGAGGCCACGGGCTTTCAGCCCACCCCGGCCTGCCTCGATGCTGCCGGTCCGCTCGATGCGCTCGTGGTGGGCAGCCCCTCGAACCCCACGGGCACGATGCTCGACGCCGACCGCATGGCGGCGCTCACCGCCTGGTGCAAGGAGCACGACGCGTGGTTCGTCTCCGATGAGCTCTACCACGGGCTCACCTACGGCCCGAAGGCGGTCACCGCGCTCGCCTACGACGCAGACGCCATCGTGGTGAACAGCTTCTCGAAGTACCCGTCGATGACCGGCTGGCGGCTGGGCTGGCTGGTGCTCCCGCCCGCGCTGGTGCGCCCGGTGGAGCGCCTGGCCCAGCACCTCACCATCGCCGCCCCCACGCTCGCTCAGCGCGCCGCCGTGGCCGTGTTCGACAGCCGCGATGAACTCGACGGGCACGTGGAGCGCTACGCCCGCAACCGCCGCATCCTCCTCGACGGCCTCGCTGCCATGGGCCTCACGCGCGTGGCCCCGGCCGACGGCGCCTTCTACCTCTACGTGGACGTGAGCCACCTCACGCACGACAGCCTCACGTGGTGCGCGGAGCTGCTGGAGGCCACCGGTCTCTCGATCACGCCGGGTGTGGACTTCGACCGCGTGGACGGCGGGCGCTTCGTGCGCTTGAGCTTCGCCGGCGCGGAGGCCGACATGCACGAGGCGGTGCGGCGGCTGGGTGCGTGGGTGCGCCGGTGACGCAGGGTGCAACAGCGCCCCGGTTCGTGCGTAGATGCGTGGGGGGAGTGCCGTGATGCTCGCACTGCTGGTAGGGACCGCGCTCGCGGCTGGGTTTCGCATCGACGGCAGCGGGCAGGTGCCCGGCGCAGCCTCACAACCGCCCGCCACGGGTGAGCCTCGGTGGAAGCTGCCGCTGGACGCGCCTGGGAACGCGAGCGTGGTGGCCTTTGGCGACGACGTGTGTGTGACCCAGGACCCCGCGACGGTGCTGTGCGTGGACGCCCGCACGGGCGTGGAGCACTGGCGCGCCAGCCACCCGGTGCTCGCTGTGGTGCCCTCGGACCCTGCGCTGCGCGAGCGGGTCGAGGCTGCCGAAGCGGCGGCGGAAGGCCTCGACGCGCGCCGGGAGGCGCTCGGACCCCTCACGAAGCGCGCTCGATCGGGTGACGCTGCAGCGAAGGCGGAGCTGGCGTCGGCGCGGGCGGCGCTCGCCGCCGATGAGGCCGCCGTGGAGGCGATGCGCCCGTGGCTCACGCTGCCGGCCGATGTACACAACGGCTGGACGGCACCCACGCCGGTGACCGATGGCGTCCACCTCTGGGTGCAGCTCGGGAACGGGGTGGTGGCGTGCCACGGCCGCGACGGCGCGCTGGTGTGGGCGCAGTGGCTGGGGCCCGACAGCACCCCGCTGGCCTTCTTCGACGGCGTGCCCACCGCGTCGCCCACGCTGGTCGGCGACATGCTCGTGGTGGCCTACGGCACGCTGCGTGGGCTGGATGCGGCCACAGGAGGTCCGCGCTGGATCGGCCCGAGCTGGTCCGACTACGGCTCGCCCACGGCGATGGAGGTGGGGGGACTGGCGGTCGTCCTCACGCCCGCGGGGGAGGTGGTGCGGGCCTCGGATGGCGTGGTGCTCGCTTCAGGGCTCTCCCAGCATCCTTGGTTCAACGCGCCCGTGGTGGATGGTGACCTTGTGTGGTGGGTGGGCGGTCAGGCGACGCCCGCGCGTGGTTTTCGCGCCTCGGCCCGCGCGTTGAGGCTGGTGCGGGAGGGCGACCGTGTGGTGGCCACCCCGCACATTGACGTGGCGCTCGCTTCACGGGACCGCTTCTACGCGGGGCCTGTGGTGTTTGGCGATCGTGTCGTCGCCGTCGACAACGTCGGCCATCTTGTGGCCATCGATCGTCACTCCGGAGCCGTGGGCGTCGAGCTCGAGCTTGCGGGGCTCGGGCAGGTCTGGGCCTCTCCCCTGGTGGTGGGCGACCAGCTCTGGGTCCAGGGCCTGGACGGGACCTTCGTGGTCCTCGACGGCGACCTCAAGGAGGTCACGCGCTTTGGCGTGGGGGACCGCACGCTGGCCGGGCCGTGGGTGGCGGAGGGCGGGGTCTGGGTTCGGTCCCATGGGGCGCTGTGGGCGTTGTGAGGTTCGGGGGCTACCAGCGCACCGCTCACCCAGGCGGTGCACTGCACGCCTCCCGCAGGACCCGAAGTGCGCGATCCGCCCGGTCCACGCGTTCGTCCGCCACGAGTCCTGCCATGTGGTCGACGACCAGGCTTCTGAGTTCCGCCCGTTCTTGCAGCAGACTGTCCAGTGCCGCCACGAACCGCGTGACCGTGTCGGGGGCGAACTTGGCCACCATGTCACGACCGGCCAGCCAGTGGGGGACATCGTCGTAGGTGAGGGTGCTGTCGGCAAAGGCCTCCATGAGCCGCTCGTCGGTCCAGATTCGGTCTCCGTCGACCGGGAAGCCGCCGAGCACCCAACCGAAGTCCCGCAGGTCTCGCCGCTCGCGGCGATCGATGAAGGCGAGCAGCTTGAGGATGAGGAAGCCCGCGGGGGGCGGGACAAGTACTTCGGAGATCTGAGGGTCGAGGCAGACGCCGTGGTCAAAGCACTCGAGGAGCCCCACAACATTGAGGGTGCGGACGGACCCCCGGAGGACGAGGGTGCCCGGCGGGGCTTCAATCTCGCCGCAGGGGATGAGGTCAACCTTGAGTCCCGAGTCCCGATGGTACATCTTGAGCTCGGCACGATCGACGTCGCGAAATGGACCGAGGCAGGCGGAGAAGAACGCGTCAACACGGTCCCAGCTCTTCAGGATCACTGCGAAGTCGGCGTCGTTCGTCGCCCGGGTGGAGCCGTTGGTGGAACCGAGGCAGAGATCTCGCGCGTACGCGCCCACCAAGAGCACCTGCGTGTCCACGCCTGCGGCCACCGTAGCGAGGTCGGATGCCACAAGCCTCAGCGTGGGATCGATCACCGCGTGAATCGGGCCGTGATCGCCGCTCGCAACGAGGCGCGTGTCGCGTCGAGGCGCTCGTCGGGGATGGCCGACAGCTCTCCGAGCACGAGCAAGGGATCGACGAGGCGCGGGTCATCCGGGTCGTGGAGGTTGGGAGCGAACATGGGGCGAACCGAGATGGCCCCCGTGGGGGAGGGAGCGAGCCTCAAGCTCCTCATCGTGGCGGCGTCCCAACGACACACGTACACGGACGCGGAGGCACCACGGATGTTGTTGCCTGCGACCTCAGCGGCCCCTTCACCACCCAGGAGTCCGACGGTGGGCGAGAACTGATCCAGCACACTCGCCGACCACGTCCTCAAGGTGTCGGCTCCGGGGTGCGTCGCGCGTGAAAGTTCTAGCGAGGCGAGGACCTGGTCCGTGAACCCGTGCAGCCACGCCGACAACATGGCTTCCGGCGCAACCAAGCTGTAGCCGTCGCGACCTGCGTGGCGAATCCAGCCGCGTCGGTCGAACGCGCGCAGAGCGGTGGCCGCAGCACCGTGGCTCACTCCGGCTCGCTCGCCGAGCTCTCGGACCGAGAGGCCTGCTGCTGCCGGTGCGCGCAGGATCGTGAACATGGTCTGGAGCGCTGCGCGCCCGATGCGGTCGTGGCGTGCGGAGGCTGTGCCAGGGGCCGGGCTGCGTCCCGTGACGAAGATCAGGAGGTCGGACGTGGCGATGTGCACGTTGCCTGCGGCGTCGATGAACTGGATGCCCCGGCGGCTCAGCAGCTCGGCTGTCTCCCGGGAGATGAACTCGCTGACCAGGATCACGGGTAGGGTCGAACGGCTTGCGCGCATGCGGTCGACGACGGCTGCGACCGTGGAAGGGCGGACCAGCCGCTTCACCTCGACGACGAAAGGGGTGGTGCGACCCGCCCAGGTGACCTCGATCTGAGCGTCACCATCGCCGTCGTGGGTGGTGTGGGGTCCCGACGGCAGGACGCGTGCGTCGATGTCGTGGACGCTCAACGACGCGAGGGCGCGATGGAGGAGGTCGTGTTCTTGCGTGAGAGTGTCCAATAATTGGTCCTGTCTACGACTCGTGGACAGTATCAGAAATTGGACGGATGGGCCAGTGGTGGATCCCGACAGGGCCTCCCGGCAAGCTCAGGGGGCCCAGGGGGGAGTCGCCACCCGCCCGCTCACGGCCCCCACAGCGGCGCCAACAGGCTGAAGCTCTGGATGTCGACCGGTCGACCCCAGCCCACCCCAGCCTCCACGCCCGACATGGCGTTCACGTAGGCGCCGAGGTTTGGCCACGTAGCGCCTGGGCCGATGTCGGCCTCCAGGGCCACCCGCGCGGTGCCGCCCAGCGCGGCGACCTCCCAGCTCACGCCGGTCTGCACGCTCGCCACCGAGGTGCGGTCGAAGGCCATGAGCACAACACGGCTCACGGTGGCATCGACGTCGGCGAACCACTGGTCGCGATCGGCCACGCTGGCCCAGCCCACGCTGCCGGTGCCGCCCAGGGCGGGAGGCAGGTTGTCGAACCACACAGGGATGTCGACGTGCAGCGGGGTGGCGGCGTGGCCGTTGGCGTCGAGCCAGGTGCGCACCATCTGGTAGGTGGCGAGCAGATCGTTCAGATCCTGGCGCTTGTCGGCGGCTGACGCGCTCGACCAGCCGGGCAGGGCGTGGGGCTCGATGTCGAGGTGCACGCCGTCGTAGTGACCGCCAGCGACAGCGCCGGCCTCGTAGTCGACGAGACGCTCCTGCAGCTTGGTCTGGAGGTTCGGCCAGGTGGCGCTGTCGATCCACGTGTTCTCGGCGAGCAGCAGGTCGACGGTGCGACCGTAGCTGTGGAGCTTGAGGTGCCAGGCCTCGACGTCGGCCTCCCAGGTGGGGCTGTCGTAGTCGTAGGAGGCGTACACCCGGCGCACACCCCAGCAGAGCAGGCGCGCGATCGCGGCGTTCTCCAGGCCGCTGTTGCCCACCACGGCGGCCGCACCCCAGGGGTCGCTGCTGTCGCGCCAGAACCACACGCCGCGGTCTTGGCGCTTGGAGACCTGCAGCACCGCCAGCAGCGGAGCCGAGAGCCGAGACGACGACGAGCCGGTGGTGGCAGCCTGCAGCGTGATCGGAAGGGCCTCGTCGAGGGCGGGCACGGCCACGTCGAGCACGGCGAAGCCGCTGGCGTTGGCCTTGCCGGAAGCCACAAGCTGCGGCCGCACCAGATCCAGGCAGCGACCGCGCAGCGCGCGCAGGCACGGGCCGCGACCCTCACCCGCCGCAGTGGCCACCAGGTGCACCGCCGCGAACGGCTCCGCGCCGCGGATTTCCACCTGCACCTTCTTCGCCACCACCAGCGGCGGCACGGCGAGGGCGAGCTCGTAGGGCGGCGGCGGGGCCTCCCAGGAGGGCTCGGGGGCGGTGCACGCGGCGGCGGTCAGCAGGGCGATGAGGTGGCGCATGGGGGCAGTATCGCACACGGCGGACGAGGGAGCCTCTTGCGCGGGTCTGACCCAGGCGGTGGCGTGAGCCGTGAGGCTCACGGGCTTGGGCGCGCATCACTCACAGTTCGGGCCATCGTACCATCTCTCGGTGCTGCAGCAGCCGGGGTCTGCGTCGCAGGTCGAGGCGAGGGCCGGGTCGTTGCCGTGGCTCCCGGCAGGCCCACCTTCGCAGACCACCGGAGTCTTGAAGCAGGTGCCGTCCTCCAGGAGGTACACCGCGGTCATGTCGTAGCAGTGGTGGCCGGAGTCCCCGGGCAGGTCGTAGTCCGACCACCAGTCCGCGCACATCGGCCGGGCAGCCAGGGGCCCCCAGCAGCCGCGGACGGTGTCCCACACGCTCATCTCCACATTGGCAGTGGAGAGACAGGAGACGTCGGTGTCGTCGGTCGTCACGTCGGTGTCGGTCTCGACGTCGGTGTCGACATCGGTGTCGGTGTCGACATCGGTGTCGGTCTCGACGTCGGTGTCGGTCTCGACATCCGTCTCAACCTCGGTGTCGGTGTCCGTCTCGACCTCGGTGCCGGTGTCGGCCGGCGGGCCCTGGGTAGCCGCGCACGCGGCGAGCAGCAGGGTGAGGATCGACGGCGCGGCGTGTGACATCGAGCTGCTTCCGGTGGACTTGAGTGTCCGAAAGGCTTGGGGAGATCGTAGCGCCTCCGAGACCCGATGTCTGGGATCGATCGGCAGGACGCGGAAACCGTCGGGGAGCCCATCGGCACCTTCCGATGTCGTCGGGCTGTCCCGCTACTCGCAGAGATCGCCTTGCCAGCGTTCTTCGGTGCAGCAGCCGGGGTCCGCGTCGCAGGTCGTAGCAAGCGCCGGGTCGTTGTAGTAGAAGCCGGCGGGACCGCCCTCGCACACGGAGGGGAGCAGGAAGCAGGTCCCGTCGACCGCGAGATGCATGAGCGTCATCTCATAGCAATAGGTGCCGGAGTCGCCGATGTGCGCAAAGTCCGCCCACCAGTCTGCGCACATCGGCCGGGCAGTCGCCGGCCCCCAGCAGCCGCGGACCGTGTCCCACACGCTCATCTCCACATTGACGGTGGAGGCACACGAGGCGTCGGTGTCGTCGGTGGCCCCGTCGGTGTCGGTCTCCACGTCGGTGTCGACATCCGTCTCGACCTCGGTGTCGGTGTCGGTCTCGACGTCGGTGTCGACGTCGGTGTCCGTCTCGACGTCGGTGTCGACATCGGTGTCGGCGTCCGTCTCAACGTCGGTGTCGAGGTCGGCCGGCGGGCCCTGGGTAGCCGCGCACGCGGCGAGCAGCAGGGTGAGCATCGACGGCGCAGCGTCTGACATGGAGCACTTCCCGTGGTCGACGGTGCCCGAAGGGTGAGGTGTGAACGTAGCGTCCCCGCGGGCCGATGTCCGACCTAGATCGGCTGGCCCTTGCCGCTCCATCGAGCGCTTGCTTGCCCGAGAGGGCCGTACGCCGACTACGGGCAGTACGGGCCATCGTTCAGCCGCTCATCGCTGCAGCAGGCGGGGTCGGCGACGCAGTGGAAGTCCAGCGCAGGGTCGTCGTAGTAGACTCCGGCCGGGCCCCCGCCGCAATCGGAGGGGATCACAAAGCAGGTTCCGTCGTCCATGAGATGGACCCTCACCACCTCCGCGCAAGAAATGCCGGTTTCGGACGTGAAGTCGAAGTCCGACCACCAGTCCGCACACATCGGTCGTGTGGTGAAGTCGGTGAAGCAACCCTGACCGGCGTCCCAGATGCGCATTCGGACCTCGAGGGTGGAGGCACACGAGACGTCGGTGTCGTCGGTGGACACTTCGGTGTCGTCGGTCGCCCCGTCGGTGTCGGTGTCCACGTCGGTCTCGACATCGGTCTCGATCTCGGTGTCCCCGTCCGTCTCAACCTCGGTGTCGACGTCGGCCGGTGGGCCCTGGGTGGCCGCGCACGCCGCCAAGGTGCCCATCGCCGTCCCCACGGACCAGCGAACCACGGCCCCGCGTCGACGTTGCGCCGGCTGTTCACAACGTGGGCTCCCCAAGTTGCCCCCCTGTCGCCTCATCGGGGCGACCGCCGCCGCATCCCGACCACCGCCGCGAGCAGCACCGACCACGCGCCGAGCGCGCCCGAGCCGCCCTGGGAGCAGCTGCTGTAGCTTCCGCAGCTGAAGGGCACGTCTTGCTCGTCCTGCCAGTCTTGGATCGTGTCCACGAGCTGTCCCGCCGCGCTCGCGGTGGCCGACTGGGAGGTGCCCGTGAGCGTCGCGGCGACACTCACGCTGTCCCCCGAGCCGGAGAAGGCCACGCCCGCGGCGTCGACCACCTCCTCCTCCCAGCTCCAGCGCACCGGCGCGCCGAGCACGCGGTGTCCGTCGGCGGTGCGCACGCGCGAGAGCAGGACGGTGATCGGCCGCTCCATCGAGGGGCGCTGCAGCTCGCGCGAGATCACCTCGAAGGTGGTGGCGTCGGCGGAGTCGACCACGTGGACGTCCAGCGTGCCCATCGGTCGATCTGCAGCCAGCACCCGGTACGGGTAGGGCCCGCCGGGCGCGTCTACGCCCCGCACCGCGATCACCTCGGCCTGTCGCCAGGAGCCGTCGGAGATCGTGAGCGTGGGGGACGTGGGCTGCTCCTGAACCAGGCCGGTGTCGGTGGACGTGGCCGCAACCGGGGTGGGCTCGGGCTCCACCCGAAGCAGACCGATCCCCGTGATCAGGCTGCCGCCGCCGTCCAGCCACTGCACGCCGAACGCGGGCGCTTCCCTGCCCCAGTGGCTGGACCCCGCGACCACGGTGAGGCGATCGTCGAGCACCTCGTGATCGGCCGCGGTGAGCCGCAGATCCGGCCAGGGCACCACCCGGTAGCTGGCGACCTCCTCGGAGGACACAGGCAGCTCGGCCCGCAGCTCCCCGCGGTCATCGATCGCGCGAACGGTGGTGGCGCCGGGCTTCAGGAACTGCAGCGTGAGGTCGGCTGACGTCACGACGTCGGTGCCGGCGCTCACCGTGACCATCGTGGGGTCTTCGGCTTCGAAGGACCACCCGCTCATGCCCTCATCGTCGGCATTCCACAGCCGCACGAAGACGCGGCAGCCCGCGCAGTGGGGGCCTGAGGCCCGCGGGTCGTCGTCGGGCAGGTGCTTGATCCGGCCGAACGGGAGCACGGTGGACGTGGGCGTGGCGGCGTCCACATCGTGCAGCGACCACGTGGGGTCGTTGCTGCACGCCTGCAGGGCGAGCGCGAGACCGATGATGGGGAACTTTCGCACGGAATCCTCCTTCGCACGCACCCATCGGCCAGTCTGCATGGCAGGTGCACGGACGTCAACCGCGCGTGCGCGTCGCACCACGGCGGGAAGCCGCTTGTGGCACTCAAACAATCGTTTGATTAGGTGAGTGGGATGGAGAGCCCATGGCCACGCTCGCGCCCGAAGTCCAGCCCGACCGCAACGACGATCCGCCTGCTCCCTTCGATGAGAGTGGCCTGCTCTCGCTCTCGAAGTCCGAGGCCGAGGCGCGGGTGCGCGCGCTGCCGTTCAGCACGCGCTTTCGACTGGGCAGCACGATCACGCCGCTCCAGCGCGCGATGCTCGAGGTGCACGGCTTCGTGGTGTTCGACCGCGTGCTCACCGTCGGCGAGGTGGCGCGGATGCAGGCCGAGATCCTCGAGGTGCAGGCGCGCGTGGTGATGGAGAACACCACCGAGGTGTTCGGCGTGCCGATCTGGTTCGGCAACGACCCGGAAGGCAAGCCCTTCCTGCAGCGCACCGGCTTCTTCTCGGTGCAGTCCTCCTGGGCGGCCGAGCTGCTCAAGGACGCACGCTTCGAGGTGGTGCGTCATCTCATCGGCGACGACGCCCGCATCGGGGAGCGCGAGAAAGACGGCCTCGTGCTCAACCGCTACCTCAACGCACAAGGCAGCCTGCGGCCCAACCTGGGCTGGCACACGGACGCGATGCGCGACCTGTTCTACAACGGCAAGGTGCCGGGCCCGATGCTCAACGTGGGCCTGCACCTCGACCGCATCCGGCCCGAGGATGGCGGCCTGCGCATCCTGCCGGGAACGCACAACGACGGCTTCTTCAAGATGGCCTTCCGCAAGCCCTACTTCGTGGCCCACAAGCCGGATCATCGTGAGGTAGCGGTGGAGACCTGGCCCGGCGACCTCACGGTGCACGATGGCCGCGCCTGGCACCGGGTGCAGACCTCGCCGAAGACCGGCTGGGCCAGCCTGCGCACCAGCATGTACCTGCCCTACGTGCGCGACGCGTACGCGCCCAAGGACGAGCACAGCAAGCCGATGTTCTACCACCGGCTGTTCGACGTCTACATGCGCTTCCGTCGCCGCGGTTCCAAGGCGGCGTGACCCCCGCTGTGCCATGATGGGCACTGCGGAGGGTCGCGATGTGGGGATGGGTGCTGGTAGGCCTCTTGGCGTATGGACAGTCCGCCGGGCTCACAGGACGATGGGCGCTCGACAAGAAGGCGTCTGAGGACCTCGATCCGTTCCTGGAAGCACAAGGGGTGTCGGCCGTGGAGCGGGCCATCGCGCGGCGGATGGCGGTGGTGCACGTCGTAGAGGACCACGGCGAGACGGTGCTCGTGCGCATGGAGTCTGCGGTGCGCAACCAGGAGTCCACGTACGTGCTGGATGGCGTGCCGCGGGAGCAGACCACGCCCGAGGGCACGGTGACCGTGGCCTTTCGGCGCACCGAGGAGGGCGCGATCCACGGCGAGGCGAGCGGCACCACCCGTGACGGCGCGCCGTACCGGCTCGTGAGTCACCGCGCCGTGAGCCCTGAAGGAGCGATGGTGCTCACGCTCGCGCTCACGGTGGAGAAGGAGGGCACCGCGCCGATCACGGTGCGGCGGGTGTTCCAGCGCGAGACCGACCCGGCGGCACCTGCGGCCGGTGTGTCACCGTGAGGCGGCTCACGCTCACGCTCACGCTCACGCTCCTCGGCTGCCCCGCCGCGCCGAACCCCGACGACCTCGTCGAGCCCACCGACAGCGAGGTGGACTCCGAGTACGTCGAGAGCGACGACATCCCCACCGACACGGACACCGACACCGACGTGCCCGTGGTGCCGTCGCCTTGTCTGCTCACCACCCCTCACGGCGTGTTCACCCAGCAGGGCTGCGTGATGGGTCGAGCCACAGCGAAGGGTGAGGCCTTCCTCGGCATCCCGTACGCCGAGCCCCCGGTCGGCGACCTGCGCTGGCGCCGGCCTGTTCCGCACGGGCCCTGGCCAGTACCGCGGGACGCCACGGTGGTGGGCCCGGCCTGCCCTCAGTCCAACGGCACCCAGGACGGTCAGCTTGTGGGTGGGGACGGTGAGGAGGACTGCCTCACGCTCAACGTGTTCCGGCCCGAAGGGGCCGCTGACCTGCCCGTGCTGTTCTTTGTCCACGGGGGCGGACACGTGGACGGGTCGGGCGGTCAGGACCTGTACGCGAAGGATCCGCTGCTGGCGGACGGTGCCGTGGTCGTCACGCACAACTACCGCTTGGGCCCGCTGGGCTTCTTCTCCCACCCGGCGCTCTCGGACGAAGACCCCGATGGCGTGTCGGGCAACCAGGGCCTGCGCGACAGCCTGCTCGCGCTGCGGTGGGTGCACGAGAACATCGAGAGCTTCGGTGGCGACCCGGATCGGGTGCTGGTGTTCGGCGAGTCGGCGGGCGGGCTTTCGTCGTGTGCGCTGTGGGCGTCCCCCGCGGCCAACGGGCTCTACGCCGCCGTGCTCACGCAGTCGGCGCCGTGCACCGCGGTGAGGCGTCCGATGGACGGGGCCACCACCCTGCTGAACGAGCCGGGTGAGGCCCAAGGAACCCGGCTGGCGGGGGTGCTGGGTTGTGAGGAAGCGAGCGACCCGCTGGTGTGCCTGCGCGACCTCTCGGTGGAGACGCTGCTGACGACCGCACCGGGCCGCATGGGCACGCTCGGCGAAGGCGAGGCCTACAGCATCGTGATCGACGGCGAGCTGCTGCCGCGGTCGTTCGAGGATGCGCTCGCCAAAGGCGACCTGCCCAACGTGCCGTTCTACGCCTCGGCGAATGCCGACGAGGGGTCGGTGCTGGCGGCTGGCGTGCCCGTTCCCACCGAGGCTGCCTACAGGCTGCTGCTGGCCCCCTACTCGCTGGCCACAGGACGCACCGTGGACCTGCTCGTGGAGACCTGGCCGGCTTCTGCGTACGGCGGCAGCTATGCCCTGGCCTTCCAGGCTTTCTACGGGGACTTCGCGTTCGTGTGTGGCACAAGACGGTTGTTGGCCGCCACGTCGGCAGCAGGCATCGTCTCGCAGGGCCTGTTCTTCGAGCGGGCACGACCGATCACCCCCACCTTGGGCGCGTACCACGGGGTGGAGCTGCCGTTCGTGTTCGGCACCACGCCGATGATCGTGCCGGCGGAGCGTGCCCTGGCGACGACGCTGCAGGCGCTGTGGCGCGATCTTCCGGACGGCGCACCGGAGGTGGAGGGCGTGGCCTGGCCCGCGGTGGGCACAGGCTGGCTGCACGTCACGGCCGATGCGGAGGTGAGCACGCTGGAGGATGTGCGGGCCGAGCGCTGTGACGTCCTGTTCGGTCCTTGACGACAGCAGGGGGCGGGGTCGGGTAGGATTCGGCGGCTCCGCTCTCGGCGGGCGTCGGGAGGTGGCTGTGCGTTCATCGTCGTGGGTGTTGGTGCTCGTGGCCTGCGGGACCCCTGTGGACGAGCCCGCAACGTGCGTGAGCGGCCTCGATGCCAACGCGGATGGTGTGTGCGACAGCGAGACCATCGACTGGTCGCAGGACGCGTCGATCCCCGCGGGCACCAGCCGCAAGGACCTCTACGGCCTGGGTGATGAGCTGGAGGCCGTGCGTCGCGAAGGCCTTGGACACGCGTTCGTGTGGCCGGTGGAGGTCTCGGGCATGCTGCTCCCGTGGCGTCCGATGGCGAACATGCTCGCGGAGGATGCCTCTGCGGAGGCCGCGCCGCTGCAGGCGCTGGCGCGTCAGGGCCTGGGCTTTGGCACGCTGCCCGAGATGTATGCGTGGCTCGGGCTCGCGCCCTACCAGGCCTCCGAAGGGGCCGAGAACCCCTACGCGTACGACATCCCCGCGGGCTGGGAGGTGGGCGATCCGATGGGGGCCGGCGTGATCGACACGCAGTGGGGTGAGGCGCTCACGTTCTCGTGCGCCACCTGCCACGCCACCTCGTTCTTCGGTCGCAGCGTGGTGGGCATGACCAACCGTGAGGCCCGGGCCAACGAGTTCTTCCACCTGGCCACCCTGTTCTTCCCAGCGATCGATGCGGAGGTGTTTGCTTCGCTCACCGAGGCCGACGAGACCGAGACCGAGCTCTTCCGGCGCACGCAGGTGAACCTGCCGGCGGTGGGCGTGAAGGTGCCCGAGGTGGCGGGTCTCGACACGGCGCTGGCCCAGGTGGGGCTGGCGCTCGCGCGGCGCAACGAGGATCCGTACGCCACGCGCAACAAGACGCTGGAAGGCAACCCGCGCCCGTCCACGCTCGACACCGACATCGCCGACAGCAAGCCGGCCGTGTGGTGGAACCTCAAGCACAAGACGCGCTGGCTCTCGGATGGGTCGATTGTGTCGGGCAACCCCGTGTTCACGAACTTCTTGTGGAATGAGCTCGGCCGCGCCACCGATCTGGAGGAGCTGGAGGCGTGGATGGAGGCCAACCAGCGCGTGATCGACACGCTCACCGTGGCCGTGTTCGCCACCGAGCCCCCCCGCTGGACCGACTACTTCCCGGCGGAGTCGATCGACCTCGCGGCCGCGAAGCGCGGACAGGCGCTCTACGGGAGCCACTGTGCGAGCTGCCACGGCACCTACGAGAAGGCCTGGGACGGCGCCGGTGCCGACACGCTCTCGGCCGAGGCCCTGCTCGCCACCACCGCGGTGACCTACCACGAGCAGACGCCGGTGATGGATGTGGGCACCGACCTGCAGCGCGCCCACGGGATGCGCTCGTTCGCCGATGGCCTCAACAACCTCGCCATCTCGGCCTGGGCGGGCACGGTGGTGACCCCCCAGGAGGGCTACGTGCCGCCGCCTCTCGAAGGCATCTGGGCCCGCTACCCCTACCTGCACCACGAGTCGGTACCGACCCTGTGCGCCCTGCTCTCGCCGGCGGATCAGCGTCCGTCGGAGTTCTGGGTGGGCCCCACCGATGTGCTCGCCACCGACTTCGATGACGCGTGCGTGGGCTACCCCGTGGGCGAGGCCGTGCCGGCCGCGTGGAAGGAGGAGCGCCGGCGTTACTTCGACACGTCTTTGGCGGGGCTCACGGCGCTGGGCCACGACAGCATGCTGCTCGACAGCGAGGGCGCGGAGATCCTGTCGGCGGGCGACAAGACCGACCTGATCACGTTCCTCAAGACGCTGTGAGGATCAACCGTGAGGCTCACGCGAGGGGCTCACGCGTGAGCCTCCTGCGGCCTGCTCACTCCTCACGCAGGCGCTCGATCACGCGCACGGTGGCATCCCATCCGAAGCGCCCCTGGGCACGCTCCTCCATCTGACCGAAACCCCGCTCACCCGGGAACGGCACCGGCTTGGACTGGATGAGCTGGGCCTTCTCGGTGCGGGCACCGGGGGTGTAGCGGTTGGGTGAGGGGAGGATCGCCACGATGCGGGCGGCCTGGTCGAAGGTGAGCGCCTTGGCGGGTACGCCGTACCAGTGGCGGGCACCCGCCTCGAACCCGAACGTCATCGGACCGGTCTCAGCCACGTTCAGGTAGACCTCCAGGATGCGCTCCTTGGGCACGACCAGCTCAAGCCACACGGTGTAGTAGGCCTCCAGGCCCTTACGGACCCAGGTGCGGCCTTGCCAGAGGAACGCGTTGCGGGCGACCTGCTGAGAGATGGTGGAGGCGCCACGCTTGCGGCTGGAGCTCTCGTTGGCGTCGAGCGCGCCCTCGATCGCTTCCGGGTCGAAGCCGTGGTGCTGCCAGAACCAGCCATCCTCCCCCGAGACGGCGGCCTTGGGCACCCACTTGCCCTGCTCGGCCAGTGGAACGGGCTGGTAGGTGGGCCAGGTGAAGGTGCCGGTGCGGGCTTCTTCCGCCCAGGCGCGCTCCAGCATCGTGCCGGTGAACGGCGGATCCAGGTAGCGCAGCAGCAGCGGGGGCCCGGCGGAGACCCCGACCAGCAGCAGGATGAGGCGGAAGAACCAGCGAACCAGGAAGCGCACGGGGGCTCCAACGGGCGACGACGACCCGTATCGCCAGGGGCCCGACGGCGGCGAGGCTGTCCGAGACGGGCTGTCCGCGCTAAGAGGCCAAAAATCGTGGAGGACCTATGACCCTTTCCCTTCGGACCCCTGTGTCCCTCTGGCTCACGCTCTCGCTTGCCGCCTGCCCCGAAGCCACCACCGACACCGACAAGACGGACGACACCGACACCGTTGGGGAGACCGACGAGACCGACGAGACCGACGAGACGGAGGACGACGGCTTCACCGTGGGCGGCACGGTGTCGGGCCTCGATGGCGACGGCCTGGTGCTCAAGCTCGGCGGCCAGGAGCTGAAGATCAACAAGAACGGCTCGTTCACGTTCAAGGACGCGCTCGAGGATGGCGACGACTACGACGTGAAGGTGCTCACGCCGCCCAGCTGCAAGGCGCAGACCTGCCGCGTCTCCGACGGCGAGGGTGAGATCGAGGGCGCCGATGTCGACGAGGTGCGCATCAGCTGCAGCGAGCCCAAGATGCGCATGTACACGGCCAACTGGGGCGACAACAGCGTGTTGATCACCGACGACGTGCTCGCGACGCCCGATGAGGGCACCGCCACGCCACGCGTGGTGAAGGGCAGGACGACCGGGTTCGCGGACTTCGAGAGCGACGGCATCGCTGTGGACGTGGGCCGCGACCTCGCCTACGTCGTGACCAGCTCCGAGGTGCTGGTGTTCGAAGCAGCGAGCACCATGGAAGGCGATGTGGCGCCGGTGCGCACGATGGTGATGGACGGCTCCGATGGATACTACGTGGGCGTGGAGCTGGACGAAGCGAACGACCGTCTGTACGTCACGAACTACGAGGGCGTGTTCGTGGTGGCGAACGCCAGCACCGCCGACGGCACCGTGCTCCCCGTGGCGAAGTCACTCGCCGGCCAGATGTCCACGATCACCCTCGATCCTGTGGCCGACATCCTCTACGTGTCGGGCGACTACTCCAACGAGCTCTACAGCTTCGACGGCGCGTCCACCCTCACGGGCGTGGTCACGCCCACCCGCACCGTGATCTGGGGCAAGGACACGGGTGATGTGTATGGCTCCCCCGGCCTGTGGGTGGATGCCTGCAACGATCGCCTCTACATCGGCAGCAACCAGACCGCGAAGGACGGCACGGCCCTGTACGCGATCGAGAACGCCTCGACCTTCACCGGTGAGGTAGCGCTCACGACGTCGTCGGTGGCTACGATGGGCGGTCGTGAAGCGATCGCGCTCACGGGCGACGGCACCGACCGTCTCTACGTGTTCGAGGACTCCGCGAGCTCGGCCTGGATCTACAGCGACGTGTCGGCCTGGACCGGCGACCAGACCGAGACCGAGTACCTCGACATCGGCGGTGTGATCTCGCGTGGCTACGGCATCGTGGTCCACCCCTACTGATGGTGATGTCCCTGCGCCTGCCGCCGTCTCTGATCCTGGTGCTCCTCACGGGTTGTGTGACCCGTGGGGGCTTCAGTGAGCAGGCGGCCCAGGCCTACTGCACGGCCGCCACCGACTGCGCGCCCACCTTTGTGGAGGCGGAGTTCGATGGCAAGGCGGGCTGCCTGGACGCGGTGCAGACCTACTTCGACTGCTACAGCACCCACTGTGAGACCTTCGACCCCGCGGATGCGGCACTGTGTGTGGAGCGGTGGGAGAACCCCACCTGTGAGGCGGGCGACATCGATGTGTCTGACTGCGTGTCGGTGTGGACGGACTGTGACGTCGGGCCCCTGGGTGCGTGCGTCGCCGCGCTGTTTCCCGAAGGTGAGTGAGCGTCTGTGCGTGAGCCGGCTTCCATGACGCTCACGGCGCAGATCATCGTGGTGGGGGCCGGTGCCGCGGGCCTGTGGGCAGCGGCTGTGGCGGCCGAGCGCGGCGCCGACGTCCTGCTGCTGGAGAAGACCCAGCGCACGGGCTCGAAGGTGCTCGCGAGTGGTGGCACGCGCTGCAACCTCACCACCACGCTCGGGGCAGGACAGGCCGCTCGCCTCTTCGGTGCGGGCGAGCGCTTCGTGCTGCCGGCCCTCCAGACGCTGCCCCCGCACGCGGTGCGCAAGGTCTTCCAGGGCTTGGGCGTGCCCACGATCGAGGAGCCGCTGCTGGAGAAGGTGTTCCCCGAGTCCCAGAAGGCGCTCGATGTGCGCGACGCGCTGGTGCGCCGGGCGAAGGCGGCTGGCGTGCGCCTGCGCACGGCGTCTCCGGTGATGGCCGTCACGCCTACAGCGGAGGGCTGGAGCGTGAGCGTGAGCGGCCAGACCCTCACGTGCGCCAAGCTGATGCTGTGCCCCGGCGGGCGGTCCTACCCAGCCACGGGTACCACCGGGGATGGTTACCGCTGGCTCACGGCTCTGGGGCTCACGCTCACGCTCCCGGTGCCCGCGCTCGTGCCGCTGGTGAGCCCGGTGAGCTGGGTGCACGCGCTCTCGGGCGTGAGTGTGCAGGAAGCGGAAGCGCGGCTGCTCGATCCTGAAGGTCGGGTGGTGGGCCGACGTGCGCGGCCCGTGCTGTTCACCCACCAGGGGCTCTCGGGTCCCGGCGCCATGGACCTCTCGGCGCCGGTGGCCCGTGCGGCGCTCCAGGGGAAGATCGAGGGGTGGCGGCTGGCGATCGATCTGCTTCCCGATGAGCCGCAGGATGTGGTGCGGGCGCGGCTGGCCGAGGCTGCGCGGGCGCCGGGTGCGCACCGTCTGGCACGAATGGTGCCGCCGTCGGTGCCCGATCGGGTGCTGGAGGCTGTGGCGAAGCAGGCGGGTCTGCCCGAGCTGAACCCGGCGATCTCGCGGGTGCCGTCGAAGCTGCGCAATCGCCTCGTAGACACGCTCAAGGGCCTGCAGGTGCCGGTCACCGGCACGCTGGGCTGGGAGCACGCCGAGGTCACCGATGGTGGCCTGGAGCTCGAAGAGGTGGAGCGCACCACGATGGAGGTGAAGCGGCTGCCTGGGCTCTACGTGTTCGGCGAGCTGCTCGACCTCACGGGCCCGATCGGAGGCCTCAACTTCCAGGCGGCTTTCGCGACCGCCGAGCTGGCAGCGCGGGCTGCCGTCAGGGCCTGAGCTCCCGCGACGATTGGGTGTCGGAGGGGGCCACCCGACCTCGACCGGGTGACGCGGGCGCTTCGGGCGTGCGCGCCAGGGAGTCGGAATGCGGTGGACGGCGGTTGGGGTGCTGATGGCGGCTTGTGGTGCACCCGTCGGCAGCGACGACGCCGGAGAGACCGACGACACCGAGCCTCAGCCCTGGCGTGCCGTGTTCTTCGCGGATCCCCACATCATCGGCGACGACTACCAGTGCTGTGAGTCGCCGGGCCTCGACACCGACAGCATCTACAAGACCCGCCGCCGGATGATGTCGGTGCGCGATCAGGTGAACGCGCTCGACCCCGCACCCGCGCACGCGTTCATGGCCGGCGACGTGTTCCACCAGGCCTACAAGTGGGACGACGTGGCAGCCTACGCCACCAACGGCAGCGCCCCACAGCGGGCCCACGAGATCATGTCGGGGTTCAACATGCCGGTGCACTACACCTGGGGCAACCACGACTACGACGTGCCCGAGTACAGCCGTGAGTTCGCCCACGAAGTGCAGGCGTCGATCTTCGGGCAGGCCCCGTACCAGGCCGTGGAGCACGAGGGCTGGCGCTTTCTGCTGGGCAACACGCAGCTTGGCCCGAGCTGGGGCGACCCCATGGATGCGTTCTACGACACGGGCAAGGGAAGCTTCGGCCGAGAGCAGCTCGCGTGGATGGCCGAGCAGCTCGACGCCGGCGACCCGAGCGTGATGGTGTTCCACCACCCGCTCCTGCAGGTTCCCTACAACGAGGACCCCGAGGGACCCTGGCCCGACATCTACGCGATCATCGAGGCCTACCGCGACGTGATCAAGGGCATCTACGTGGGCCACATGCACACGTGGCTCGACTTCTCCGCGGTGCTCGACCTCCCGTACATCGTGCTGGGATCGGTCCGTTACGACGCCGATAACTGGTGGCTCTACGAGTTCCGTCCCGACGGCACCTTCGAGATCCTGGACTTCGAGAAGGCTCAGTGGGGCGGGCGCTTCGCGTACACCACCGACTACCGAGAAGGCAACGTGATCATCGACCTGCTCGGCGTGCCCGAAGACGACCCCGCGGGCCCGTGGGAGGGCTGGAACCCCGACCCGTGGCCGCCGGCCGAGTGATTGTTGGTGGGTGGGGCTCCGCATGCGCTATCGTCGCGTGGACGGAGGCCTCCCGATGCTCCCCATGGTGCTTTCCATCGCGCTCTTCGGCTGCAAGCCGCCGCCTGATCTGATCGACGAGACCACGGATGATGTCAGCGACACCGACGCGTCGCTCGACGAGGCGTCGCTGGCGGATGTGCTGCCGCTGCTCTACCGCGACGCCGAGCAGCCGCTGGCGCGCGTGCAGGAGCTGGTGGAGGTGCTGGAGCGCGAGCTGGGCGACCAGGGCGTGGATGTGGCGAATGAAGACCGGGCGAAGCGCGAGTTCACCCTCACCCACCTGCCGAACGACATGCTGGGGGAGGTGGTGCCGCCTGAGGGCGCCGATCCTGAGGCCCAGGTGAGTGTTGTGGTGTTCGGGCGCAGCACGCATGGTCGGGCGGGCGCGATCGAGGTGCAGCTTCTGCCCAACCAGGTGTGCATCGAGTCGAACACCACGGTGTACTACCGCCGCGTGTTCAGCACCGACACAGACTGCTTCGAGGCCGGCACTTGTGAGTGGGTGCGGTCGGTGGCGGAGGTCCGCAAGGAACTCTCCATCCTGGAGTCCGGGTGGTACGACTTCCACAAGGACTTCCGTCGCTTCGAGCTCGCCGACGGTCGGGAGGTGCTGCTCGCGCGGGGCTGGATCCCGGAGGTCTACCCGCTGGAGAAGGGCGGCTTCGCCTACCAGACCTACAGCCTGGAGGTGTGGCTGGAGCGCGACGGCGCGCTGGACCGCACCTACGCCTTGTGGGGTCAGCTCGACATCGGCCTGGGCGACGACGCGATGCTCGACCTCACGGCGGACGCACTCCACGAGAACATGGAGCGGCAGGACGCCTGGGTGAGCGACACGCCGGTGGAGGAGTACTGCGGCAACGACCGCGACCGGGCGTACGACCGACCGGCTCCGTAGGTGGCTGCACTCGGGTGAGGCGGCGGGTCACGGCGTGAAGCGCTTCAGGGTGATGCGGATCCCTTGCGGGGTTGCTCCGGCAGCGGCCGGGCCCGAGAAGTTCACGGTGGCAGCACAGCTCACAGGGGCTTTCGGAGACCAGAACCATCCTGCTACGGACAACACTCTCGCGAGCGCGGGGGAGGAGACGGCCGCAACCGAGCTTGGTGAGACGGCACCGATCTGGGTGGCCTGCACCAACCGAATCCGCAGCGAGTACGCCCCGGGGTCGAGCGACACCTGCTTGTGGTGTTGGTGGGTCATTGGAACCGCGAGCGTGGCAGGCCCGAACTCCCAAGCATCGCAGTCGCTAAGAGGAGTGGCGGCGGGGAGGTCGGATCGGAGGGTCTTTGCGTCAACGGCTTCGACCATCAGGCCATTCTCATCGAGAACTTCCACCCACACGGCGCACAAGGTCCCTAGGGTGCCGGCACCGGGGGTGGAGGTGCCGGTCCACATCGTGAGGTGGGACCGCGCGAGCGCAGCAAGGCGATCCCACCATGAGGCTGCGGGGGGCGGGTTGCAGAGGAGTAAGTATGCGCCGGGTGTGACCGTGCAGTCCGCCGCGCCGTTCATGGTGACCGAGAGGCCGAGAGGGCGCTCCTCGGGATCACGGGCGATCGTGAACCCCACACCGATCACCTGGTAGAACCCGAACGTTGTAGCGGTGGGACCGGGCGCGCCCATGGCGGTGAGGTGGTACGCAAAGTCGACCTCGAGGGTGTTGCCCACAAGCGCCAGCGTGGGACCGACGGTGAAGGTCGGCAGCGTGGTGCGCGCGTTCGGGAGCAGCGTGCCCGTGCCTCCCGGCACGCTGGCCGCGGGCAGGTCCCATGTGACGCTCATCGTGCACCTCTTCGGTACACTTTAGCAGAGGAGGGGCGACGTGAGGCCGCCTGCTTCTGCGCCCTATCAGTAGCTGTACTTCGCGCGGAACCACACCTGGGTGCCGCCGGTCTCGGGGGAGCCGAACTTCGAGTAGCGCGGGTCGCCGAGCATGATCAGGGCGCCCACGTGGGTCTCGAAGCCGTTGCCCCACTTCCAGCGGAGGTCGGGGTAGAGCACGGCGGAGAAGCCCTCAGGCGTGAACATGTGGTGCCACACGCGATCGCGCGTGCCGGTGCTCTCGTTCCAGGTCTCTTCGTACACGCCGATGAGATCCCAGATCGTGAACAGGCGGAACAGGCCGCGCTGGGCGGCGAAGTTCACGTCGAGGCCGAGCACCAGGTAGTCGCCGATGCGGGGCTTGAGGTACTCGTGGGCACACTTGGTGCCATCCACCTGCCGGCTGAAGTCGGCGAAGTTGATGGTGACGCAGTCGCCGAACTTCGCGCCCTGCCGCAGGCCCGCAGCGCGGGTGACCGTGCCGGGCTGCATCCAGTCGCCGGCTCCGAACTCATCGGGGAAGCCGTGGACCCACTGGGCGTTGAGGTAGACGTGCTTCCCGAACGTGTAGTCGATGCCGACCACCCACTTGGCGAACGGGCGGGAGTCGACCACCAGATCGCTGTTCTCGTTGGGGAAGGGGTAGGGGCCATCTTGGGTGATGGGATCGCCGATGCCCGTGGAGAACTGGATGTCGTGCGTGGTGACGCGGTTGTGCACAGCTTCCGGGAAGATCACGGCCGCCTCGATGCGGTAGCCGATCTTGAACTCGCCGGTCATGTTGAAGCCGAGCACGTGCATGCGCGGGTACGACAGCGTGATGTCGTTGAGCAGCAGGCCGTCGATGCACTCGCTGTCGGGGTTGTTGGGGTCTTGGCAGCGCGGCGTGCGGTCTTGGTAGGTGTCGGTGCCGAAGGCCTGAGGCACGTCTGAGAAGCCGCGGTAGTACGAGAGCGCGATGTCTTGCCCGCCCAGGGTGGCGCCCACGCGGAAGAAGCCCTGCATGTTCTCGGCCGAGAACTCGGGCTGCTGAATGTTCACGTTGCGCACAATCGTGGGAAAGGTCTCGAGGCTGATGCCATCCGAGAACTGCCCGCCTCCGAGCGCGATCTCGGAGAGGTAGTTCCAGCGCACCTGATCATCGGTGAACGGCAGGCGATCCACGCGCTGCCCGAGGTAGCTCGTGCGCGGGAGCTGCATCGGCTTGAAGATCGGCACGAGGATGCCGGTGATCTGCCAGTTCCACTTCGGTGTCCAGTCGGCGCGAACCATGAGGTTGCCCATCTGGTCACCGAACAGGAGCACGTCTTCCACATCGTTGGGCGTGACGGTGTTGGTGGGGTTGAACTGGTCGCCCACGCCGAACATCGCCTTCTGCTGGCCGATGCGCAGGTCGATGCCGTTGGGGCCGCCGAGCTGCGTGGCGTAGATGTAGAGCTCGTGGGCCTCAAAGCGGAACGGCGTGAGGCTCTGGTAATTCGAGAGCTCGTCGATGTTGGACGGGTTCGGGTAGGCCCGGAGCACGAAGTCGACGTCGATCTTGGCACCGAACTTTCCGACCCGTGCACCCACGCGGCTCTTCCACAGCAGCTCGTTGCGCGACACGGTGGGAGGGGCGGCGATGGGGTTGAACCACGTGCCGTAGGACTCGGGCGTGGGGTCGATGCGCAGGTCGTACTGGACGATGCCGCCCACGGTGAGGTTGAGGGTGTCGGCCAGCGTCTTGAGGGCCTCCTTCACCTTCTTTTTCTTCTTCGTTGCGGTCGCTTCGGGCGTGGGGAGCGTGGCCTCAGGCAGCACGATCGGCGCGGGGGCCTCCTCCACGGGTGCTACAGGCGCCTCCTCGGGGGGCGCCTCCGCCACGGGTGCTTCGGGGGTCGCGGGCGCGACCTCACCATCTTGGGCTTCCAAACCTTCTTCCTGGGCGAAAGCCGCAGGAAGGCACGCAGCCAGGGCCGCAAACACAACGGGGCGCATCATCGAAATCCTCGCGAGACGGCGATTAGAGCCCGAGTTGCAGCGTCTTGGGCGTGAAGATCTCGTCGGAAACTCCTGTGTCGATCATCGTCTCGACCGGCGTGAGCGTGGTCCAGGCCCCGCGGGTGACGTCGGTCATCTTCAGAAGGCCGAACATGCAGTAGTCGGGCTTGGGGCAGGTGTACTTGGAGCGCTCTTGGACGCGCGTGGCCGTGCCATCTTCGGCCAGGTACTCGATGCGCAGCGGCACGCTCATCTTCTTGTCGACCACCATGCGCAGGTGCGGGAAGCCGACGGCCGCGGGATCCTTCGCGAGCAGGTCGAGCGTGTAGGTGGCGGCATCCTCGGACTTCAGCGTGGCGTTGTAGTCGCCGCCGTAGCCGGTGGTGCCCATGTCTTGCTGGGTGAGCGTGGTGCCCAGGAAGCCCTGGCTGAGCGTGTGGGTGGCGACCTTGCGGATCTTGCCGAACTCCGGCAGCCAGATCCACATCTGGGTGGCGGACTGCGTGAGCACGCGCGTGCCCTTCACGTCGCCGGGTGCCAGGAACTCGGTGATGCCCTGGCCGCCCTTCACGATGGCCTTGAACTTCATGCCCTGCGGCGTGGTGGTGCCGGGCTTGAGGTTGGCCACGTCGAAGATGATGGTCTGGTCGACAAAGTTGCCGATGGTGCGATCGACCGCGGCGAGCACCTCGGGGCCGGTGGCGGCCTCGGCCGAAGGCGCGAGCATCGCGGTGGACAGGGCACCCAGCAGGGCGAGGGAGAGGCGGGTGGCGTTGCGCATGAGGGCTCCGGGGGAGGACGGGTTCAAGAGGTTCGACCGTAGCGCGTTCGGCTTGCAAACAGGGGCATCAGACCGAAGGTTGCGAGCGCGGCCACGAGCATCGCCGTGGCGGTGAGCGCGCCCACGTTCTGCAGAGGACGGGATTCTCCGAGCGTGAGCACGAAGAAGCCAGAGGCGACCACGAGCGCGTTCGTCCAGATGCCATGCGAGGTCTCGTCGATCGCATGGCGTGCCGCGGCGAGCACGCCTTCGTCTTCGGTGGCCTTCCAGGCGGCCAGCATGTGGACGCTGTAGTCGACGCCGGCCCCGATCACGAGGCTCGCGAGCATGGAGGTGCCAATGTCGAGCTGCATGCCCATGAAGCCCATGATGCCGTAGACGCTCGCCAGCGTGAACAGGGTGGGCATCGCGGCGAGCACGCCCACATAGAGCGAGCGGTAGTAGAGCGTGAGGATGATGAGCACGAGCGCCAAGCTGGACCCCAGCGACGCGAACTGGTTCGCCGTTACGCTGTGCGACAACCCGCGGTAGAGCGCCGGCATGCCACTGACGGTCCACACGAGCTTCGGATCGGCCTCTTCTGTTGAAGCGACGAGCGTCTCGGTGAGGGTGCGGTCCTGGAGCTTAGACGCGATGGCGGCGACGAAGCGCTCGCCACGGGCATCTGGCGGCACCGAGATGGCCAGCGCGCTCACCAGGGCCTCGCCAGCGGCCTTGGCCGACGCGCGACGCCACAGATCCTGCCGCTGCTGATCTGCGCTCATCAGCAGATCCGACACCGCGCTGTCGTCGGCGGGCACGCCAAGTGCGGAGGCAGCAGCCAGCCCGAGCGCTTCCTCGGAGGCCTCCCGGCCGGCCTCGGCCAGGGCGGTGGCGGTGGCCTCGATCCGATCCTCGGGCACAGCCGCCCAGTTCTCGCCCGAGCGCAGGAAGGTGGCGAGGCCGGATGCGACCAGGGCAGGTGAAGCGGGCGGCTCGGGCTGCGTGAGGAACGCGGTGATGATGGCGGGTGCGTCGGCGGGCAGGGCTACGCTGTGGGATTCAGCTAGGGCCAGGACGCGTGCGATCAGCACGTCGCGCTGGCGAGCCTGCGCCGCATCGGTGGCCTCGGACACCGGCACGATGCGGTAGCCCGTGACCGCCTCCTCCCGCACGATGCGCTCCACCTCGGCGAGCACGGCGTCGAGGTCGTCGGCCTTCGAGCTGCCCACCTTGATCTGCACGAGGGCCTGCTGCCGGTCGTCGGTGACGAGCCGGGAGACGGCCGGATCGCTGGTGAGGAAGCGGTAGAGGAAGCTGACCTGACCGCGCGTGTCGGGGATGCGACGGGCTCCGGTCATCGCGTCGTTGATGATGGCCACCACGCCCTCGATGCCCTGAACGCCGGTGACGTGCGGGACGAGTGCGATGCGGTCGCCGATGCGGCCGAGCTCGCGGAGCACCTCGGGCTCTTCAAGGTCGCCTTGCACGAGGAGCTGCACGAACTGGCTGCCGCCGAACTCGCGGTCGAGGAAGCGCTGGCCCACATCGGGTGGTGAGCCATCGTGGAAGAAGGCCGAGAGCTCCATGCGGGAGCGCACGTTGCCCGCGAAGTAGAGGCCGAACAACGTGATGAGCGCCACGCCCACCAGCGCGCTGCGGCGATGCTCGCGCACCTGGCGCGCAAGGCCCATCATCGCCACCCGCACGGGCAACCCAGGGGCGCTGGTGCGCACCGGACGCGGGAACAGCGAGAGGAGGGCAGGGATGAAGGTGAGCGACGCCACGAGGGCCACAGCCACGCCCAGCGCCGTGAACGTGCCGAAGGTGCGCATGGGCTCGATGTCCATCGTGACGAAGGACAGCAGGCCCGCGACCGTGGTGAGGCCTGCCACCACCAGGGGGGGACCGGTGCCGATGATGGCGCGCGTGACGGCCTCGGGCGTGCGCCCCACCATCCGCGCGTGCTGGTCGATGTGGCTGAGCATGTGGATCGCGTAGGCGCTGCCCACAGCGAACAGCAGGATCGGCATCGACGAGAGCACGATGTTGAACTTGATCTCGAGCACGTGCATCAGCGCGCGGGCCACCGAGATGCCGAGGCCGGTGGCCACAAGGCCCAGCAAGGTGCCGAGGAGATCGCGGAAGGCCAGGTACATCAGCAGCACGATCGCGAGCGCGGCCCACGGGGTGAGGCGCGCCATGTCGGCCTGGGTGGTCTCGAAGATGTAGGACGAGATGAACGGACCGCCGCCCCACGCGATCTGGGCCTCGTCGAAGTGCTGCAGCACAGCCCCGCGCACCCGCTCCGCAATCGCGCGCGGCTCTTGATTCGGCGCGGCGAACGCCAGAAGAAGGACAGCGTCGGCATCTTCGGAGATCAGGGTGCCCACGATGTGATCGCGGCTCATCACCTTGGTGCGAAGCGCGGCCGCAGCCGCCGCATCCGCCGGCGGGGCAGGAATCAGCTCGGACGTGATGATGCCGCCGCCTTCGGGGTCGGCGGTGAAGTCTTGCACGTTGGTGGCGGTGAGGGTGGCATCGAGCCCTTCGACGTCTCGAAGGTCTTTCACCAGGGCCTGGAGTTCGGCCACGAAACCGGGATCAAACGGATCGGGCGTGGAGATGCCCACCAGCGCGATGTCGGTGGAGCCGAAGCGCTCATTGATCTCGCGGAACGCGCGGATCTCGGGGTTCGTCTCGGGGAGGAAGGCCAGCACGTCGTCGTCTTGCTCGACGTCCAGCGCGAGCGCGCCGCTGACGAGGGCGATGACGAGCGTGAGGATCACCACGGCCCACGCCACCGGGCGCAGCACGATCCAGCGGGCATAAGCTTCGAACACGGGACCTCGTGGGGAGCGGTCGGTGTCTCGTTGGACGAAGCGGCACGATCCACAAGACGATGCACCCTCGCAAGGACGGGACGCCGCGTCAATGGCCAACCGTGGACTTGTCGTTCGCCGAACGACGATGCCCCGGCGACCGCAAGGTCTACCGGGGCATCGAGGGGGATCACGAGGCGTGATCCGGGGACGTTAGCGCGACGCGATCACGGCACGCAGGACGGGTCGGCCGCGATCTCGCCCGCCGAGCGCGTAACGAAGGCGCCGTCGATCTCGGTGCCCACGATGCCGGTGATTGTGGCGCTGATGCACTTGGCGGGCGCGGACACCGGGCAGTTGATGCAGGAGACGCCCGACACGAAGATCGGGAGCAGCGCGCACACCGTGTTGTCGTCGAAGCCGGTGAGGCCTGCGAGCTCGGCGGCAGCCTGCGCCGTGATCCAGGCGCGCAGCTCGACGTCGCCAAGTGCCGTTCCGTCACCCGAGAAGGTGGCGTCGATCTCGGCGAGGTCGAGGAGGTCGGCGAACTCGGGGATCGCCACCGTGGCCGACACCGTGGGCTCGGCCGAGAAGTCGGCACCGGGGAACTCGGTGGTGGCCTCGCAGAGGTTCTGCGAGATGGTGCCGCCAGCGACGCCGTAGCCCAGCGAGACGTCGAGCTCGTCGTTCACGTCGTCGGAGGCGTAGACGCCCACCACCAGCGGGTCGGTGAGCGCGCCGAGCAGCTGCGCCTTGTAGGTGTTCAGCGACGCGGGGGCGATCGTCGCATTGGTGAGGTCGAGGGCCCAACCGCGCCCGACGAGCGACTCGCCGAAGGTGAGGGGCTCCGCCTCGGTGGCAAACGAGTAGTCGTAGGCGTTGCCGCAGGGGTCCTTCACGGAGAGCGTGTAGGTGGTGTCGTACTCGAGGTTCGCACCGAAGTTGGCTGAGAACGCCGCCACCGTGCCGCTGAGGGGGGCACCGTTCAGCGTGTATTCCGCGTACTCGGCAACCGGGTCGGCGAAGAAGACCTCGAGGGGCTCAGTGACAAGCACGCCATCTCCCGACAACGAGACGCCGCTGGGGGCCTGGCAGGTGTCGTAGTAGGGCAGCGAGATGACGGAGGAGAGCGCGCCGCCGGTGGAGAGGATCGACGCCACCTGGAAGTGAACGGTGGAGCCGGGGTAGCCGGAGGGGGCGTTGCCCGTGATGGTCAGCTTGCCGGTGCCGTCGGCCGTGCCCTGGCCGAGGAAGAGGGCCTTGGCCATCGAGAGGCAGACGGGCCGGAGCAGCGAGGGGCAGGTGGTGCCGGTGCTACGGGCGCTGACGTACAGTGCGGCGGGTGCGCCCGGCTCGGTCAGCACCAACATCTCGTTCTCAACCCCGCCGAACACCGCAGTGTTCGCGAGGAATGGGATGGGGGTTGAGATGCCCGCCAAGTTGGACGCCATGGGCGAGGCGGTGTCGGCTTCCGTGGAACAGGCGGCGACCGCGAGGGCGATCAGGATGGACGTGCGCATAGGACTCTCCGGGGTGACCGCCGTACTGCATCACGTATGCTCGGAAGAAACAAGCCCTTCGAGTGACTTCCAGGCTACCGTTCGCCGACTTGTCCGCGCCAACGCAGCCAATGGTCCGCAAGAATCAGCGCGACCATCGCTTCCACCATCGGCACGGCGCGTGGCAGCACGCACGGATCGTGGCGTCCACGGGCCATCAGCACGGTGGCCTCGCCAGCATCCGTGACCGTGTCCTGCGGGCGAAACACCGTGGCGACGGGCTTGAACGCCACGGACACCTCGATGGGCATGCCGTTGCTGATGCCGCCTTGGATCCCGCCCGATCGGTTGGTGCGCGTGCGGATCCCGCCCGCGCCATCCGGTTCGAAGGCGTCGTTGTGGGCCAAGCCGCCCAGATAGGTGCCGCCAAACCCGCTTCCGCTCTCGAAGCCTTTGGCTGCGGGAAGGCTCATCAGCGCCTTCGCCAGGTCGGCCTCCAGCTTGTCGAACACCGGGTCGCCCAGGCCCGCAGGGACACCACGCGCCACGCAGCGGATCACGCCTCCGACGGTGTCGCCTTCGCGACGGGCCTCGTCGATGCGTGCGACCATGGCTTCGGCAGCGACAGGGTCCGGGCAGCGTGCGAGGTTGGCGTCTACGGCGTCGCGCGTGACAGTTGCGGAGTCGACCTCGCACCCGATGTGCGCCACGCGATCGACCCAGGCGACGATCTCGACGCGGCCCAAGTGGTTGAGCACTTGCTCGGCGATGGCCCCGCCGACCACGCGGGCAACGGTCTCGCGGGCGCTGGCCCGACCGCCGCCTGCCCAGGCGCGGAGGCCGTAGCGGGCGTCGTACGTGTAGTCGGCGTGGCTGGGACGGTAGGCATGCCGGAAGGACTCGTAGGCCCGGGTGTCGGCGTCCGTGTTGGGAACGGTGAACCCGATGGCCGTTCCCAGGGTGCGGCCTTCGAAGAGCCCGGACAGCACGGAGACCTGGTCCGCTTCTTTGCGCTGGGTGGTGAGGCGGGACTGGCCAGGTCGCCGGCGGTCGGCGGCGTGCTGCAGGGCACCGAGGTCGAGCGTGATGCCGGGCGGGCACCCCTCCACGATGCCGCCGAGAGCGCCACCGTGGCTCTCGCCGAAGGTGGTCAACCGAAAGAGGCTTCCGATGCTGCTGCCCACGCGATCCTCGCGGGTGCGATGTAGGCCGTCTCTCCCGGCCCGTCGAGCGATTGGCTGAAGGCGGGCGCGAACCGATCCGATGAGCGGTGTGGAGGGCTCCATGGGTCCGCAGCAGGTCCAGATCGTGACACAGGTCGACCCCAACAACCCAGGCGCTTCGGTGGTGGTGGTGAGCTTGGCCACCCCGGAAGACGAGCCCCGATCGTGGTTCGAGACCGTGGTGATGGGTGTCGGCGTGGTGGGCATGCTGCTCGCGGGCTTGGTGGGACTTCAGTTTGCGGCCTGGGCCGCAGGAGGCTGAGCGATGAGCACCCGTGACCTGCTGCGCAGCACCGACTGCGTCACCATCGACACCCGGCCCCTTGGGGCGGGCAACGAGAACCGTCCTCCCGTTCCCGAGGCGGTGAGCCGTGCGGCCCGCGAGGCCGTGGCGCGCTGGCAGGGTCAGCTGGCTGGGAAGACCGGGCCCGTCACTCGTTACGTCGAGCCCGAGATCGCTGTGGTGGACCGTGCCGCCGCGATGTTGCGCTTGGGTCAGCTCGCCGGGGTGGCGGCCGCGATCGCCACGCTCTGGGCTGCGATGGCCTGGGCGATCGCCTAGCTTCTGCAGCGCGCTTCTAGGTTCGTGTTAGTTATGAACGGATGTTCAGGACACCGAACCCCCGCAATCCGTACCACCGCCTGCATGTGGAGCGGGAAGAGCCCGAACTGCCGCAGCGGCTGGAGTTGCGCGCCGACACCAGCCGGTCGGTGATCGCCGAGAACGACTCGGAAGACATTGCGTTTCGGTGGTCGCTCAACCCCTACCGAGGCTGCACGCACGCCTGCGCCTATTGCTACGCCCGGCGCACCCACGAGTACCTGGATCTGGGTGCAGGCGAAGACTTCGAGCGCATCCTCACCGTGAAGTACGACGCGGCAGAGCGGCTCGCCGAGGAACTGGCGAAGCGATCGTGGAAGGGGGAGCCGATCCACATCGCCGGCGTCACCGATGCCTGGCAGCCGGTGGAGGCTAAGCTTCGGATCACGCGGGCGTGCCTGGAGGTGCTGGTGGAGCACCGGAACCCCGTCACGATCATCACCCGGTCGCCGCTGATCCTGCGCGATCTCGATCTGCTCGTGAAGCTGGCAGCGCTGCGATCGGTGTTCGTGCAGTTCAGCATCCCCGTGGTGGATGAGCCCACGCGGCGGGCGCTGGAGCCCGGCACGCGTCCTGTGGCCCATCGCCTGGAGGCGCTCTCAGCGTTGGCCGAAGCGGGCGTGCCGGTGGGCGTGAGCTTGGCGCCGGTGATCCCCGGCCTCACCGACCACACGGTGCCAGCGGCGCTGGAGCAGGCTGCAAGCGCTGGTGCGGGGTGGGCGTTCATGGGTCTGGTGCGCCTGCCGGGTAGCGTGGCCGACGTGTTCGAGGCCCGCCTACGCCACACCCATCCGCTGCGAGCGGACGCCGTGCTCGACCGCATTCGAAGGGCCCGCGGCGGGGTGCTGAACCGTCCGGGATTCGGCGACCGCATGCGCGGCGTGGATGCGTCGTGGAACCTCACGAAGCAGGTGTTCGAGCTTCACCGCAAGCGCCTGGGCCTGGCGGCATCGCCGCCCGAACTGGCCTCGCCGTCACCGTTTCGAAGGCCGGGCGAAGCTGTGCAGCTCGGACTGTTCTAACGCACGGCGTCGAGCGCGCTGCGCGGACCGCCGCCGCTGTGGGCGGGTGCCAGCCACTGCACGTCGAGCTCCGCCACAGCCGAGGCGAGACGCTGAAGCGAGGCCACGTTCTCGTCCGTGTCGTCGCTGAACACCCAAGGTGCGGGGCGCAGGGTGTCGTCGGTGCTGAGGGCGGCGTTGTCGCCCAAGAAGAGCACGCCGCGCGCGAGAAAGGCTGCGCTGCCGGCGGTGTGACCGGTCACGGCCAGCACCCGGACCTCCACCTCCCCCACCTGGATCACTTCGCCATCGGTGACCGTGCGTCCCACCGCGAGCCCGGTGGGGTTGGCTCCGAACAGCGCGGGCAGCGGACCCTTAGCGGCCACGTTGCCAGCGATCAGATCGACCTCTTCGGCCAGCGCGTAAAGGGTGGCCTTGGGGAACGCGGCACAGCCCGCGATATGGTCCGGGTGTCCGTGGGTGAGGAAGATCGCCGCAACCGCGTCGGCCGAGAGTCCCCGCTGAGCCAGGGCTGCGAGCAGCGGGCCCGCACCGGCCGTGTTGCCGCAGTCGATCAGCGCCACGGCACCGGGTCCTGCGTCCACGAAGAAGGCCTGGACGTAGCCGTCTTGCACGGCTTGCACGCCAGGAGCCGGTGCGCGCGCCGTGTCGATGGGCTTGAGTCCTACGAAGGCCGACACCAGCGGTGCAGCCAGCAACGCCACAGCGAGCAACACCACCACGGCCCCGATTCCTAGCGCTCGTCGCATGCTGAGCTCCTGCTTGGGAGGGCTAGCACGGCGAAGTCGGTGCGAACGCGCATGCCGGATGCGTGGGAACGGTTACGGACGCCCGCTACCTGGGTGGATCCGTGTCGTCCGAAGGGGCCCGTTACCGCTTCGAGATGGGCCGCGTCATTGGCGAGGGCTCGTTTGGCGTGGTGTACCGCGCCCGGATGCACTTGCCCGGCGGGATCGTCAAGCTCGTGGCGATCAAGGTGCTGCACGAGAACCTCGATGCCGGAACGCGTGCCACGGAGCGCATGATCAGCGAGGCCCGCATCCTGGGCACGGTCTCGGATCCGGGCATCGTGGCGGTGAACGAGCTCACTCAGCTCGCCGGTCGGCAGGCGCTCGTGATGGAGTATGTGCCCGGCCGCGACCTGCGCGACTGCTTGCTCACCGACCCGCCCATCTCGGCGCGTGCCACGCTGGAGGTGCTCGCTAAGGTGGCGTCCACGCTGCACAACGCGTGGTCCAAGCCTGGCACCGGCGGCGAGCCGCTGCACCTGGTGCACCGCGACATCAAGCCCGAGAACATTCGCGTCACCGAAGCGGGCGATGTGAAGCTGCTCGACTTCGGCATCGCGAAGCCGGCATCGGCGCGCACGTGGTCGAGCGAGCAGGAGGCGCTCGGCACGCTGCTGTACATGGCGCCGGAGCTCTTCCGCGGCGGCGAAGGCACCAAGCAGCAGACCCCGGCCCGCGACGTGTTCGGCCTGGGCTGCATCCTCTACGAGGCCGCCTCGGGCGTGGCCCTGTTCGAGGGCCTCGAGGTGGCCGACGTGATGCGGCTGGGCATGGACCGCAAGCGGTTCGACGCCCACCTCGACACCAAGCTCGCGTTGCTGCAGGGCTTCAGCGGCGATCTGTCGGCGTTGCTGCGCGTGATGTTGGCGTGGGATCCGAAGATCCGGCCCGATCCCATCCGCGTGGCCGATGTGGCCTACACGCTGCTCGACAACATGCCCGGACCGCGGCTGTTCCCGTGGTGTCGGTCGGTGGAGTGGTCGGAGCCCGTGGGCACGCAAGGTGACCTCACAGGGCGTGTGCTCGAGTCGGAGACGTCGACGTCGATGCTGCACGCCACGGGCAGTCACGCGTCGATGGCCGCGCCGATGGTGCCGGAGCTGAGCCCGGTGCCTGAGCCGGTGGCCGCTGCGCCCGCCGTGCCTCCGCCAGCGCCGAAGCCGGTGGCGAAGGCACCCACATCGGCCCCGCTGCCCCGGCGGTCTGAGCCTGCGGCTGAGGTGTCGGCGACGTCGGCACCGCCGCCGCCCCCGAAGCGGGGCACGCGGTCGAGCGCCACGGTGGCACCCGCCACCACGCCGGATGCAGCCACCACCGGACGTCGCAAGAGCGCCCCGGTCACGATGCCGCTGGCGAAGGAGGAGGGGGGCGAGTCGCAAGCGGAGGCCACCTCCAAGGCCGACTCCGTGCCCACGACGTGGTCGGTGGACCTCCCGCCGTCGAAGCGGGACAGCAAGCCGCTGCTGCTGGCGGGAGCGGGTCTGCTCGTGCTCGGGGTGGGAGCGATGCTGCTCGCTCTGGCGCTCCAGCCCGACGCGCCGCCGGCGTTGGCCGTTGCGGGGTCGGGGTCGGGGTCGGAAGAGGCTGGGTTGGTGTTTGCCGACGTGCCGGCCTCGCATGCTTGGCCATCGTGGATGGCGATGGACTGCGGCCTCGATGCTGCGTTCGCCGACCTCGAGCCTTCAGCGGGTGGATTCCGGCGGCTGCCCAGCGGCGGCGGGCTGGAGTGCGTAGGGTCGCTGGAGGGTGTTTCACCCGATCGTGCGATGGTCGCAGCCACGCCCGAGCTGCTCGATGCGGCCGTGGTGCTCGCGGTCACCGAGACCTGCCCATCGGAGGTTGTGTGTCCGCAGAACCGGGTGCAGAGCGCCGGTCGACGCGGCGGTGGTGGCGCTGCGGGCGGGACGGAGGCCGGCGGCACGGGAGGCGGTGGGGCTTCGGGCGGTGGATCGGCGGGCACCGTGCGCTTGACGTCGGCCAAGGCCTGTGTTGCCGTGGAAGCGCGCGGTGGCGGACGCAAGGTGTCCGTTCGTGGGTCTGCGTCGGTGCCGGCGGGCTCGGTCGAAATTTTCGCACGATTTGAGGGTCGCGAATGGGAGAAGCAGGCGAGTGGAACCCTGAAGGCCGGCGGTCAGCTCACGGTGGAGTGCTCGTGTTTGTCTCAGCTCTGTTCGCTGCGCTGATCGGCTCGGCCGCGTGGGCCCAGACCCCCGAGCCCTGCGTGCCGGTCGAACCTGCGTGGTTCGATCGCGCCGCACAGACCGGGCGTGACTACCTCCGCACCGACGCCGTGCTCGCGTTCGAGTCGTTGGTGGCCGAGACCCAAGCCGGCTTGCCCTGCCTGACGGGTCCTGTGTCGACGGCGTCGCTCGCGAGCCTGCTGTTCGATGCGGCCATCGTGGCCGACGCGCGCAACCAGCCCGTGCAGGCCTACCTCGAAGCGATCCACCAGATGGCGCCTGAGTCGCTGGGCGAGCTGCGTGCGCGCACGGGTCGGCAGACGCTCAAGGGCGCGAGCCTGGGTGACGTCAAGGACACCTGGGCGGCGCCCAAGGGTGCGGAAGGCAAGATGTGGCTCGACGGCGCCGCGCTCCCGAAGACCTTTCACCTCGAGGGCCCTCACGTGCTGCAGGCGGTGGTCGACGGTGTGTGGCGCTCCGCATGGGTGATCGACGGCGTGCCGCCGACGTGGTGGGGCACGGGTGCGAAAGGCAAGAAGGGGCTCCCGCGCCCGCTGCGCCGCCGGCCGGCTCGTGGTCGTAAGCGGCGCTCGCTGCTGGCTGTGATGGCGGTGGGTGCGCTGCTGTCGGGATGTCGGGTGCTGCACGTCGAAGCGCGCGCGCTGGGTGATGTGAACGATGGTCAGCCGATCGCGCTGCACGTGCACCAGCTTGGCAAGCTGCCGGGCGGGCTTCCGGCCCTGGGCTGCTCCGAGCTGCGACCCAGCCCCGAACCCCCTGCGTGGGCCGCGGACCGGCTGGGCGAGCCCTCGGTGGTGAGCGCGCTCCCGGGCCAGCGCACGTCGGTGCAGATCTCGCACATGCTCCCGGCAAAGTGGCTGCTGGTCACGCCGGAGTGGAGCGACTGCTCGGATGCCGACGGCTGGGGTCTCGTGAAGCTCTCGCCGTTCACCAAGCGGGTGCGCTTTGAGTTCACCGGCCGCGACATCGTGCTGCCGTGGGATCGTGCTGTGCCGCCCGATGGGGGCAAGCGCTGGAAGCAGAAGGGCTATGTGGATGGCCAGCCATCCCATGTCTCGTTCCGTGCGCCGCGCGCGATGCGCTAGGAGTTCCCGATGCCGCGCTGGCCGGGCCGCATTCCGTGGATCCCCATCCTGGTGGCCGTGCTCGCCGGCCTGATCGCGGCGGGCGTGTGGTGGTACACCGGATCGATGCCGGAGGACTCGTCCAAGACCTCTTACCGCATGGTGACCCTTGGACTGATGCTGGCGGTGCAGGGCGGCGTGATGCTGGCCTGGTTCGTGAAGGTCTCCAAGGAGCCGGTGGCACCACCGTCCCCTGCGTCTGCGGCACGTGCGGATGTGCGCGCCCTGCTCGCCCGGGCGGCGCGGGCTTCGGGTCGCGCGTTTCCATGGCCATGGCGACCCACCGAGCGGAGGGCCGTGCTCCTGCTGGGCAGCGCGGGTGCAGGGAAGACGCGGCTGGTGCGTGCGCAGGGCGGGCTCGTTCGTGCTCTCGATGGCAGCGGAGGGTTGCCGTCTGAGTCTCCCACCGTCACGGTCGCGCCGGTGCTGTGCGAAGACGTCGTCGTGGTCGACACCGCGGGCCGCTTCGTCGACGGCGGTCCGCAAGATGCGGAAGAGTGGGGCGTGCTGCTCGACGCGCTTCGCCGCGACCGACGCCTGCCGGCGGTGGAGGCCGTGGTCCTGGTGGTGCGGGCGGGCACCCTGCTGCAGCGGAGCGAGGCCGAGCGCCTCGCGTGGATCGATCGTGTCACTCAGCGCCTGGTGGAGGTGGAGCGCCGTCTGCGCGCGCGCCTGCCCCTGCACATCGTCGTGTCGCACATGGACGAGGTGGCTGGCTTCGGGGCGCTGGTGTCGGGCCTGGATGCCACCGATCGGAGCCGCCCGCTGGGTCGACGGCTGCGACCCACGGCGGCGGGTGCCGATGCGGTGCGCCGCGAGATGGTCACCGAGCTGGATGGCCTGCGCCGAGCGCTGGATCGTGCGGTGCAGGAGCGGATGGGCGCGGTGCGCACCGAAGGCGGTCGTGGCGACCTGCTCGCCCTCCCGGCTGAGCTGGGGGCGATGGAGCGGGCCCTCGGAGAGCTGGTGCTGCGCGCCTCGGCGAGCGTCGACGCGCGGGGTCTGTGGTGGATTGGCGAGGCGGGCGTGGGCCGTCCGGGGTCCGTGGGGAGCGCCCTCGCTGCGGGTCTGGGCATCGACCCGCCCGAGCGCGGGCGTCCCACCCCGTCGGCACCGGCCTTTGTCACCGGCCTGCTGCGCGGGGAGGTGGCCCGACGTGGTGGTGGGGCCACGGCCACGTATGTGGCGGCGAACCGGCAGCGCAGCGCGTGGGCGCTGGGCAGTGCGCTGGCGATGCTGTTCGTGGGCGGCCTCGTGTTGTTCACGTTCACGCGGCGGGAGCTGCGCCACCTCGATGAGCTGTCCGGTGGACTGGGGACGCTCGCCGAGATCGACGCCGCCGTGCGTGCCGATGTGAAAGCCGACCCGTGGGAGGGCACAGGGCGTGCGCTCGTGGGCCTGGCGGATGCGCTGTGGCCCGACCGTCTGGAGGCCGTGCGCGCCGCCGAGCTACCGGACGTGGCCGAGCGCGAGCCGACCGGGACGACCAGTCGGTTCTCGGTGGCTTCGGGTGCTGCGGATGCCGCAGCGAGCGCGGCGGTGGCCCGCGCGACCGATCGGTGGCTGCTGGGCGAAGCGCGCGACACGCTGATGCAGCGCGCCACAGCGTCGTCGTCGGCGCTTGCGCAGGCCGACCTGCGTGCGGAGCGCTTGGGTCGCAGCGAGACCGAGGCGATGTTGGTCGCGCTTGACACGCACGCGCTGGCGCAGGCGTGGTCGGCTGTGGCTGAGGGCGGATTTGGTGAGCAGCCCGCGCTCTGCGGCATCCCGTCGCTGGCTGCGCTTTGCGTGCGCACGGCGGGCGTGCGGTCGACGGGAGACGTGGCCCTCGATCGCGACGTGGCCCTGCTGCTCGCCGCCCGTGTGAACACCCTCAGCCGCCCGCTGGGGTGGGAAGAGGCCGAGGCGGCCCGTGCGTTCACCCGCTTGGGCGGGCTGGTCGACGGCATCCGGCCCGAGGTTCGCACGTTCAACGCGATGCTGGCCCAGGTGGGTGAGGCGGTAGCTGCACCGCCGGCCTCGGAGGGCCTCGATGCCGGCACGTGGACGGCCGACGGGCTCGACTGGCGTCCGCAGGGGTTGGATGGGCCGGGCTGCGTGGCGTTCCAGGAGGCGGTCGCAGG
Organism: uncultured Enterobacteriaceae bacterium; assembly: GCA_964396405.1. Lineage (GTDB taxonomy): Bacteria > Myxococcota_A > UBA796 > UBA796 > JACKEO01. Next base: position 46,645 of record CAYNFK010000023.1, read on the forward strand.
AGGGGGTGGCCCTGGCGCGTGCAGTGCCACAGCGGCCGACCCTGCCAAGGTGGCGGCGCTCTACGCGTCCCATCACGAAGACCAGTGGCGCACCTGGCTCTCTCACCTCGTGCTCGCCGACGTGAACGACCGTCCGGCCGAGAGCCCGAACGAGATCGCGTCGGAGCTGCGCCGGGTGTTCGGTCCGGGGCGTGAGCTCGACAAGGTGCTCCAGCGCCTGGGTCGGGGCGATCGGGCTGCCGATGCCTGTGCGGTGGAGGCCCCTCCCGCGTCGTGCTGCGCCTGTGCGTGCGCCACCCGGCCCTGGAGCCTCGCCCACCAGCTCGGGGCGGGCGGTGTGGAGGCGTGGGGCGTGCTGCAGAAGTCCGCCGACGAGCTCGCCGCTCAGCTCGATGGACTCGACGGCGCGAAGGCCGCTCCGCTCGTGGCGGCCACGCTGCAGGGCACGGGCCCGTTCGTGGCGCTGCATGACGCCAGCCGCCGGGTGGTCACCACCGTGGTGGCGAAGCCTGCCGAGCTGCCCGCAGGGTGCACCTGCGAGAGCGCGCCCAGCACGCTCGCCGAGGCCGAGGTCCGCGCACGCATTGAAGCCCTCACCACCGCGCTGCTCAGCCGGGGTTGGCTGCAGGTGCTCAAGCGCTACGAGGAGCATCTGCACGGCCTGTGGCGCGACGAGGTGCTCGCGGCGTGGCAGCCGCTGGCGGGTCGCTTCCCGTTCGATGCCTCGGCTGTCGACGAAGCCGCCCCTGCCGACGTGGCGGCGTTCGTGGGCTGTGCCGGGAAGCTCGGCGTCTTCCTCACCACCCACCTGCGCCCGCTGGCGTCGGGTCGGCAGGCGCCGTGGGGTCGCGCGGCCAGCCTGGAGTGGTCGCCGGCGGCCCGCGCGCTGCTGGATGGCTTCGACGTGATCTGTCGGCGCGCCGATGGGGCCGACAAGCCCAAGCGCGTGCAGCTCGGCATGCAGTACGTGGCCGAAGATCCGCCGGGCGACATGGTGGGCATGCGCGTGACCGTCGACGGACGCGCGCTCACCTACAGGTTCGGCCAGGCGCTGGAAGGTCTGCTGATGCAGCGCGCCACGCTGGTGCAGATCGAGGCGATGCGCGGCAACCCGCCCAAGGTGCGCTGCCCTCGCTATGCCGCCACGTCGGGCGACTGGCCGCTCTACCGTCTGCTCGCCCGCCCGCTCGTGGAGCAGGTGCGTAAGGCGCCGCCCTACGACCAGAAGGGCCTCTCCTTCGCGCCTCCGGCCGACCGCGAGCAGTGCGGCAACGCCTCCTTCGCGCCGCACCGCCTCACCTACCAGGAAGAAGCGGAGGGCCCGGCAGCTGTGTTCTACACGCTCTCCCACCTCGAGGTGCCCGAGCGCTTGTTCACCGTGGAAGCGCCGCGCTGATCTTCAGGGCGAGAGCAGCAGCCACGCGCCGAGGCCCAGCACCACCACGGTGGTGAGCACCAGCGCCACGATCGGACCCCAGGAGGGTCCCTGGCCGTGCATCACGTGCTCGCGCCAGCGGTCGGGGTCGAACACGAGCGACACCTCGATCTGCGGGCCGGTGTCGGCACCGAGCTGGAGCATGTCGCCATCGCGCAGAGGCCGCGGGCCGTTGAGGGCATCGCCATTGACGAAGGTGCCGTTGCGGCTGTTGGCGTCGGCGACCTGATACCACCCCTCACGGAACGTGATGGTAGCGTGCTCTTCGCTGACCACACGGCTGGGATGACCGGCCAGTGAGACCTCGGCATCGGGGGAGCGACCGAGGCGGATGACGGCGGCGTCGGACTCCCAGGTCTTGGCGGGAAGACCGGAGAGCAGCTTGAGGCGGATCATGCGCCAGCTCCTCGAACCACAAGGCCCAGCGGACGCAGGAGCGCGGCCGTGGCGGGGTTGCCGATGCCATCGAGCAGCGTCCACGCCTCGCCGTTCCACCGAAGGTGCAGCGTGACCACCTCGCCTTCGGGGCTGGTGCCTTGCAGGGTCCACCCCTCGGACTCTCCTTCGGAAGGTGGATCGAAGGCCAGGGAGTAGGCGGTGGCCGTGGGAGCCACGGGAGGCGGAGGTGGCGGAGGGAGCGCGAACGCCATCGTCTTCTGCGGAGCGGACGGAGGCGCAGGAGCGGAGCCCATCGTGGCGACAGGACCGCGGAAGGCTGTGGGCGGCGGAGGTGGCGGGGGTGCCGGCATCGCCCGCATCGGCTCGGGCGGGGGGGTATCGCCCAGCGCGGAGAGGTCGAGCTTCACGGTCTTCTGGGCGGCGGGCGGCGGGCGCGGCGCGGCTGGACGCTCGGGCGGCAGGTCGCCGAGGGCGTGAAAGGCCGTGGGTCGGGGCGTGGCCTGCGGTCGTGCGCCGACGCTGGAGATCGTTGGTGGGGGCGGCACGAACGGTGCGGGGGGAGGCGGGGGCGGAGCTGCCTGGGTGGGCACGCGCTGTACGCTTCCAGCACGACAAGCACTGCACTGAGCATCCCACGTGGGGATCACCCGCTGGCCGCATCCACACAGCTTGAACACGCCGACGGGCATCCGCGGGTCGGCAGCGTCCGGCCCAGGGCCGCTCTGGCGCCGGGAGAACCACCCTGCCATGCTCACCTCGGTGACCGACTATCGCGTGCGCCGTGGGGTGACGCGGATAAGGTGGGGCACCCTGGACGGTCCCACGATGAACGCCGAGCTCCACATCCACGAGGGTCCCCGACGCGGCGAGCGGTTTCCGATCCGCGCTGAGGGCATCGTGATCGGGCGAGATCCTGCCGAAGGCGTCGACGTGGCGCTCTACGACCCGCGCGTGAGCGGCCGCCACGCCCGCATCGAGCGTGACACGAAGACCGGTGGGTGGATCCTCGAAGACCTCCAGAGCACCAACGGCACCTGGCTCGGCGACGAGCAGGTGAAGGGCACGGTGACGCTTGCTCCGGGCGTGCGGGTCACGTTTGGGCGTGTGTGCGCCTCCACGATCGAGCTCGGCGGCAGCGCACTGCCGGTCTCCGTCGAGCCCCCCCCTTCGGCCACGGCGCCGCGCACGCTGTCTCAGCCGATGGCCGACATCACCGCCACCGGGCGGAACCAGCGCGAGCTGGTCGAAGCGGTTGATCTGCTGCGCACGCGCACGGAAGACGCCCGCGCGTTTCTGCGCCAGCTGCACGATGTGTCCACCGAGCTGGAGCGCGCGATCACGGCGCCGCCGGTGGAGGTGCAGCGCACCGTGCGTCGTTTGGTGGGTGATGGCGGCTCGCTCTCGGAGCTGGAGCGCGATCTCGCCGAGATGCTCGAGGCCTTCGGGCAGGCGGTCCGCTACTTCGAGGACACACTCTCGGGCCGTCGCTAAGCAACGCGGGGCGCAGCCACGAAGCGGGCCGCGGGCACAACGAAGTGCGCCGCAGCCCCTTGCGGGACTGCGGCGCAGGATCGTCGCGGAGCGTCGATCAGGAGACGGGGTTGATCCAGTCGTCCTGGAACGTGACGCCGCCGTCTTCGTAGACGCACTCGATGGAGCGGAAGGCCACGCTGAGGC
>CAYNFK010000024.1:0-49325 GCA_964396405.1 uncultured Enterobacteriaceae bacterium
GGTGGTTCACCGGGTTCTCCGCGCCTATCTGGGGGCGTCCTTCCCGTAGTGCTGCAGTAAGATAGCATGGAAACGCGGGTCGTCTCGAATCCGGTCCAGCGAAGGATCGACCCGTACGTCTTGCCGAAACTCGGTGCTGTGCAGCAGGTCGAGCTGCTCCATGCCTTCCATCGCCCGCTCCAAGAACTGGAGCGCCGTGTCGGACTCGCCCATCTCCGCGTGGATCTTGGCGCGGTGCAGATCGGCGTAAGCGTCGCCAGGAAGCTCGGCCTCGAGCGCCTTCATGATCGCGAGCGCCTCGGGGAAGCGTCCCTGATGGGCGAGGTTCACGGCCAGGTTCATCTTGGCGGTGGTGTCTTCCGGATCGAGAGCGAGCGCGGTGCGGTACAGCATCTCTTCGCGCGGGTACTCCCCCCGTCGCTTGAGGACCAGCGCCTTGTTGTTCCACGTGGCAGCGTCCTCGGGGCGCAGCTCGATGAGGCGATCGTAGGTCTTCTCGGCACCCTCCAGGTCTTCTCCCAGGTACTGGAAGTACGCCAGCATCGACAGCGCCGAGGTGTTGTCGGGGTCGATCGCAAGGCGACGGCGGGCCACCTGCAGGCCGGTCATGATCTCCCGCTCGGCGGGGCTTGCGTCGATCCAGTCTTGCAGGCCCCAGCCCTCCTCCTTCTCGGTGACCCCTTGGGCGCTCTGCTCCTCGCCCTGTTCGTCGCCCTCGGCCTCACCGACCGCGGGCTCGGCCATCTCGTCCTCGGCGCGCTCTGGCCGCTCCAGCTCAACCTCCGGGGCGACATCGGGCTCCGGCTCGGCCTCTGCCGAGCGCTTCTTCGCGCGCTGGGTGGACGCATCATCCCCGCGAACCGTCTCCTCAGCCACCTGCGCACCGCCACCGAGCAGGGTGCGATCACCGTCGAACTGCCCGGCGGGCAGGTACTCCCGGGTCTTCGTCACCACGGGCTGCTCGGGTGTGTCTTGCCTGACTTCGCCTTCGGGATCTCCTGCGTAGTCCTCGCGCAGCAGCCTCGCGACGTACTCCGCGTTGACGTAAGCGCCTCCATCCGATCCGGGGGGGGGCGGTACGGGACACGCCACACCGAACCACTCGCACAGGTGCTCGGCCACGATCTCGCCCTGGGCTGGTAGCAGCGAGAGCGCAACCACGACCACGGCCCAGGGCAGACTGGCGGACAAGAGGAAGGGCGCAGAGCGACGCAGCGAGAAGCGCTCCACGAAGGAAAGCTCGACGTGCACGGGCCCCAAGTGGAGGTCCAAGCGGTCCAGCATGCCCAGCCGATGCAGCCGGGCCCGTCCGTCGGTGACGACCACCTCGTGCGGGCCGTTCCAGGTGGCTTCGAGCAAGAACGGCGCACCACTGGGCGCAGGAACATCGAGATCGCCGCCCGGCCCCACCACGAGCGACCGCCCCACGGACACAAAGGCCTCGTCGACGGGCTCCCCGTTGACGTACGCCTTAGCGACGAGCTGGACCGCTGCGCTCACGGCCCCTCCACGGTCACGACGTCGAGTCCAGCGACAAGCTGGTCCCGCGCCGCCTGGACCGCGAGCATCGAGGATGCCTCTAGCGTGACGATCAGACGGTGCGCGCCCTCTCCCCACCGAGGGTACGAGCCGATCTCCACGCCGCGGTGGTCGCTCGCGACTTGCGCGATCCAACCGGCCACGTCGGACTCTCGGTTTCGGGCGAACACCCGCACGCAGGAGACCGCCTCCCCCGCGAACTGCGGTGCCACCGCCTCGAACTTCTGTCGCACCAGCGCGGGAACACCGGGCAGCACCCAGACGTTTCGCACCTTCACGATCGGAAAGCTGGCCTGTGTGGGCCACACGAGCTGCGCGCCCTCGGGCACCGTGGCCATCCGAAGGTTCATCGCGTCCTCGGGTGCGCCATACTCCCGCAGCTTCTGCAGCAGGTCAGGGTGGACGCGAAGCGGCAGTCCGAATGCCTCGGCCACCCCTTCGAACGTGAGGTCGTCGTGCGTGGGGCCCACGCCGCCGGTCGTGAACACCTCATCGCTTTGTGCGCTGCACGCGCGGACCTCGTCGGCGATCTCGGGGATCCCGTCCGGGATCACAACCAGTCGGCGAAGTGACACGCCCAGCGCCCGGAACCTCGTGATGAAGTAGGGCCCGTTCTCGTCGGCGAACTTCCCCGTGAGGATCTCGTTTCCGATGATCACCACCGACGCGGATCGCATGCTCGCTCCCTTGTCTGGCTAGCACCGGGACTCCGAGGCGGCCCGTCACGTCTCGCTTGCGACGCGAGCCTGCTCACCGATCTTCGCTCCGTGTCGCCAACACCTTCTGCGCGAGGCGCGACAGTCCGACACCCGGCGCGGACCGGGAGAACCAGCCCACCTCCTCGTAAGACCCGTTCCCCCGTCCCGTCGTCGCCTGATCGACAGCGAACACCGTGACCTGGAGCCGTCGATGCGTGAACACGTGCTCAACCTCTCCGAGCCGACGAACGGCCCCGAGCTTCCCACCGACCCGCTCCCGCCAGGCCTCGGCGAGCACGTGCTCAGGGTTCTCACCTTCGGCGTGGTCGGCGCCAGGCGGCTCCCACAACCCCCCGAGCAGGCCAGGAGGCCGCCGGGCCAGCAGCACCCGCCCCTCGTGAACCAGCACCCCCGACACCGCCCAGGCCGGCCGAGGCGGAGCCTTCGCACGCTTGGCAGGGAGGGTGTCCGCAATGCCGAGCGCCCGCCCCACGCAATGCGCCGACCAGGGGCAGGCACTGCACAGCGGCTGGCGGGGTCGACACACCACAGCGCCGAGCTCCATCATCCCTTGGGTGACTGCGCTGGCGACCCCCGGTGCGCTGATCGCCAGCGCACGAGCAGCGAGCGCGCGCCGTGACGCTGGTGTGGCCGGGTCGTCGGTGAAGCCGTCTACGCGGGCGAGCACGCGCTCCACGTTCCCGTCCACCGCCGCGGCGGGCACGCCGAACGCGATGCTGGCGAGCGCTCCGGCGGTGTAAGGCCCCACCCCGGGGAGGGAGCGCAGCGCAGCCAGATCACCCTTCAGCCCACCCTGCGCCACAGCAGCCCGTGCAGCGGCATGGAGAGCCCGCGCCCGGCGGTAGTAGCCAAGGCCTGCCCATGCCGTGAGCACCTCGTCCTCTCGGGCCGATGCGAGCGCTTCAAGGCTGGGCCAGCGCTCCAAGAAGGATTCGTAGTACGGGAGCACCGTCTCCACGCGCGTCTGCTGCAGCATCAGCTCGGAGAGCAGGACGTGGTAGGGCTGCGGATCCGATCGCCACGGTAGCTCACGCGCATGGGCCCCAAACCAGCCCACGATCTGGTCTCGCAGCCATGCAGGCGAGGCCGGCGTCATCGCCCACCACAGGGTGCGCCCACAACGCGAGCCGGGCTAGACCGCCCCGCCCGGAGTCGCTCATGTCGGTCCGTCAGCTCGTGGTCCTCGGGACCGGCAGCCAGGTGCCCACCCGCTACCGCAACCACAACGGCTACCTGCTGCTGTGGGATGGGGATGGCTTCCTGTTCGATCCAGGTGAGGGCACCCAGCGTCAGATGACGATGGCGAACGTGGCCACGAGCCAGATCACCAACATCTGCCTCACCCACTTCCACGGCGACCACTGCCTCGGTCTGCCAGGCGTGCTGCAGCGCATCAGCCTCGACCAGGTACCTCACCCCGTCCACGTGCACTTCCCTGCTTCGGGTCACCGCTACTACGAGCACCTCAAGGAGGCCGCGATCTACGACGATCGCGCCGACATCCGCCCCCACCCGCACGAGCGGGCCGGCGTGATCGCTGAGGACCCCGCATGGACGCTGAGCACCGCACCTCTGCGGCACCGTGCCCCGGCCTGGGGCTACCGCCTCGAAGAGCCCGACGGCTGGACCATCGACGTCGACGCCGCCAACGAGGCGGGGCTGCATGGCCCTGCGATCGGCGTGCTCAAGCGGCACGGCAGCGTGCAGATCGGCAACCGTCACGTTCGTCTCGACGACGTCGCACGGCCCCGCCGCGGACAGAAGTTCGCCTTCCTGATGGACACGATCCCGTGTGAAGGAGCCACCCTGCTCGCCCAGGGTGTCGACATGCTGGTGTGCGAGTCCACCTACCTGTCGAGCGAGTCCAACGAGGCACGCACCTACGGACACATGACCGCCGACGACGCGGGACGCCTGGCTGCCGAAGCGGGGGCAGGAAGGTTGGTGCTCACCCACTTCAGCCAGCGCTACCCCATGGATGCGCCGTTCGTGGCCGAGGCGCGACGCCACCACCCCGACGTGATCGCGGCCACCGACCTGATGCGGGTGGCCATGCCCGAACGACGCGCGCACGGAGGTGCCGCGTGACCACCCGAGGTCGACCCACGCCGCAGCTCGTCGAGGAGGGACAGCGCCCTCGCTACAGGGACCCGCGCCACGAGTCCTTGCCCTACGACACGAACCCGTACCTCAAGGACCACCGCGCTGTGGGCCGTCCGCTCGTTCCGGCCGACGAGGCCTGGCAGCTGCGCGACACCTGGGCCGAGGAGTTCGGGCGCGAGGCCCCACTGCACTTCGAGGTGGGCAGCGGCAACGGATTCTTCCTCTCTGGGCTCGCCCAGCAGCACCCCGAGTGGAACGTGCTGGGCGTCGAGCTGCGCTACAAGCGTGTGGTGCTCTGTGCGAAGAAGATCAAGGTGGCCGGCGTCACCAACGCACGCATCGCGCGGTACCACGCGGGTTTCCTCGACGATCTGCTGCCCGAGCAGAGTCTCGCAGGTTTCTATGTGAACCACCCCGATCCGTGGCCCAAGGAGCGACACGAGAAGAACCGGCTGCTCTCGCGGTGGTTCATGGAGGACGTCGCGCGTCTGCTTCAGCCCGGCGGTGCCTTCCGTCTCAAGACCGACCACGCGCCCAACGTCGAGCGCGTCCTGCACGTGCTCGATCACGGACCTGACGACGAGCCGATGGCACCCCTCCCCTTCCGCCTCACAGGTCGAAGCGAAGACATCACGCGTGGACCCGCTCCGTGGCCCGACGACATCGAGACCAACTACCAGCGAAAGTTTCGCGAGAAGGGCCTGCCCGTCTATGCGATCGAGCTGGTCCGCACCTGAGAGTCAGCGGCTCGACGGACACGCAGCGCGTGCAGCGAACACCCGAATGTCGGGGTCGTCGAACACGAAGTCGAGCGCCATCAACTTGCTCGGACGGGCCCTGCGACTGGACAGAAACAGCGCGTCCGCCAGCTCTCCCAGCGCGCCGCGAAGCACCCATGCGGGCGCGTGCCCCGTGACGGGTCGACCCACGGCCTCACCCAGCGCCTCGCAGAGCTCCCGGTTGCTGGGCGGACTCGGCACCGTGCCGTGGAACGCTCCCGACGCCTCGGGGTGATCGAGCAGCCACACGATCGCACGCACCGCGTCGTGCAGGGAGATCCACGGTGCGTAAGCGCGACCATCACCGGCCCAGCCGCCCACTCCGGTGCGGAACGGGACCAGCAGCGCCGGAAACAGCCCGCCCTCGGCCGCAAGCACGACACCCATGCGCAGGATCGCCAACCGGGCCCCGATGCCTTCCGCCGCGCGGGCGTGCGCCGCCTCCCAAGCGACCGCCAGATCCGGCAAGAACCCCTTGTCGACCGCGTCGTCGTCGTCGATCCACGCGTCGCCTCGGGGCGCGTGGATGCCGATGGCGCTGACCCCCACGTAGGTTCGCGGCGGCACGTCCAAGCTGGCGAGCGCCTCGCCCAGCACGTCCGTGGGTTCCACGCGCGACGCCACGAGCTGACGACGACGCGCCGGCGTCCAAGGCCGCGCGGCCAGCGGCTCCCCCACGAGGTTCACCACGGCCTCTACGCCCTCCAGCCTCCGCTGCTGGCGCACGCCGCGCCGCAGGTCCCAGCTGATCAACTCGGGCGGGGCATCGGGACCGCGGGTGAGCACGACCACTTCATCACCACGGTCGCGCAGCGCGCGCGCGAGGGCGGTCCCAAGCAGTCCTGTCCCTCCGGCCACCAGGACCCGCACGCGATCTCCTCCCCGCTGGACTCGCACCGGCGCTGGTGTACAACCGTCCCCGGAGGGCGGTCAAGGCGGTGCCCGCAAGCCCTTCGCATCCGGCCGGGCTACACGAGGCCCCCAAAAGGACGATCATGACTCAGCCAGAAACCGCCACCGACCTGCCCACCTCCTCGGGCCCGTCCGGCGTCGACTACGTCAGCGACCGCGAGTTCGCCGACTTCCCCGTTCGTGAGGAGACCCTCCGGGGCATCTTGGACCTCGGCTTCAAGGTCGCCACCCCGGTGCAGGCGCAGACTGTCGACCCCGCGCTTGCGGGCAAGGATCTGCTCGTTCGTGCGAAAACCGGCACCGGCAAGACCGCAGCGTTCTGCGTGCCCATCGTCGAGCGCGCCCCTGACGGCTTCCGCAAGCCCTTCGCGATCGTGCTTGAGCCCACCCGTGAGCTCGCCATGCAGACCGCCGAGCAAATGGAGACCATCGCCACCTACCGGGACCTCGGCGTGCTCACGCTCGTGGGCGGCGTGGCCATGGGCCCGCAGGAGAAGGCGCTGGCCGACGGCGTCGAGATCATCGTGGGCACGCCAGGTCGGGTGCTCGACCACATGCGTCGCGGCAACCTGGATGTGTCGAACGTTGCGATGGTGTGCCTCGACGAAGCCGACGAGATGCTCTCCATGGGCTTCTTCGAAGACGTCACACGCATCCTCCAGGCCACGCCCGAGGGTCGTCAGATCCTGCTCTACTCGGCCACGATCTCCGACGAGACCCAGCGCCTCGTGAGCCGCTGGCAGAAGGATCCGGTGGAGATCTACCTCTCCACCGACACCGAAGGTGCCTCGCTCATCGAGCACGTGATCTACGAGACCTCGCACGAGCTGCACAAGGCCCGCGCGCTGCTCTACCTGCTCGACATCGAGGACCCATCGAGCGCGATCATCTTCTGCAACACCCGCGAAGACGCCGCAACCGTGGCGAACTTCCTGGATCGCCAAGGCCTCGATGCGCAGCTGATCAGCGGCGAGCTCACGCAGGCGCGTCGCAACGCCGTGATGGCGCGGGTCAAGGCCGGCGAGGTTCGTTTCCTGGTGGCCACCGATGTGGCCTCGCGGGGCATCGACATCTCCGACCTGTCCCACGTGGTGAACTACAGCCTGCCCCAGGATCCCTCCACCTACCTGCACCGTACCGGGCGCACTGGGCGCATCGGCAAGCGGGGAACGGCGATCAGCCTGGTGGGCGGTCCCGATCTCAACACCCGCCGTGCCCTCGAGGGCCCGCACGGCATTGTGTTTCAGATCCGCCACCTGCCCGGCCCGGAGGACGCCGTGCGCATGCGCGTGGAGCGTCAGGCCAAGCAGATCCGCGACGCCATGGGCAGCCTGGTGTTCGAGTCCTACCTCCCCACCGTTCGCGCCCTGCTCGAGCGCGAAGACGGACCGTTGCTGCTCGCCGCCTCACTGCGCGCGTTCTTCCAGTGGGATCGCGAGCGCAAGGCCAAGGCCGCCGGCACCACCTCGGTGAGTGAAGCCCTGGCCGAAGCCCGCGCGGAGTCATCGTCCGGCGAAGGCCGTCGAAGCGACGATCGTCGCAGCGGCGGACGCGACGACAAGCGGGGCCCCCGCGCGCGTGATGGCCGCAGCGACCGACCCGAGCGCAGCGATCGTCCCGAGCGCAGCAGCCGGCCCGAGCGGAACGAGCGCTCCGACCGCCCGCCTCGGACCGAGCGTCCGGCCCGTGCGCTCGCCGATGTCGACAACCTCGACGACCTGCTCTCGTTCGAAGACGACGGAGGCTCTCCCAAGCCCCCCGCCGAGGCCGCGCCGGCGTCCGACGTTGCGCCCAAGAAGAAGCGCACCCGAAGCAAGGGCCGCTCGGCCGAAGCCGTCGAAGCTCCTGCGGGTGAGCCCAAGGCCCACACCGGCAGCGACGATCTGGGCGACCTGGACGCGCTCCTCGCCCTCGACTGACAGCGTGCTGCGGCTCGCCTGTGGTCAGGCGAGTCGGATGCGGACCCGACGCCGACTAGCCCAGCTGGGCCTTGATCAGCGCCGACGCCAGCTTGGCGTCGACCTCGCCCTTGTGCGCCGCCATCAGCGCGTTCATCACCTTGCCCATCTCCTTCGCGGAGGTGGCGCCGGTGGCCGCGATGGCCTCAGCGATCCAGACCGTGGTGGTGTCGGCGTTCGCCAGTTTCGGGAGAAATCCCTCGATGATGCCGAGGTCGGCACGCTCCTCGGCCGCCAGATCGTCGCGCCCCCCCTGGTCGTAGAGCTCGATGCTCTCGTGCCGGGCCTTTGCCAGACGCCGCAGGATGGTGACGCACTCGTCGTCCGGCAGGGACGTGCGGTTGTCGGCTTTCACGGCCTCCAGGTAAGCCGCCCGAATGCCGCGGAGCGCGCGCACCCGCGGCTTGTCCTGGCTGAGCATCGCTTCTTTGAGCTGGGCGGTCACATCGTCGAACAGGCTCATGGGACTACCTAGGCAAGGAGTGAAGCAAGGATGCGCCCGACACCGGGCACGGCTTCGGTCGTGTGCTGCTTGGCCGTAGAGCGAAGGGCACCGTAAGTCTTCGCGATGACGGGGTTTGCGCTGCTCCCGACCTTCGCGTCGGTGACCGAGAGCAGCGCCTCAGCGATCACGCCAGCGTTGGACTGGAAGTAGGCCACGACGTTGCCTTGGGCCAGCGCCTTCGAGACGTGCTCGGCCACGGCGGGCAAGAAATGAGGCAGCAGGGCATCGAGCGCCTCGCGGGTGATGCCGGGCTTCAGACCCTTCACGGCCGCATAGCCCGCCTTGAGCGCCATCCCGCCAAAGCCACCCTTCTTCGCCACCTCGCTGTCGATGAGGCTGACGCCCTGGGACACGAAGGCGTCGCGCAGCGCTGGCTGGTCGAGGATGTCCTGGACGTTCACGTTCACTCTCCCTTCTTCATCATGCCCGGGCACCAGGGGGCCTTGGCCTTGCCGCCAAGCTTCTGAAACCAGTGCGCGAGGTAGTTGCGCGCATAGCAGGAGAGGCCCGGCTGCGACAGCGCCTTCTCGACACAGGCGTACGAGGCCCGCCAGTCGGCGTTGTTCTGCGCCTCCACGATGTCGAAGCCGGGGATGCGGCTCGCGATGTCGTCCTTGATGTAGCGCTTGAGCCAGGGCCCGATCTGCTTGCACAGCGCGTCGTTCACCTGAACGTGCGGCGAGGTGCGGGCCGCCGCGAGCAGGGCCTCACGCACGGAGCCATCGGTCTCTTCTTCACCCAGGCGTTTGGCCAGGCACGCGGCCGCCCGACCCACCGTGGTGCCCGCAAGGGTGCCAGCGGCGGCAGCCCGCACGCCAGGGTCGACGTCGGACGTCATCGCCGCGCAGGCCACGTCCACGCCGGTGACATCGGTGAGCTTGCCCAGCGTGCGCAGCGCAGCGGACCGCACGGCGGGATCGGCATCGGACTTCACCGCCGCAAGCAGCGCCTTCTTCGGCTCCGGACCCGCACGGCCAGCGAGCGCGGACACCGCTGCGGCGCGCATCGCCGCGTCGGGATCCGACGCGAGCACATCCACGGCCAGGGCCAGCGCGTCGGGCGCGCCCTGGAGCCCGGAGAGCGCCGCCGCCCGCACGCCTGCGTCGGCGTCTTGCCGAACGATCTTCTGCAGACGCTCACCCGCCTCGGGCGCTCCCACGGCCACCACCGCCGCAGCGAGCGCGATGCGATCGTTCCCTTTCCCCGTCTCCAACAACGAGAGCAGGCACTCGGCGCCCGCAGCATGGCGCGTGCCGGTGAGCTTCTCGGCCACGGCGGGATCCCAGGTGTTCGCTTCTTGCGACACCAACGCCTCGCAGAGGCAGTCGCGAAGCACAGGCTCGGATGCGTACTTCACGACGCGCTCGGCCGTGCCAAGACGCACCCCAACATCACGCATCCGCAGGCCCACGCACGCGTGCTCCCACTGGCCCCGCGCCAGGAAGCCATCGATCTTGTCGACCCCATCGACGAAGTCGGGGGGACCGCAGGCGACCCCCAGGGCCAGGACCGCCGCCAGGACAGCTCGCACAACCACCTCCACCATCGGCGCGGCTCGGTATCGCACGGCGGGATACCGCGCCTTGTCGGAGGCCCGTTGTCTACGCTTCAAGCCGCACTCAAGGTGCCGTTCCGAGCCCTGCGTGACGCATGGCGAGCCCTCCGCCCGCCGGCGCCTCGTCCGGAACCGATTCAGCGTGCAGCGCGCGCCGTCGCTCCGCCGCCCGCGTCCCTGCCGCCGCTCCACATCGAGGTGGAGGAGACGCCCAATCCCGATGCACGAAAGTTCCTCTGCGGCGTCCCGGTCACGGGTCATCGCGGATCGCTTGTGGTGCCCGATCGTGCGGCCGCCGCCGCCCATCCGCTGGCGCGTGCCCTGTTTGAAGTCGAAGGTGTGGGGCAAGTGTTTGCGACCCGTGACTTCGTTACGATCACGCGCACCCAGGGCGGCCCCGCATGGGTGCACCTGGAGCGGGCCGTGATCGACGTGCTGCAAGCGGCCGTCCCTCGGTGAGCTCGTCACCGCCTCTGCTCCACCTCGCGTGTGAGGTGGCGGCAACGCAGGCGGCTTCGGGGTCTGCGCTCCTGCTCGACGTTGAGCTGAAGGTCGCACCCGGCGAGATCGTGGTGGTGCAAGGCCCCTCGGGGTCTGGCAAGTCGCTGCTGCTCCGCTCGGCCATCGGACTGCTGCCGCCGGGCGTCGCCGGCTCGGGCCACATCACATGGCAGGGGCGCGGGTGGAGCGTCACCGAGAACGCTGGCTGGGAAGGCGTGCGGGGCCGCGGCATCGGGCTCGTGCTGCAGGACGGCACGGCCGCACTCGACCCGCGTCACACGCCAGCCGATGCGATCCGGGAGGTGCTGCGTGCGCATCGTTCATGGCCCGAAGATGACCCCGACCCCATCGGCCCCTGCCTCGCTCGCATGGGCCTCCCTGCCGACGCGGACATCGCTTCCCGCTACCCGCACACCCTGAGCGGAGGGGAGCGGCAGCGCGTGCAACTCGCCTGTGCTCTCGCCGCCCGACCCCAGCTGCTGCTGTGCGACGAGCCCACCGCGGCGCTCGACCCCGCCCTGGCCTTGGCGCTGGCTCGCCACCTCCGAAGCCTGTGTGAGCGTGATGGCCTCGCGCTGATCGTGGCCACGCATGATCCGCTCGTCGCCGCGGCGCTCGGGGGCCGCACGCTGCACCTCCGGGCGGGGCGCGTCGTCGCAGCCAGGCCTTCGCGTGTCGAAGAACCACGGACCGATCCCACGCCGTTCCACCCTGGCACCCCGTGCGTGACGGTCGAGAGACTCTCCGTGCCGGGCGCCCCCGGCAACCTGCCCCGTCTGCAGGACCTGTCGTTCACCCTTGGAGCCGGCGAGGTCCTCGGGGTCGCCGGACCGTCGGGCAGCGGCAAGACCACGCTGCTGCGGGCGCTGGCGGGCCTCGTGTCCCACACGGGAGCCGTGCGGCGCGCGCCCGGGTCTGGGGGAGGTGTGCAGATGTTGTTCCAAGACGCAGCCGGCACCCTTGACCCCCGACAGCGCGTGGAGTCGGCGCTGGACGAGGTGCTGCGGGTGCAGGGCGTGTCGGACCCCAAAGTGCGCGACCTTGCTGTAGGCCGCGGTCTGCTTGAGGTGGGACTGGGTCCTGAGCATCGCACGCGACGGCCGCACGAGCTGTCGGGCGGTCAGGCTCAGCGCGTGGCGCTCGCGCGGGTTCTGTTCACCAACCCTAGGCTCCTCTTGCTCGACGAGCCCACCAGCGGCCTCGACGCGGAGTCCCGCGACGCGATCCTCGACCACCTCGATCACATTCGACAGGAGCGCCAGCTCTCGATCGTCGTGGTGAGCCACGACGAAGCCGTGCTGCATCGGCTAGCGCATCGCAGGCTCCGTCTTGAGCGCGGTCGCGAGGTCCTCCACAGCGTGGAGCGATGACGCGGACCCAGCGCCTGAGTACCGGAGTTCAGGAGTGCCGGTGACCACGCTGCCCGCAGCCTTCGGAAAGTACGAGCTGCTGGAGGCCATCGGCAGCGGCGGCATGGCGGACGTGTACCTTGCGCGGTCGTTCGGCGTGGCTGGCTTCGAGAAGCGGCTCGTGCTCAAGTGCATCAAGCCTCAGCACGCGCGCGACCCGCGGTTCGTGGCCAGCTTCATTCACGAGGCCAAGATCGGGGTCTCGCTGAACCACCCCAACATCGTCTCGGTCTACGAGCTCGGGAAGGTTGGCGAGACGTGGTTCATCTCGATGGAGCACCTTCAGGGCCGCGACCTGAACAAGGTGTCTCGCGCTCTGCGGGCTCAGGACCGCCGGATGGACCCGGCGATGGCCGTGCGCGTGGTGGCAGAGGTAGCGCGAGGTCTTGCCTTTGCGCACGCTGCAGGGGGACCCGATCGGGTCGCCGTGGTGCACCGGGATGTGAGCCCGCACAACGTCTTCCTCACCTTCACGGGTGAGGTGAAGTTGGTCGACTTCGGCATCGCGCGACTGCTCGGCGAGGTGGGCTCCACCGAGGAAGCGCCCCACCCCGTCGGCGCTGGCAAGTTCGCGTACATGAGCCCCGAGCAGGTGTCGGGACGGGCCGTCGACGCGCGCACCGACATCTTCAGCGCTGGCATCGTCTTGTGGGAGCTCATCGTCGGCGAGCGGCTCTTCCAGGCCGACGACCCCGAAGAAAAGCTCCGCCGGGTCCGCGAGGCTGTCGTGCCGCACCCCTCCGATCGCGGCGTCACCATCGACGACGCGCTCTGGGTGATCCTCAAGCGCGCCCTCTCCCGCGACCCCGATCGCCGCCACGAGACGGCGGCGCTGTTCGAAGAGGACCTGCGGGGCTGGCTCTACGCGCTCCCCGAGCGCCCAGGGCGCGCGGCCATCGCCACCCTTGTGGGCGACCTGTTCCCGGAAGATCGGGCCGCACTCGCAACCGGCATCGACCTCAAGCGCCTCGCCGACGACCTCGCCCGCATCGGCGCGGCTGAGGTCGCCCCCACCTCCGCAAGCGGCACGGGCGAGACACCGGCGGCCGGCGGCGTGCGCGCGAGTGAGGACGAGAACAAGCAGGTCGTCGTGCTCGTCATCGACATCGACGGGTTCACCGACGTTTCCCTGCAGGCCGAGCCCGAGCGCTTGTTCACACGGCACCTTCAGCTCTTGCGCTGGCTCCGCCGCGTGGTCGACGAGCATGGGGGCACCATCCAGCGCGTGCACGACGACCAAGCCTTCGTGTTGTTCGGACTGCCCCGCACACGGTCCGATGACGTGGTGCGGGCTGCGGACTGTGCGCTCGCGCTGTTGCGGCGGCTGCCTGAGGTCCACGATGTAGGCGTGCACGTGCAGCTGGCGATGGGCGTGCACGTGGGCGAGGTCACGGTCGGCCACGCCGGACGCAAAGCTCGCATCGTCGCCCGCGGCGACACGATGCGCCTGGCCCGCCGCCTCTCAGAGCTGTCGGATCACCAGCAGATCCTCGCGTCCGAGTCCCTCGCGCGCATGATCGGCGACCGGTTCACCCTCACACCCGGCCCCACCCTGCGCGGCCGTGGCGGAAAGGCTGCGAGCGCAACCTCCGTGATCGGCGCACGACGGGCCGAGTCGGCCACGCATCGCGGCCCCTGGATTCGACGCGGCAACGAGCTGGAGCTGATCCGCGAGGCTCTCGCCCGACTGGAGGGCGAACAAGGAGCGTCGTTGCTGCTCCACGGTGACGTCGGATCGGGCAAGAGTCGCCTGATGCGAGAGTTCGCCGAGGTGGCCAAGCGCGGACGCATCCCGATCTACGCGGCACGGGCAAGTCCGTTCGCGCCCCCCGGTGCCGTCGTCCGAACCCTGGTGCTCGCGCTGCTCGGCTTGGCGCCCGACGCCGACGCCGAGAGCATCGCGCGCCACACCCCTCGCTTGCGTCAGCTCACCTTGAGCACGCGCGACGTCGAAGCCCTCGAGGTGCTCACCGGCGTGCGCCAGGGTCGCCTGGACGCCGTCGACGCCTGGATTGTGCTCCGTCGGGCCATCGCCGCTGCTGCGACGTCACCCACCGTCGTGCTGCTCGAGGACGCCCACCACCTGCCTGCCCGCGAGATGCCTGCTCTCGCCTTGCTGGTGGAACGGCTGGCGCAGGCGCGGGTCTTGGTGCTTCTGACCGCGACAGGTGCCGTGCCCGCACCGCTCTCCGACATCCAGCAAGTGCACCTGGGACCGCTTCCCGGGCCAGCACAGGCCCGCCTCGTGTCGGCCCGGCTGGACGCTCGTGTGGTCGCCCCCGAGCTGCTCGAGCGCATCGCGGCGAGCTGCGAAGGCAATCCGCTCTACATCGGAGAGATGCTCACCTTCTTGGTGGAGCGCTCCCTGGTGGAGGTGGTCGATGGTGAGGCCCGGTTGGTGGGCGACCCCGGCACAGCCTTCCCCGACACCCTCGCCGCCCTGATCGCCGCCCGCATCGACGAACTCGACCCCGCCTCGAAGGGCGCGCTGCAGGTTGCGGCCGTGCTCGGTGGCCGATTCACCCTTCAGCAGCTCGGTGAAGTCATCGGGCTCGACGACCCGGAGGCCCTCGTGGCGGAGCTGTCGTCACGCGCGCTGGTTCGCCCCAGTGAGGGTCGCGACGCCTTTGCTCTGGCCTCGGATCTCGTACGTGACACGGTGCTTCGCGGCGTGCTCGGCGTGCAGCGGCGCGACTACCACCGGCTGGTCGCCGCCGCGATGGAGCGAAACCTGGACGGCTTTGACCTTGAGCGCCGTGAGGCCCTTGCGCTGCACTGCGGTCGTGCCGGTAGGCTCCTCGACGCCGCCCGGTACAGCGAGGCCGCAGGACGCGCCCACGAGCTCGCGGGGGAGCTGGCGCGTGCCCAGACCGCCTATCGCACCGGGATCTCCTGGCTAGAGAACCCCGACGCCCTCACCGAGGACTGGTCGGAGCGCGTGCAGATCGAGGCGACCCTTCGGCTCCGGCTGGGCACCGTGTCCAAGCAGATGGGCGACCGCCGCGCTGGGGAGCGATCGCTGCTGCTGAGCCTGGAAGTGGCCGAAGAAGCGGGCCTCGGCTGGGTCGAGGTGCAGGCACACCTCGAGCTCGGCGGACTTCATCAGCTGAACGGGAAGCCCGCGCGTGCGCTCGCTCACCTCCAAGCTGCCTGGGAGCGCCTTCGCACGCAGAACGACCACGGCATGGACCTCGCCGTGCTCGATCGACTCACGGCGGTCTGCGTGGACGCCGGCCGTGAGGCGGACGCGCTGCGGTGGAGTCAGTTGCGCCTCGACCGGGCCGAGTCGGCCGCCGAGCGCGCCGACGCCGGGCTCGCGCTGGCGAACGTGCATGCCCACGCCGGCCGCTTGGACGACGCCCGCAGGGTGCTGGACCAAGCGCGTCTGGAGGCGGCAGAGACGGACGACCCTCGTGTCGTCGGTCGCGTGCTCGGCCAGGTGGGCCTTGTCCACCTCTGGGCGGACGATGTAGACGCGGCCATCACCGTGCTCAGAGAAGCGGTCCGCGCCACCGACGACCTTGGCACCGCAACGCCGCCGGGCCACGACCACCGCTGGCTCGGCGATGCGCACGTGCTCCGCGGCGACACGACGCGGGCGATCGCGTCGTTCGAGCGGGGCCGAGAGCTGGCGGACGAAGCCGGCTGGCAGGAGGGCGTGCTGCTGCACGACTTGCACCTCGCGTTCTTGGCCGCGCTGCGCGGCGAGGACTCGGGTGCGGGCGCGCGCTTGACCGAGACCGTCGCGGCTGCCGAAGCACAGGGTCATGCCGAGGCTGCTGCCACCGGAACGTGGCTGGCTGGACGCCTCGCGATGCTCGCGGGTCGGCTCGATGAGGCCGACGCCACGTTGATGCGAGCGGCTGAGAGCGCGCAGCGCGGCCACATGGGGGCGCTCGTGCTCGCGATCGCCCGCACACGAAGCCGCCTCGCCCGCGCTCGGACGGGCCTGTCCTGACCGGTCCCAGCATCCGCGCCGCCGTTGCCGATCCCCGGCAAGGGATGTATGAAACCCCCAGACGCAGCCCCGGATGACGGCGACATGGCCAAGTTTGCGAACCCCGGTGGGCTCACGTGCTCCTTCTGCAACAAGTCCCAGCGGGAGGTCGACAAGATCATCGCCGGGCCGAATGTCTACATCTGCTCTGAGTGCATCAAGCTCTGCATGGACATCGTGCGCGAGAACGCGCCTCAGAAGCCAGCGGCGTGGGCCCAGGGCGGTGTCCCGGCGCCCTCTGAGATCAAGGGCCACCTCGACCAGTACGTGATCGGCCAGCACGATGCGAAGCGCCGTCTCGCTGTGGCCGTCTACAACCACTACAAGCGCCTCGAAGCCAACGCGAACAAGGCCGAAGGCGATGTGGAGGTCCAGAAGAGCAACGTGCTGCTCATCGGGCCCACCGGCACGGGCAAGACGCTCATCGCCCAGACGCTCGCGCGCTTCCTCGACGTGCCGTTCGTGATCGCCGATGCCACCACCCTCACTGAGGCTGGCTACGTCGGTGAAGATGTCGAGAACATGGTGCAGAGCCTGTACCAAGCGGCCGGACAGAGCGTGGAGCGCACGCTCAAGGGCATCGTCTACGTCGATGAGGTCGACAAGGTGGCGCGCCGTGCGTTCACAGCCAGCGTCTCACGGGATGTGTCTGGCGAGGGCGTGCAGCAGGCGCTGCTCAAGCTGCTCGAGGGCACGGTCGCTTCGATCCAGGCCAAGGGCAAGCAGCGGATGCCCAACCAGGATGCTGTGCAGATCGACACCACCAGCATCCTGTTCATCTGCGGCGGCAGCTTTGAGGGCCTCGGCAAGATCATCGCTGCCCGCCACGGCAAGCGCAGCGTCGGCTTCCTGCAAGAGAAGGCCGATGTGGCCGACCTCGCCGCCACCGATGACCGCCTGCTCAAGCACGTGCTCCCCGACGACCTCGTGAAGTTCGGACTGATCCCCGAGTTCATCGGACGCTTGCCGGTGATCGCCGTGATGGATCCCCTCGGCGTGGATGACTTCGTGCACGTGCTCACCGAGCCGAAGAACGCCCTCGTGAAGCAGTACCAGAAGCTGCTCAAGCTCGATGGTGTCGACGTGGCGTTCACCCGCGGCGCGCTCGAGGCCATCGCAGCCCGCGCGATCGCCCGTCGCTCGGGCGCCCGAGGGCTTCGCGCCGTGATGGAGTCGGTGATGCTCGACGTGATGTTCGAGATCCCCTCCATCGAGGGCGTTCAGCAGGTCACGATCACCGAAGAAGTGGTGCGCGGCACCGGCCGTCCGGTGCTGTCCAGCGTGCCCGAGGCCGGAGTGCCCTCCTAGCGTGACCCCCACCTTCCTCATCGCGTCCCCGCAGATGACCGACCCGCTGTTCGAGCGCACCCTCGTGCTGGTCTGGCACCACGATGAAGATGGCGCGATCGGTGTGATCGTCAACCGTCCACTGGAACACCTCCTCCCCGACGTGGTGGAGGTCGACTCGGGCCTCGATCTCCACGCTTACGACGACGAACACGTGAGCTGGGGCGGGCCTGTCGAGACCCGAACGGGCACGGTCGTCACCACGGCTCGGGTGGAAGGAGCCGAAGGGTGGAACCTCGGGCCGCTGGGCGTCACGAGGTCCAAAGAAGTGCTCGACGTGCTGCTGCAGCACAAGGAGCCCTTGCTGCTGTGCTTGGGCTACGCCGGATGGGGTCCGGGCCAGCTGGACCAGGAGATCCTCGGGGGCAGCTGGCTGCTCACCGAGCTGTCAGCGAGCCTCATCTTTGAGACGCCCTTCGACGAGCGCTACGAGCGCGCCCTGGCCACGCTCGGGCTCCGTCCCCAAGACGTGTGGATGACCCCGATCGACGAGTGAGTCAGGGCGGCGGCAACGTCGGCAGCAGACGAGGCTGCCACTGCGCCACGGTAGCATCGAAAGCGGGTCTCCGGGCAGCTTCGAGCGGACGCGTAGGGGGCGGCACCTCCCTCAACGGGTCCACGTAGCGGCCGTGCTTCCACATCTGGAAGTGCAGGTGGGGCCCTGTGGACAGGCCCGTCGTGCCGACGCGGCCTACCAGATCGCCCTGCTTCACCCGCGCCCCACGCCGCACCGCGATGGAGGAGAGGTGCGAGTAGCTCGTCTCGTACCCGTCGCTGTGGTGGAGCTTCACGAAGTTGCCGTGGCCGCCACTTGGGCCGGCCGCGTCGACGGTGCCATCGGCGACAGCGCGTACCGGCGTGCCAGATGGCGCGCCAAAGTCGGTGCCGTTGTGCGGGCGACGGGTCTTGAGGATGGGATGGAAGCGGCGCGGGTTGAACCCCGACGTCACCCGGCTGAACTCAATGGGCGAACGCAGAAAGGCCCGCACGGCGCTGGTGCCATCGGGGTGGTACCACATGTCCTCCCCCTCAGGCGTGGGGAAACGAATCATGTCGCGCACCTTGCCGCCGTTCACCAGTCGAAGGGCCTGGATGCGCCCCAGCTTGTCGGGTCGCCCCTCGATCGAGAGGAGCTCCCCCACCACGCCTAGCTGCGCTCCCGCCTGGATCTCCGTGTTGAAGTCGACCTCGTACTCGTAGACCTGCGCGAGGCGCACCAGATCGAGAGGCCGCAGCCCTGCCGCGATCCCTGCCTCCCACAAGGAGCGCTGGATGTCGAGCACCACCGTGGCCTCACGCACGGTGTAGACGACCTCATCGAGATGGGCTGTCCAGGCATCACCGTCGCGCACCATGCGCAGCACGTGGTCTTCGTCCACCGCGTAGCGCACCTCCACCGGAACGGGCTCTCCATCCGCAAGGACCACAGCGAGGTCTGCGTGCGAGCGAATGAGCGTGAGGTCGTGGTGCGCCTTCGCAGCGGTCAGCACAGCTGTGGACGGCACGCGCCAAGCCTCCACGAGGGGCCCAAAGGAGCTGCCCTCCTTCACATCCAGGGGCACGACGATGCGATCGGGCGGCAGCGCGGCGAAGGCGACCGGCAGCGCGCCGAACCAGCCCGCCAGCAGACAGACCGCGGCGGTCCAGCGATCCAGCCTCGCTTCCTGGAGCAACCCCACGTGCTACCTCATGCTGTACCGCCCGCTAACCGAGCGGACGTCGGAGTCGTCGTGCGAACCCACCTGCTGCTCACTCTGTTCATCGTTGCGGCCTGCCGGTCAAACGACCCCGGCGCGGGCTCCCTGCGCCAGACCGCCAGCGCGGCCTTCAGGGACTGCAGTGCGTCCGAGATCGGATTCTTGGCCGCCAAGAACGGCGTGCAGCTTGCTTTCGCCGCGTGCGCCTCGAACGCCTTCTCGTCGTACACCTGGTCGCCCGATGGTCGTCGCGTCTACTTCCAGCTGGTGTTCACGGGTCACATCATGGACGCGGAGAAGGAACACAAGCCGATCGTGGCGCTCGCTGTCCCCACCCCGAAGGGGCCGGGCGTCTGGCTCACCAACGAGCGGGTCGCGCTGCCGGTGGCAGGTGTGGAAGCCGACGATCCACTGCAGCTCGCGCTGATCGGGGCACCGCCCTTTCCCGGTCTCGGGGAGCCCCTCCCTCCGATCGACGTCTCCGTCCTGCCGCTGGGCGGCCTGCGCCGGGTGGCGGAGACCCAGCGAGGAGCCGGAGAAGGCGAGCTGCTGCTCCTCGGGTCGACCGAAGCGGAAGGCCCCCTGTCGGCCTACAGATACTTGGTCGCCGAAGCCCGGCTGGAGCCTGTGCTGACCTGGCTTCCGACCGACGCCACGACCCTCACGTGGCAGATCGGTCTCGATCGCGTGGTGGTGGGTCGCTCCGACAGCGTAGAGGTTCGGGAGGCGTCATCCGGTTCGGTGCTTAGCACCTGGTCCCCGGCACGCCGTGGCACGCTGCATCCGGACGGGCGGTGGCTGGTCCTGGAGCACCTCGGTGAGCCCGTGTCGGTGTTTGCGGCCCCCGCTCGTGGCGACGTTCCGGAAGAGGTCGCAGCCCGGGAGGCCGCACGGGCGCAGGCCTTCGCAGACCGTCTTCCGCCCGGGATGAACACCACAGTACGTCCACCGCAGCTCTCGGTGGCCGACCTCACCGTTGGGAAGCGTGTGCTGCTCACGGGCATGCAGGGGGAGCGCTTCATGTGGTACGAGGCGGCGATCCCCTACGCGAACTTCTTCCTGTGGGGATTCGAAGGCCGCTCCCTCAAGCGGAATGTGGCGCTCATGGACCTCAGCTCGCACCTCGACGCCATGGATGGCGGCCGGGAGCGCATGGGACACGCGCCCATGACGGGCAACCCGCCTACGGCACCGGCCCCAGTAGGTCCTTGAAACGGTTCCTCAGGCGCGCGTCGTCCAGCGGGTACGCGAGCACACCATCGCGAGCAGCCTCCCGGGTGTGCGGACACCGATCAAAGCCGTCGAGGCCCACGCAGCGCGCGTAGGCCGTGCCGTCGATCGGATCCTGGCCGTCGAGCCACAAGGTGGCATGACCCCAGGCGTCGGTGATGTGCAGGGCCGTCCGAAAAGCGTACAAGCGCATGTCGGTCACGGCTGCGGTGCGGTTGCGCCAGGTAGCGAGCGGCGCCGTGAGCTTCGTGAGAGGACGCAGGTCGACGCTGCCATCCGGTGCGATGGCGCCGTGGCACCTGAGCTCTGAGGCATGCACCACCAGCGCGATTCGCCCCATGCGGGTGGGACCGTCGTAGGTGACGGACAAGCGCGGTGACCCCGAGACGCATGGTGCGATGTCCTGGGCGAGGGCTGCGAGCCTCTCTCGCTCCGAGAACGCCACCTGGTAGCCCTGGCCTACGCCCACTTGCTCCAGCCACAGTCCCACTCCGCCCTCTGGGGCAGGAATGGCGACCGCGTCCGTGGATGTGCGGGGAGGCACCCACGCCGTCGGCGGAGGCTCGGCTGGCTCCACCGAGCCGCAGGCGGCCAACAGGCTGCCGGCCAGCAGGAGCGAGGGGATCAGAAGAGGCCCCGGCGCTTCTTCACGTCGCGCACGGCACCGCGCATCGCAATCTCAAACTCCACCGTGCCCTCGGCGATGTTCTTGATCTTGGTGCGCGCTTCCTCGCGGATCTCCTCTTCGTCGACATCGTGGCGTCGCACCACCTCAAGGACCTTCTTGTAGATCACCTGGTCGTCTTCGAAGACCTCTTCCACGTTGGGGGTGATCATCAGGCTCTCGGTGATCTGCCGCGCGATGAACCGCTCCACGTCGTCGCGCAGCGGGTGGCCACTCTGCTCAGCGAGCTTCTGGCGCGTCTTGCCGAACTGGTCGTACGAGACCGAGTTGGTGGCCATGTGGTCGCGGATGCCGTCGCGGAGGGTGGCGTCCCGACGCAGGTAGTCGTCCATGATGGCCTCGAGATCGGCCACCGCCTCTTCCTTTCGGGAAGCCTCCACCTCGATGTCGCCCTGGGCCGAGAGGGATTCGATGCACTCACGTGCGATGAGCGGGATCTTGGCGCGGTAGAGCTTCATCGGTCCGTCCAAGCGCGACGGGGGTGCGCGCGGAGGCCCTGGTAGCCCATACCCTCCCACCGATCCAGATCCCTCAGGCATCCGCCAGCGCAGCAAGTCCCGGAGCATCCACCACGAGCCAACGGCGACCCTCGTTCGCAACGACACCCGCGGCCCGGAGCTCCATCACCGCAACGCTCACGGTCTCGCGGGTGGCACCGATCAGGCCGGCCAGCTCGCGGTGCGTCAGTCGGAGGTCGATGATCACGCCGCGGCTGTCGCGGACGCCAAAGCGCAGGGCCAGATCGCGGAGCTGCTCCGCGGTGCGCACCTTCGCGCCGTGCCGCGTGAGGCGCCGCACCCGATGCACCAGCCGACCGGCGGTGGCCGCCAACAGCTGGAGGACCGCAGCCACCCCGCCCGCGTGCCCGACAGCCCACGCGTCGAGATCCGCAGCCTCGATGTGGACCAACGAGCCATCCTCGTGCACGACGGCCTCAAGCTCTGCGCACAGGCCGACGGCCTCCCCACGGCCCACCACGTCGACAGCCGCACCATCACGCTCAGCCCGGAGCCAGATGGCGCCGGAGCGCACGATCCACAGGCCCGATCGGAGGCCACCACCCCGCCGCCAGAGCGACTCTCCGCGGCGCACCCGGCACAGCGAAGCGCGCTGGGCGAGCTCACCCACCGCAGCCGGACCCAGAGCACCGATCCCAGGAAGCTGGGCGAGCAGGGTGGCAGCGACGCCCGCAGCCCCAAGGTTCGTCGTCCGCGGTGTCGGGAGCTTGGCGTTCACTTGGACCTCCTACATCGTGCCCACACCCCCCAGGTGCGCGGAGCGCCGCCGGTGCAAACGGGGCCCGCGAGGTTGACAGGGACCCGTCCTGCGTTAGTCGCCGCCGGCCTTGGCTCGGTAGCTCAGTTGGTTAGAGCACGTGGTTCATACCCACGGTGTCGACGGTTCAAATCCGCCCCGAGCCATCCTTTTACTTCGTTCGCCTTCGGCTCTCTGCGCGCATCGCCTTCGGCTCGCTTGCGGGCCGTTCGAACCATAGTCGTCGTCGGTTCGCCTTCGGCTCACTGCGCGCTTCGCCTTCGGCTCGCTTGCGGGCCGTTCGAACCAAGGTCGTCGTCGGTTCGCCTTCGGCTCACTGCGCGCTTCGCCTTCGGTTCGCTTGCGGGCCGTTCGAACCAAGGTCGTCTTCGTTTGCCTTCGGCTCGCAGCGCTAGGGCTCCCTAGGCTGGCTGACCTCTGGGGGAGCGCCGAACCAGTCCGACGGCGGCAACGCGGGCTCCAGCCGCACCGGCGCATCCGGCGGCGTGAGGGTGCCCCAGTCGACAGTGCCTAGGGTTGGTGCTGGCTCGACGGGCACCAGAAGCTTGGCACCTTCAGGGTCATCCGCCACGAGCGGCACGGCGACGAGGCCTTCGGGCACGGGCCACTGCCACCCGCCTTCCGGCGCCGGTCCGCGCCCGATCACGCCGGACCGCGCCACGCCCTGCGCCGTTCCGAGCCAAGCGGGCAGTGCGCCGCTGGCGCCGGCGAGCGACAAGCCGCCGCTCCTGAGCGGCCGGTTGTCGTCGTAGCCCACGTACACCGCGATCACCCAGTGTCCAGCGACCTCGCCGCCCTCCACCTTCGGAACCGCCCCCACGAACGCGGCGTTGCGGTGGCTGTTGGTGGTTCCGGTCTTGCCCAGGATCGGAAGGGGCGCACCGGGCGTGTCGATGAACGACACCGCGCCGCGGGCTCGCTTGCCAGTTCCCACCTCCACCACACCGCGCAGCAGCTCGCGGGTCATGGCACCTGTGAGCGGCGAAGTCACCGCGCTGCGCTCGCTGCCTGCGTCGTACACGCTGCGTCCGTCCACGGTTCGGACCCCCGACACCAGCAACGCCGGTGAAGGCGGCGCCGCCACGCCTCCCCGTCCGGCCTCGCCCGGGAAGGACCAAGACGCGCCGGTCAGCAGTCCGTCGTAGAGCATCGCGGCCTCTTCGAGCGTGATGTCAGCCGCTCCGAGAGGCAGCGAGAGCACTTCCTCCAAGGGCGTGCGCACGCCGAAGTGAGCCGCGAGCGCAGTGACGTACCGCATGGCAAGCAGAACGCGAAAGTCCTGATGCCCCGCCAGCACAGCCAGATCGTAGAGTGCGGGTGCTTCCGCGCCCCCCAGTTCGTGTGCCAGGGTGCGCCGGTCTACGGATGACTGCCACCCCTCCACGGTGCCGAGCCTCCACCGGTCGGCGATGACCAGGCGCTCGCGGGGTGCCAGCACGAGCGGCCAAGCAGCATCCCAACCGGTGCCAAGATCCCCACCACAGTGCGCCACGGCCCCGTCCGCTTCGAGCGTCCACCTCAGCGCGCTGCTCTGGACGGCGGCCACATCGCCCCACGCTGCCGCTTCCTGGATCGCAGTCCACGCGGCCGCGCAGGCAGTCGACTGGCCCGTGAGCCATGACCACGTGGGCACCTGTCCCTCCCCGTCGCCGTGCAGCGCAGGCGAGAGTCCCCATCCGTAGACCACCGAACGCACCGCGGCCGCCTCGTGAGAATGGCCGTCCGCGAGCAACCCTGAGAGCACCTCCTGCTTCGCCAACAGCACATGGCCTTCCACAGTGCGAGAGGGCGTGGGCAGCACACCGAGGCGCTGGATGCGTAGGGCGTAGGCATCGTCGGACTCGGACCCCTCTCGCGCCAGGCCCAGGCGCTCAGCGAGCGCGCCGATGGCCTCGTGATCGAGGTGATCGAGAAGGTGGTACATCAACCACACCGAGGCCACATTCTCGCTTTGGGCGATGGCGAGGCCCATGCTCACGTCCGGCGTCGAGGCGTGGTCGGCGCGGGGTGCGTAGACGGACGCTGAGAAGGCAAAGTTCGTCGTGCGGTTGTCGAGTACGTCGTCGGGTCGCCACCCCAGCTCCAGTGCAGCGTGCGCCACCAACGGCTTCCACGTGGACCCTAGCTGTCGACCAGCTGTGGCGCGGTTGAAGTTCTGGTTGTCGTTGCCGCCCACCATCGCGCGGATCTGTCCGTCCTCGATCACCACGACGGCGCCTTGCAGTTCGGGACGTACTTCAAGGTCGCAGAGCGGACCGGCCTCCACAACCTCCCGCACGCTCACCCACACGTTGCTGCCGACCGGGAGCGCCTCGACCAACGCGGCCACGTCCTTGCTCGCGGCTTTGGACCATGCCGACTTGGCTGCACCCCGGCGGATGGCATCCGCCACCCGGCGAACGGCTCGCTCGTCAACGAGACAGGTCAGCCCGCCCAGATCGACGGTGAGCTCCTTGGTCGACGGCACAGTGGCGGCAACCACCTTCCCGACACGGAACTCCCCAACCCGTAGGGCCTGGTCCGCGTCGAGGGCCACCACTTCGCCACTGGGCCGGAGGTACGCCTCCGGACCCAATCGCTCGAGCATGGTGCCCGCCTCGGTGAGATGGTGCCAGAGCGCGTACGTCGCCGAACGCTGAACATCGGCGTCGAGCGTGGTGACCACACGCAACCCCTCACCCGCAGGATCCGTGACGCCTGCGCGCTTCAACACCTCTCCGAACGGCGGCTGCGCGAGGCGTCGCTCGACCTCATCGAGCAGCGCGGACGACGCGTACCGAAATGTTCCTTGAACAAAGGGCAGCTCGAAGTCGCTGGCCAGCAACGAGGCCGCCTCGATCTGCAGGGCCACAATGGCGCGCAGGCGCGCGATCCGGCCCCCTTCACCGCCGGGGAGGTCGGCACCCCCCGCGAGGCGGTCCGCCGGCTCGTCGACGAGCCTCCTGAGCACATACCGGGTGCGATCGTGGGCCCGCGCTCGGGCGCGCTCTACGGTGGTTGGGTTCCCACGGAACGGGTCGTACGCAGCAGGTCCCTTCACCAGGCCCGCGAGGAACGCGCACTGCAGCAGGTTCAGCTCGTCCACGTCGGCGTCGAAGAAGTACCGCGCGGCGATGCCCAGCCCGCGCCCGTTCCCCACCACGTGAAACTGGTTCGCATAGAAGGTGAGGATCTCGTGCTTCCCAAAGTGCGCCTCCAGACGGAGGGCGTTGAGCGCCTCGTCGAGCTTGGAGCGCAGCGAGCGGTCGGGTCGGTAGAACAGGTTCTTTGCCGTCTGCTGGGTGAGCGTGGAGCCGCCCGCCACCATCTTGCCCGCACGGATGTTGTCGCGCATCGCACGCGCCACGTGGGTGGGCTCGATGCCTCTGTGGAAGAAGAAGCCGTCGTCCTCTGCGGCCACAATCGACGCGGTCCACGCCACGGGGAGGCGCTCCCAAGGAACGAAGGCGCGGTGCTCCCCATCAAAGAACACGCCGACCCGCGTGCTCCCATCGCGAAAGAACACGGGAGACTCGTCGGCGACGACCGCAAGCACGGCGGCGCGATCCAGGTGGCGTCCAGGGTTCGCTACGACCTGCTCGTGGTAAGCGCGCCCGAGCCACACGCCGCCCATGGCCCCCACGAGCGCCAACATCCCCAACACCACCATCCACCACCGCAACGGACCTCCACCACCCAACCGGCGACCTGCGGGCGTTGTAGCGCCTTG
Organism: uncultured Enterobacteriaceae bacterium; assembly: GCA_964396405.1. Lineage (GTDB taxonomy): Bacteria > Myxococcota_A > UBA796 > UBA796 > JACKEO01. The sequence goes on from CAYNFK010000024.1 coordinate 25,921, forward strand.
CCTCGAAAGGGACGACCGCCAGGCAGCGCGGCGGACAGCGCGCGCCCGCTTGACGCCTGCCGCACGGGTGCATTAGGTCGCGGGGCCTTTCAAGCTGGGCGGCATACCCAAGTGGTTAAGGGGCGGGTTTGCAAAACCCGTAGTCACCGGTTCGAATCCGGTTGCCGCCTCCACTCCTGATCCCCTGCATCGGCCGGCCTCTGCGCCGGCCGATGCTCGTTCGGGCCCCGCACATTCGGCCCGTTCGTCGAAAAGCGCCACAGGGCGCTGCGATCGCTCGCCCGGGACGGGATGAACGGGCTACGGGCGCGCGCCAAGGGGTCGTGCACGTGCTTGAACAAGGGATGTTGGCGTTTGCGCTGCTGGGCGCAGGCTGGGTGTTGTGGCTGCTGGTGCTGCTCTCGGTCGGCGTGATCGCGATCAGCCTCGAGCGCGCCTGGTACCTCTCGAAGCAAGCCAGCCCCGCCGGTCCGCTGACGTCGGCTGTGAACGCGTTCCTGCAGGGTGGCGACCGGGCCAGCTTTGTTGAACAGCTCGACAAGCTGGAAGGGGCGGAGGTGCGCATCCTGCGCGCCGGCATCGAGGTGTCGGCCCTGGGCACGGAGGCCGCTGAGAAAGCGATGAGCGGCACCGCCACCGCCGAACGCCTGAAGGCTGAGCGTGGTCTGGCGTTCCTCGCCACGGTGGGATCCAACGCGCCGTTCCTCGGCCTGTTCGGCACCGTGCTCGGCATCATCCAGGCGTTCCAAGATCTCGCCATCGCCACCGATGAGGCCTCCGCGGCCGTCATGGCGGGCATCTCCGAAGCGCTGGTCGCCACCTCGGTCGGACTCATCGTCGCCATCCCCGCCGTTGTCCTCTACAACGGCCTCTCGCGCACGGTGAAGGCGCGCTTGGCAGGGGCCGAGAGCCTCGCCGACCTCGTGCTCGCACGTGTCGCAGGCGGAGTGGCCGCCGATGGGCGCTAAGTTCGATGGCGGCGACGACATCATCGCCGACATCAACATCACGCCGTTCGTCGACATCATCCTCGTCGTGCTGATCATCTTCATGGTGACGGCAGCTACGATCACCAAGAACGCCATCCCCGTCACGCTGCCCGACGCAGCCACCGGCGAGGCCACAGAGACCACGTCGATCGGCATCACCCTGCTCAAGGACGGGTCGTTGCTGCTCGATGGCGAGCCCGTCACCACCGAGCAGCTCCAGGCCAAGCTCGATGCGGCCAAAGCCGCAGGCGATGTCGTGTGCCTGATCTCGGCCGACAAGATGGTCGCCCACGGCCGGGTCGTGTGGTTGATCGACCTCATTCGCTCGCGCGGAATCTCGAAGTTCGCCATCAACATCGACGACGCCACCAAGGTGCCCCCGGACCCGGCAAGCCTGGGTCTGGGCACCGCCCCGTAGGAGCCCCCGCGTGCACGCCGACGCCCTCGAACAGCGACCCACCAAGGAGCGCGCAGCCATTGCGCTCGCGGTGATCTTGTCGCTGATGGCGCATGGTGTGCTCGGCGGCACCATGTCGCGCGTCGAGCCTCGCAAGCGCGCCGAGCCGGTGTGGGCTGAGATGGTGGTGATCGAGACGCCGCCGCCTGTGGAGGTGGTGCCCGAGCCAGAGCCCGAGCCAGAGCCCGAACCGCCTCCGAAGCCGCCACGCGACGAGGTGGTGAAGTTCGAGGACACCACGGACGAGCCGCCCCCTCCCAACGCGCCGCCGCCCGAGCGGGAGCCCGTTCGGCAGTTGGTGCAGGGCCTCTCCAACAGCTCGTTCGTCGAGGGCGCGCCCACCGGGCTGCAGGTTCGTGCCGGAAACACCACCTCCACCAAAGCTGGCGCGATCAAGCCGCCTGAGGACGACGTGGGTCCGTTCACCCAGGTGGCCTACGAGCAGGTGAGCACGGCACCCAAGATCACCCGTCGCCCCTTGCTCACCGTGCCCGACACCCTCAAGGAGGCGAAGGTGCAGGGCACCGTGATCGTCGAGCTCACCATCGGCTCCGATGGACGCGTGATCGAGGCGGCCGTGGTGCGTGCGCTCCATCCCGACGCCGACGCCGCTTGCGTGCGCGACCTCAAGACGCTGTCGCGGTGGGCACCTGGCACCCGGGATGGTAGCCCCGTCACGGTCACGGGGGTTCCGTTCAAGTGCACCTACGAGGAACGCGAGTGACACGGCCGATTCGGGCAGCGAGCGTTGTGCTTGGGCTGTTGCTCGGCGGCTTCGCGCCCACGGCTCGGGCGGAGCTGCCCGAAGCCCCGGAAGACATGCCGATTATCGAGCCGCCACGCGTGCTCGAGTACGTCGAGGCCACCTACCCACCGGCCGAGTTTGAGGCGGGGAAGGAAGGCATCGTCACCTTGCTCGTCGAGCTCGACGAGCAGGGCACGATCTTGCACGTCGAGGTGATGGAGTCGGCTGGCGCTGCGTTCGATGCCGCTGCGCTCGACGCCGTGGGACGGATGCGGTTCTCCCCCGCTCGCACCCGTATCGGCACCACGCCAGTTGCCTTCCCCTACCAGTACGTGTTCGCGCTCCCCAACCCCGATCAAGATCAGCCGATCGTCGAGACGCCCACAGTGCTGGAGACCGCCGAGGCCGTCTATCCACCCGAAGCCGAGGCCCAAGGGATCGAAGGCACCGTCGTGCTGCTGGTCGCCCTCGATGCCGAAGGGAAGATCGAGGACGTCTCGGTGAGCGAAGGCGCTGGCCACGGGTTTGATGAGGCCGCGCTCGACGCCGTGCGCCGGATGCGCTTCTCACCCGCTCGCACGGCGGCCGGCCCCGTTGGCGTGGTGTTCGAGTTCGCCTACACCTTCGCGCTCACGCCCGAGGTGCCGGAGGAGGCCGCTCCCCTCCCCGTCACGCTGGAGGGCAAGGTTCGCCAGATGGGCACCCGCACGCCGCTGGCCGACGTTCGCATCCGCATCGTCGAGACCGGAGACACCCTCACCACCACCGCTGAGGGCCTGTTCGAGGTCCGTGGACTACCGCCAGGCACCTACACCCTGGCCCTACGCCTCCCCGAGCACGTGGACGAAGAGCAGGTCGTCGAGGTGGTCGAGGGCGAGGTGTCGTCCGCCACGCTGTGGCTGCGTGCCGCCACCTACCGAGAGAACGAAGCGGTCGCGTACTACGACAAGGATCGCACTGAGGTCACGCGGCGCACGCTCTCCATCGAAGAGATCAAGCGCATCCCCGGCACGTTCGGTGACCCCGTCAAGGTCATCCAGACCCTGCCCGGCGCGGGCCGCTCGCCGTTCGGAACCGGGCTGCTGCTCATCCGCGGCGCCAATCCTCAAGACTCCGCGGTCTACGTCGACGGCATCCGCCTGCCGATCATCTTCCACCTCACGGGCACCACGTCGGTCATCTCGCCCGAGATCGTCAGCCGCGTCGACTACCTGCCCGGCGGCTACGGCGCGAACTACGGCCGGGCCATGTCGGGCACGGTCGACATCCAGACCAAGACCCGATTCGACAAGAAGAAGCTGGTGCTCTCCACCGACCTGCTCGATGCGCAGGTGTGGTTCGAAGGCGCGCTGGGCAAGAAGCGGCACGGCTTCGCGATCGGCGCACGCCGGTCCTACGTCGACCTGCTGATCCCGTTGTTCACGGGCAACTCCGGCTTCTCCATCCAGCCGATCTACTACGACTACCAGCTCAAGTGGCTCCCCACCTTGGGACCGGACGACGACTTCGAGGTCTTCGTGTTCGGCTTCCAGGACATCCTGAAGGTCAGCCCGCCGCCCGACCAGCCCTTCTCGGCGGATCCCGCCACCCAAGGCGACCTCTCCACCGTCTACCAGGCCCACCGGCTGGCCTTCCGCTACAAGCACCGCTTCAGCGATGAGCTCTCTCTGGATCTGCAGCCGTCCGTAGGGCTCAACATCAACGAGTTCTCGCTGGGTCAGGGCTTCGCGCTCTACAACCGCAACGTGATCTTCCAGCTCCGCGGCAAGATGAGCTGGCGTCCCCACCCCGCGGTCGAGTTCGTTCCGGGCATCGATCTGCTGGGCGGGCCCTACTACTTCGACTTCAAGAGCGCGATCAGCTTCGCCGACCTCGACGACCCCCTCGCCGAGCGCGACCCTGTCGGCTTCGATGGCTACGGCACGGGCTGGGGCACGGCCCCGTTCCTGGAGGTGGTGTTCCGTCCCCTCAAGGATCCCGAGCAGTGGGTGATCACGCAAGGCGTTCGTTACGACTCCACGGTGTACTTCGTGGAGGGCGAGATCACGGGCGACCAGGCGGTGGAGCCCACCACGATCTCCTCTTGGGACCCGCGCTTCGGCACGCGCTTTCGGGTGTTCAAGAAGGGCGAGCAGGCGTTCACGCTCAAGGCCTCCACGGGCCTCTACAGCCAGCCGCCGCAGCCCTTCCAGAGCATCGGCATCGGCACCACCACCCGCCTGCTGGCCGAGAGGTCGTGGAACTCAAGCTTGGGCTTCGAGCACCGCATCAACCAAACCTTCGCCTGGGATGTGGAGGGCTTCTACCGGAAGACCGACAACCTCGTCATCTTCAACGACCTGTTCTCGGGCTCCGGCACCCAGGCCTTCACCAACGGTGGCGACGGCTTTGCGGCCGGCGTCGAGGTGATCCTGCGGGCGCAGCCCACCGGCCGCTTCTTCGGCTGGATCAGCTACACCTACTCCCGCAGCTTCCGCCGCAACCGGCCCGACCAAGACTACCGGCCCTTCGATTACGACCAGCCCCACATCTTCTCGGCCCAAGGCGGCTACAACCTCCCCAAGGACTTCGGCATCTCCGCGCAGGTGCAGGTGGTCTCGGGCAACCCGTACACGCCCCTCAATGCCGGCGTCTACGACGTGGATACCGACAGCTACAACGGCTTCTCCACCGGCCCCAGCAACAGCGAGCGCCTGCCCACGTTCGTGCAGACCAGCTTCCGAGTCGACAAGACCATCACCTTCAAGACGGTCCAGCTGGAGATCTACCTGGAGCTGATCAACGCCATCCGCGGGGTGAACCCCGAGGCCACGGTCTACAACTACGACTACTCGGAGATCGCGTTCGTGCGCGGCCTGCCGCTCATCCCCAACCTCGGTCTCGAGCTCAGGTTCTGGCCATGATGCGCACCGCTCCCCTGCTGCCCCTGCTGTTCGTGTCGGCTTGCGCGATCGGCGATGCCCAGGTGCCCGACCCGGCCGACCTCTCCCCTGAGTGGCTCGTCGACCGCTTGCGGGTGCTTGCGATCCGCGCCGACCCTCCCGAGGCTGCGCCCGGCACCGAGGTGCGCTTTGAGGCACTCCTGGTGGATCCGTTCCAAGAGTCGGGCGTGGTGGTCTGGCTCGCGTGCCCCGCCGAGGGCGACTTCGATGCGGGCTGCCCCCTCGACCCGAGCTTCGACTTCACAGGCGCCACCGAGCAGGAGCGCGAAGACGCGGGCTTCATCGGGTTCGAGCCTCTGATTCCCGCCCGCTACACGCCGCCCGAGAGCTTGTTCGATGGCCTCACGGAGTTCGAGAAACAAGACGGCGTCTACGTGATCGTGCAGATCGCCGCCCTCCCCTCCTCGGTGCTCACCGAGCCCGATAACGAGGCATTCGACTTCAACCAGGTGGAGGTGGCCTACAAGCGTCTGGTGGTGAGCACCGCCAGCCCGAACCAGAACCCCATCATCGCGAGCCTCTCCGTAGACGGCGTGGAGCCGCCCACGGGTGCCATCGTGGAGGTCGACTACGCCCAGGACTACCTCCTCGGGGCACGCACCGAGGTGGGAAGCGACGAGACCTACGTCTACACCAACGAAGACGGTGTCGCGGAGGAGCGCCACGAGGAGCCGTACCTGAAGTGGTACACAGACGGCGGTGCCATTCAGCGTAGCACCTCGATCTTCGGCTACTACCAGACCGTGTGGCGGTCGCCGCCACGAGGCAGTCCGGTGACCGACGGCACCTGGTGGGTGGTCGCCCGCGATCGGCGCGGCGGCATCGGATGGTTCGCCCAGCCCTGGCGCGTGCGGCGCTAGGCCGGCGCACAAAGAGTTGACACTCACGGCGTGCTGCCGAAGAGGTTGGATTCTCCTACCTAATCGCGCATATCACGGCCTCCTGACCTGACCGTGGCAAGCGACCCCTAGGGCGCGTGCTAGAAGCAGCGGTCCCCAGAACCCTCGCTGGAGCGGGCCCCGTTCCTGCCGAGGCCCCGGAGAAGCCCGGATGTCGCGTTCTTCCATCGTGGTCCTCGCCGGCTTGTGGCTGCTAGCCGCACCCGACGCTCTTGCAGCGGAGGGTGAGCTTCCGCCTGGCGTCCAGGCCCTGGATGAGCTCCGCAACGGCGTCAAGCCGAAGAACGCGGTGCAAAACCGGTTCTTCCTCAAGAGCAAGCGCTTTGAGATCACACCGATGGTGGGTCTGCAGGCCGGCAACTCGTTCGCGAGTCGCTACATGCTCCCCGCCCTCACCTTGGGCTACCACTTCACCGAGCAGCTCATGCTGGAGGCCTACGTCGCCTACCAGCCCGACCTCGGGAAGGGCGATGTGAGCACGCTGGTTCCGCTGCTGATCCAGCAGGCCGAGAACACGTCGGGCTTCCGCCAGCCCTTCGAGAAGACCACGCTGGATGCCGCGCTGGGGGTTCGGTGGTCGCCCGTGTACGGGAAGATCAACATCCTCGGTGAGACGGTCGCCAACTTCGACTTCTACACCACGCTCGGCATCGGGTTCGTGCTGCAGAACCAGTACTACGCCGTCAAGAACGAGCAGTACCAGGATGGCCAGCCCGCCTCCAGCTTCTACGACCTGGTGCCCGACGGCAGCCAGCCGCTGATCGCACCGCACGTGGGCATCGGCGCAAACTTCTTCTTGAGCCAGACCATCGCGCTGCGCGTCGACGGTCGCTTCTCGCTCATCGTCGACGACATCCCGATCTACGACCCCGACGAGGCCGAGAGCCTGGCCGGGCAGAAGCGTCTGGTCACCGAGTTCAACACCTCTCTGGGCGTGGCCTTCTTCTTCCCGAAGATGAAGCCCCGCCTGTTCGACTTCTGACGGAGGCGCACGTGACCTTCCTTCGCGCCCTCACCTGGTCTGTCCTCGTCGGCTTCTTCACGCTCTCCGCACCCGCGGCCGCGTGGGCCCAAGAGGATGTGGATGACGATCTCGACGAGATCCTCGGCACAGGACCGTCCTCGCCCACTTCCACGGTCGCCGACGAGCGCCGAGAGGCAGAGCGCGAGGCCGAGCAAGGCACCGATCCCACGGACGTGGTGCTGCCCGACGCCAAGAAGCACCTCATCAAGACGCTTCAGAAGAAGAACTTCCTGAAGATCAAGCGCTTCGAGTTCATGCCGTTCGTCGGGCTCGTCACGAACGACCCGTTCGTGAACCGCATCCTGTTCGGCGGCGGCCTCGGCTACCACATCACCGAGGTGTTCCAGTTCGAGATCCAGGGGTCCTACGCCCCGATCTTGGGCGTCGATGGTGTGGGCGACTACAAGCCCGTCACCAACCAGCTCACCTGCCAGGGCAAGGCCGACGACAGCAACTGCAACAGCGTCGCTCCCGAGATCAGCCGCCAGATCTGGCACATGGTGGGCCAGTTCAACTGGTCGCCCTTCTACGGCAAGATCGCTGCGCGGCGCAGCACCATCGCGTTCGACCTCTACGCCAGCCTCGGTGCGGGCGTGGTCGGCACGCAGGATGACCTGAAGTTGCTCGGTGTCGGCCCCAGCGACACCGACGCCTTCGCCACGGAGTTCCAGGCCCACCCCGCCATCTCGCTGGGCGGCGGACTTCGCGTCAACTTCAGCAAGACCGTCGGCCTTCGGCTCGAAGTGCGGACGATCTCGTACATCGGCGTGTTGAGGTCTACGCAGCTGGAGCTGAAGAACAACCTCACCATGCTCCTCGGCGCGTCGATCTTGTTCGGACGGAGGGTCCAGTGAACGCACCCGTGAATCGCTTCGTCCCCTCCCTGGTGGTTGCGCTCGGTCTGCTGGGCAGCACGCCGGCTCACGCTGGCATGACCTGCGACGACATCATGAACATGGCGGTGCACAACGTGCCGGCCAGCGTGATCGTCGACACCATCGCGTCGTCGGGCACCTCGTTCAGCGATGCCGACGTGCAGTGCCTCAAGCAGCGCGGAGCCCCGCAGGAGGTCATCGCCAAGGCCCTGCAGCTCAAGGTCGCGTCCCCTCAGGCCACCTCAGAAGAGGTGGAAGAGGAGCCCACGCCGCAGTCGCGCTTCGAAGAAGAAGAGGCCCTCGGCGGCGGCGACATCCTGAGCCAGGAAGACGTGTCGGAAGAAGAAGGCGGCAGCTCGGGCGCGTCCGACCTCGACACCTACATCAAGCAGTACAAGGCGAAGAACTACCGCACGGCGAGCTACGGCCTCTACAAGCTCCTCGAAGAGAACGCGTACCCCGACAAAGACAGCACCATCAAGTACTACTTGGCCAAGTCGCTCCACGCGATGGAGATGTACCACGCGGCCCAGAGCTACTACATGGAGGTGGTCCGCAAGGGCCCCCGCAACCCGCTGTTCAAGCACGCGCTGCCCCGCTTGGCCCAGATCGCGGCCTACACCGGCAACGACTACGAGCTCTACCGCGTGGTCGGGAAGATCGCGCCCGAGGCCTACCCCCGCCAGGCCCGCCCGCAGCTCTACTACCTGATGGGCCGCAAGTCCTACGAAGCCGGCGATCTCGCCGAGGCCAGCGCCTCGTTCGAGAAGGTGCCTGCCAACCACGAGCTCTACCCTCGTGCGCAGTACTTCCAGGGCATCATCAACGTCGATCGTGAGAAGTACAAGAGCGCGGTGAAGTCGTTCCGCGAGGTCATCCGCGCCGAGATCCCCACCGACGACCCGTTCATCGTGCGGGAGCTTGAGGACCTCAAGGACCTCTCCCTCGTGAACGTGGCCCGCATCTACTACAAGCTCCAGAAGTTCGACAGCGCCGAGGCTTACTACGCCAAGGTGGACCGCGACTCGTCCTACTGGGCACAGAGCCTGTTCGAGCGCGCCTGGACCAACTTCTTCCTCGGCGACTACAACGAGACGCTCGGCCTCCTGATGACGGCCGACAGCCCGTTCTTCAGCGACGGTGAGTTCCTCCCCGACAACCAGTACCTGCGCGCCCTGATTTACTTCAACCTCTGTGAGTACACCGAGGTTGAGCGCATCGTGAAGCTCTTCCAGAGCAACTACCGCCCGATGCGCAATGAGATGAAGGCGTTCATCGACCAATACCGAACCGACTCAGGCGAGCAGCTGTTCGACCAGGCCTTCGACGCTTACTTCGGCGAGAAGGCCTCCGAGCAGACCAAGCTCCCAGTCTCGCTGTTCCGCAAGGTGCTGCGCAACCGCGATCTCTCCTCCCTCGTGCGCCACCTCGATCTGATGGACGCCGAGGTCGCGCTTCTCCAAGCGCAGACGCCCCAGTGGCGCGACAGCGTCGGCAAGGAGCTCGAGAAGGTGATCGCCGCCGACCGGCAGCGCTACCGCGAGCGTGCGGGCCGCCTCTTCTTGCAGTCGATGCTCGACCAGTACCGCGCGGTGGATGAGCTCCTGCAGGACTCCGACGTCCTGCTCTTCGAGCTCGCCGACGCTCAGCGTGCCGACTACGTCTTCCGGATGTCGAACCCGCAGACCGATCAGGCCGACGAAGCGCCGATCGACTTCGCGACCTCGGTCGACATCATCTACTGGCCCTTCAATGGCGAGTTCTGGAAAGACGAGCTCGCTTACTACCGGTTCACCGAGAAGGGCTCCTGCAAGTAGCCCTCCCCTCCTTACATTCCAGCTCCCGACCAGGAGAACGCTCCATGTTCCACGTGCTGTACCGAAGCACCCGCGTCGGTCTCGCCGTCGTGCTGGCTGCGCTTGCCCTCGACACCGTCGTGGCCCACGAAGCCATGGCCCAAGGTGCCGAAGAAGAGAACCGCAAGGCCCTCTCTCTCGACCAGCTCGAGCGCCAGACCTCGCAGAGCGCCGAGTACCGGCGCTTGGCCGAGCAGAAGCGCATGGAGTCGATCGACCGCCTCAAGGACCTGCTCAGCCAGTCCCCCGAAGGCGATCGTAAGGCCGAGATGATGCTCCGGCTGGCCGACCTGTACTTCGAGCAGGGTCGCAGCCTGTACCTGGAAGAGATGGAGACCTACCAGGTCGCCTACGACCAGTGCTTCAACACGGCCAAGGATCCGTCCGAGTGCGACAAGATGAACCCCGACAACGCGGGCTCCGGCTCGTGGTACGGCAAGTGCATCAAGCTCTACGAGGCCGTGCTCCGAGGCTACCCGCGCTACGCACGCGCCGACCAGGCCACCTTCTACCTGGGCATGACCCACCAGGAGATGCGCAAGCCGGAAGACGCGCTCTCTGCGTTCCAGAAGCTCGTGAAGCTCTACCCGGACTCCTCGTTCGTGGCCGACGCCTACCTGATGATCGGCGACTACTACTTCGAGAAGAACGACGCCTTCCCCGCGCTGCGCGCCTACCTCAAGGCCTCCTCCTACAAGGACGCCCCCCGCTACCCCTACGCCATGTACAAGCTCGCCTGGAGCTACTACAACGTCGAGGAGTACGGCAAGGCCATCGACACGATGAAGGCCGTCGTGGCCTACTCGATGAGCGACCAGTCCAGCGAGAGCCGGGCCATCAAGCTCGAAGAAGAAGCCCTCAAGGACCTCGTGCGGTTCTTCGCCGATGCCGGCGAGCTCGACGAGGCCTACGACTACTTCACCAAGCTCGGCCGCAAGGAGCTCATCCGCTCCATGCTCAAGCGCCTGGCCGGCCTGTACTTTGAGCAGGGCAAGTTCGACCAGTCGGTCGAGACCTACCGCCGCCTGATCGCCGAGACCCCCACGCACGTGGAGAACCCCGGCTACCAGGAAGAGATCATCACGGCCTACAGGAAGATGTCGCAGAAGGATCGCGTCCTCGACGAGATCCGGCGTCTTCGCAGCGACTACGGCCGCTCCAGTGCCTGGTGGCGCGCCAACGCCGCTCAGCCCGACGCCCAAAAGTCGGCCGACGACACGATCGAGAAGGCGCTGCGCAAGACCGCCACCGAGTTCAACCAGGAGGCGCGTGACCTGCAGAAGGCCAAGCACCCCCGCTCGGCTGAGGCCTTCCAGGCCGCCGTCGACGCGTACTACGTGTACCTGGAGGACTACAGCAAGAGCGCCAACGCCTACAACGTCCACTACGACTTTGGCGAGCTCATGTGGACGCTCAAGCGGTACGAAGAAGCGTACCGCGAGTACATGACCGTGGTCGACATGGACCCCAAGGGCCCGCGCAGCATCTTCTGCGCAGAGTCCGCCATCTTCGCGGCCGAAGAGCTCGTGAAGAAGGAAGGCGGCGGTGCCATCCAGATCAAGAAGGTCAACGTCACCAAGGACGTGCAGCCCGAGGCCCTCACCGACTGGGAGAAGAACCTCGTCGCAGCCTGCAAGCGCTACTCCGACCTGTACCCGGGCGACTCGAAGGTGGAGGAGGCCATCTACAAGTCGGCCTTCTTGCTCTACAATCGCTTCCACTTCACCGAAGCGGCCGACCAGTTCCGGAGCGTGATCTCGCGGTGGCCCAAGGGCCGCAACGCCGAGTTCTCGGCCAACCTGATCCTCGACGCGCTCAAGATCCGTGAGGAGTACGCCTCCCTGCGCGACACGGCGAAGTCCTTCTACCAGCAGACCGATCTGGGCTCATCGAAGTTCAAGACCGAGATGTACACGATCTGGTCGTCGGCGGCGTTCGTGGTCATTGAAGAGGACTTCAAGAAGACCAACGACTACGGCAAGACCGCGGATGCTTACCTGGCCTTCGCGGCCGAGTTCCCCGACTTCGACAAGGTCGATGTGGGCCTCAACAACGCGGCGTTCTACCTGTTCAAGGCCGATCGCATCGCCGACTCGATGGCGGTCCGTCGCACCTTGGTCGAGGACCCGAAGTTCGGCCCCAAGACCAAGTACTACTACGCCCAGGTGGGCGCGCTGGCCTTCGACTACGAGCGCCTCGCCGACTTCACCAACGCCACGAAGTACTACGACAAGCTGGTCGAGCTGTACCCGGAAGAGCGCAAGAAGGTCGAGAAGGCCGGGGGCGACCTCGCCGCCCTCGACAGCCAGGCCGGCGATGCGCTGTTCACCTCGGCCGTGTTCCACACCGCCGATGGCGACTGGAAGGGCGGACTCGAGCGTTACAGGAAGTTCCTCACGCTGTTCCCGAAGGACGAGCGGGTCACGGAGCTGCGTCTCACGATTGCGCAGACGCTGGAAGAGAACGCCCAGTACGTCGACGCCGAGAAGGCCTTCCTGGAGTTCTACACCAAGGACGCCAAGGACGCCTCGGCCGAGCTTCAGTACTTCGCCCGCCTGCACCAGGGCCGCGCGATGATCGCCCAGGGCAAGGTCACCGAGGCGCGGAAGCACTACGCCGCCACCATCGACCTGTACAACAAGGCCGTGGCCAAGGGCCTCGAGGCCGGCGCCCACACGAACTACGTCGCCGAGATGATGTTCGAGCTCACCAAGGACGACGCCGTCGCCTTTGACAAGGTCGAGATCAAGGGCGCGGGAACGCGCAACAAGAAGACCGAAGACAAGGCCTTTGGCGACAGCCTCAAGAAGAAGACCAGCATGCTGGTCGATCTCGAGAAGCGCTACCGCGCGATCATCGCGTCCGGCGCCGGCGAGTGGGGCCTGGCCTCCCTGGTGGGCCTCGGTCACCTCTACGAGAACATGGGCGAGACCCTCAAGAAGTCGCCTTGCCCGTACTACCTCACTGAGGATCAGTGCGAGATCTACCAGATGACGCTCACGGACCGTGCCTACACGCAGACCGAGAAGGCCGTGGAGGCCTACAAGCTCGCCCTGTCGAAGGCCTACGAGCTGCGCGTCTACGACCAGAACGCCGCTGTGGCCACGCGCCGCCTGGGCGAGCTGCGACCTCTCGACTTCCCCGGCTTGGCCGAGACCGTGCCCACCGGTGGCCTCACGGCCGACACCACGAAGTCCTTCGAGGTCGAGACCGCCCTCGGCGCTGTCGACCCGGCCCTTGCGCCGGCCGAGCCAGTCGAAGAGACCGGTAAGAAGAAGAAGGCCAAGAAGGCCAAGAAGCCGAAGAAGGGTGCCGCCGTGGCCCTCAACGAGGACCAGGCCAACAACCCCACCGCCAACTTCCAGGCGGGCATCGAGAGCCTCGTGCCCGACAAGAAGGGCGTCGTGAACCTCGAGGGCGCTTACGGGTTCTTCGCGAAGGCCGCCACCCTCTCGGGCAGCCGAAACGCAGCGTTCAACGCGGGCTGGGTCGCCGAGAAGCTCGGTAACCTCAACGATGCCGCCACTCAGTATGGCGCAGCCGTGAAGTCTGACCCCACCTACGCCCCTGCGATCTTCTCGCTGGCGCGTGTGCTCGACCGGCTCGGCAAGGCCGACGACGTGGTGAAGCTGCTGGGCGACCACATGGCCGCGAACCCCACCGATCTCGCCGTGCGCGCCGAGTACATGGAGGCGCTCGTCGAGGCCGGCAAGTTCGATGAGGCCATCGCCGAAGGGCAGGAAATCCTGCGCCGCAATGCCTCCTCCGACGCGGTCTACCGCAACCTGTCGGGGCTGTACCTGAAGAAGGGCCAGGCCTCGATGGCGCGCATCATGGGCGACAAGGCCCTTGAGCTCAACGACAAGGACCCCAACACCTACAACAACCTCGGTGTGGTGGCCCTCAAGTACAACGACGTGCCCGGCGCGATCGAGAAGTTCGAGACCGCGCGAAAGCTCGATGCGGGCCACTTCGAGGCCAACGTCAATCTGGGCCTCATCGCTGTGGATGCGGGCGACTACGTGCTCGCCACCAGCTGCTTTGAGGCAGCTGTCGAGCGCAACCCGTCCAGCTACGAGGCCTGGATCGGGCTCGCGATCGCCAAGCGCGGCTCGGGCGACAACAAGGGTGCGGATGCGATCTACCAGCGCCTCATCAAGGAGCGCCCCGACCGCAACATCGCCTTCTTCAACGGTGCCACCCTGCACGAGCGCTACACCAAGGACTTCGCCGCTGCGCTGAAGTACCTGGAAGCCTACAAGGCCGCCCGTGTGGGTCAGGTTGGGCCCAGCGACGAGGTCTTCCAGCGCATCGCCGCGGTGCAGGCGGCGCAGACGGCGGAAGAGGAGCGCAAGCGCCTCGAAGCCGAGCGCCTCAAGGCCGAAGAAGAGCGCAAGAAGCGCGGTCTCGAGCTGCTCGCGAAGATGGAAGGCACGGTCTCGTCGATGCGGTCTCGCATCGCGAAGAATCGGGCCTGCATCGGGGAAGACACGTCGACAGAGATCGAGATGGCCCTGGAGATGGTGTCCGAGACCATCGCTGCGAAGGACCCCGATCAGGCAGCCGAGATGCAGGGCATGCTCGACGAGTACTACCTGCCGATGCTCGACACCGCCGAGGGCGAAAACTGCGCCACCGGTACGCCGGCCCCAGCTGAGGAAGGTGCCGACGCTGCGCCGGCCGAGGGTGAAGCCGAAGAGGCCGCGCCCGCAGTCCCGGCAGAGGCGGCACCCGCTACGCCTGCGGAGGTCGCTCCGGCTCCCGCAGCCCCGGCAGAGGCGGCACCTGCGCCGGCCGCACCCGCGGAAGCTGCAGCGCCCAGCGAACCGGCAGCGACTCCCGCCGAGTCCACGCCGGCCGAAGCCAGCGCCCCTCCCGCCGCAACGCCGACCCCTGAGTAAGCTCATTCGGGGTTCGGAACCCAACGTCCGCTGACCCGAACTTGACAGGAGGTTGTTTCCACCTGCCAAGTTCGGGTCACCTGCTCAGCGGCAGGTCGTGTTTCACGGGGGTTTGACCCCCCCATCCTTGTTCGAAGGCGCTGCCGAAAGCACATTAGAACTGCCGGCCCTGCGTCGTGCACCTCGGAGGTCCCTATGCGTCGCTCCCTCATCCTCGCTCCCATCATGGCCCTCACCGCGCTCCCTGCCCTCGCGCAGGAAGAAGTCGATGCCGAGAGCGGCCGCAAGATCGAGTACAAGCAGCGCACCGAGATCGACTTCGAAGGCCTCGACGTGAACGGCGAGCTCGTGAAGCCCTCCGGCGCCCTGTTGATGGACGTCAAGCGCAGCCAGTTCAACCCGCTCATCCGCCTCCGCGAGGACTTCGCGAAGGAGATGAAGGCGAGCGTCGACGAGGTCAAGTGACCTGACGGCTGGCGTTGCCCTCCCGCACCCGCAGGAGGGCCTCGTGCCCGTCCCTGTGTTGTGCCCCATTCCTCCCTCCCCGATCTTGTTCCTCGGAGTCTGTCATGGCTGACCCCCGCCGCATTCTCACGCTCCGGATGAAGATCTTCCGCGGCGACGAGCTGCTGGAAGAGCGTGAGATCTCCGAGTCGTCGGTCTCGATCGGGCGGGCCGAGACGGCCGTGCTGCGCATCGACGATGCCTCCCTCGGCGAGCTGCACGCGGTGATCAACCTCGAGGAGGATGGCACCGTCCAGCTCCTCGATCTGGGCACGGAAGCCGGCACTCAGCACAACGGCAAGTCGGTCTCGAACGTCTCGTTGCTCTCGGGTGATGCGATCACGCTCGGCGAGATCCGGGTGGAGCTCACCTTCGATGGCCCCGAGCAGACCACCCCCACGGTGGACGTCCGTCCGGACCCTGCGCTCGACGAGGAGCACGACGCCCTCGACGAGAAGGCCGAGGACGTGCTCGCGATGGTCATGCGCTCGGGCACCGGCTCGGGCACGATGGGCCTCGATGTGAAGGCGCCCAAGGTCCTGGAAGTCAACCAGATCTGGCACAACGTGCTGGTGGACTCGAAGCACTTCCATCCGGGTGGAGATGTCACGATCGGCGACGCCGTCGGGTTCCGCTGGAGCTTCCTAGGCATTCCTCTGGGCTGGGTCTCGAGCACCTTCGCCACCCCGCTTCGCTTTTCGCCGCCGATCTGGTCCGACGTTCGCTCCGACTGGCGCAACGACTTCTACGCCTCCGATGAGAACCTTCCTGCGGGCAAGGAGGAGTTCAAGCTCTTCCGCTCCGAAGGTAAGTCCTACGTGGCGCGTGTCTCCAGCGCCTGGGAGGTCTTCGCCGACGTGGGCGAGGAGCGTCTCACCCTCGAAGATCTCGTGAAGAAGGGCCTCGCGAAGGCGAGCGGCGAGATCACCGAGATCACGATGACGGAGAATCTGCGTCTCTTCGTCGACATCGACCACGTCGTGTTCATCGCCAGCATGGTGGCCCCCGGTGCTCGGGTGGTCGGTGCGGTGCGCGATGGCTCCGAGACCCCCTTCCTCGCCAGCTTGGGCGTGTTTGGCGCGCTCGGCATCCTCATGACCATCTTCATCGTCACCAGCCCGAAGCCCCCCGCGAACGACATGCTCGATGTCGAAGATCGCTTCGTGGAGTTGCTCCTCGAGAAGCCGGAAGCGGCTGAAGAAGAGAAGAAGGACAAGGGCCCCGAGGACGCCAACAAGGACGCCGGCGAGGGTGCCAAGGCCAAGGAAGAAGAGGGCAAGGTCGGTAAGCAAGACGCCAAGATGGACAAGGCGAAGGGCAACAAGCGCGAGTTCAACGACCAACAGCGCGACCGCGAGATCGCCGAGAACGCCGGCGTGCTCGGCGCGTTGAACGATGGTGGCGCCATGGACGGCGTGTTCGGCTCTGGCGGACTCGATCCGAACCTCGCGGGCGGGATCGGCGGCTTGGTCGGCGCGAAGGGCGTCCAGATGGGCTCCGGCGGCCTCGGGTCACGCGGATCAGGCTTCGGCGGCGGCGGCACGGCCGATGGCCTCGGCGGGCTCGGCACCAAGGGCACGGGCAGCGGCTCCTCCGGGTACGGCTCGGGCGGCGGCAGCTTCGGCACCAAGGGCTCCGGCGGCCTCTCGGCGGTGTCGGGTGACCCCATCATCATGGGCGCGCTCGATCGCTCGCTCATCGACCAGGTGATCAAGCGCAAGATGCAGGCGATCCGCTACTGCTACCAGCGCGAGCTGCAGAAGGATCCCACGCTCGCGGGCAAGGTCGTGATCAAGTTCACGATCGCCAAGGATGGCACCGTGAGCCAGGCTGCCGCGAAGGAGAACAGCACCGGCAGCAAGGCCGTCGACTCCTGCGTCACGAACGTCTTCTACAAGATGCAGTTCCCCGAGCCCAAGGGCGGCGGCATCGTCATCGTCAGCTACCCGTTCATCTTCTCGCCGGGCTGACGTTCTTTCGACCCCATGCGGTCCTGGCCCCATGCTAGGTACCGCGGCCATGTTGGTCTGGAGCCACGCGATGACGCGGACCCTTGCTCTGCTCGCTGCCGCCTTCCTCCTTCCTGTGTCCGCCTGGGCACAGGATGAAGAGGAGGACGAAGAAGTCCCCAACCTCGACGCCGAGACCAGCAAGAAGTCCAGCCGCAAGACGGCTTCGACGAAGGCGCTTGGTGAGCAGGTCGTGCGTGAGATCGAGCGCGGCTTCTACCTGAAGGGCGCTGCGGGCACGACGATCTACTTCGGCCCCCGCGGCTCGCTGCTGCAGCCGGGCACCACGCTCGACATCACCGTGGGCCAGGACTTCATCGACAAGCCCAAGCTGTCGGTGGCCTGGGAGATCACCTTCGACCAGGCGATCCACAACGCTCGCTACGGCACCTACGAAGACATCGGGGCCGCAGCCAACTACAACCCGGCGGTCCTCATCCAGGGCGACACGCACGTGTTTGGCGTCCTCGCAGGCGTAGAGGCCTCGGCCTACCCCGTCCGCCGGGTGGGCATCGGCGGTCGCATCGGCGGTGGCGTGGCGTTCGCTCCCCTGCTCATGGCCGAGCCGTTCTACTCGGAAGATGTGGTGGCCGAGTGGGGCGGCGCTGCGGCGCGTCCTGCGGTGCACGATGGCGTGCTCGGCATGATCTACGTCGGCCCCACGGTCGAGTACTACACGAAGCTGTCGCACTTCTCCATCGGCCTCGATGTGGACTTCGTCTACACGATCGGGCTCGACTACGGCATGAAGGCCACGGGCTTCTTCAAGTACACCTTCTAGCCTCGGCAGCGGCCCGCTTGCTCGTGGGCTGCCTTTCGACTAGATGGGCCCGGTTGTGACCCCCTCAATGAAGAGGTGGCCACCGTACGACGCGCGCAGCGTCCAATGCGGAGTTGAGCATGAACAAGAATATGGGCCTCCTGGGCCAGAAGATCGGCATGACGCAGGTGTTCCTCGAGGATGGCACGGTCATCCCGGTCACCGTGGTCCTCTCGGGGCCCAACCGCGTCCTCCAGGTCAAGACGCCCGACACGAAGGATGGCTACCACGCCCTCCAGCTCGGCTTTGGCGCGCAGAAGGAGCAGCGCCTCAACGGCGCGTTCAAGGGCCACCTCGCGAAGGCCGGCGCCACCGGCGTCCGCCGGGTCGGCGAGATCCGGGTCTCCTCCGATGAGACCGGCGCGCACGAAGTAGGCAAGGACATCGGTCCCGCCGATGTGTTCGCCGTGGGCGACCTCGTGGATGCCACCGGCACCTCGAAGGGCCGCGGCTTCGCCGGCGTCATGAAGCGCCACCACTTCAAGGGCTTCAAGCGCACGCACGGCGCGCACGAGTACTTCCGTCACGGCGGCTCGATCGGCACCCGCCTCACCCCCGGTATGACCATGAAGGGCACGAAGATGCCGGGTCGGATGGGCGGCAAGCAGGTCACCACCCAGAACCTCCAGATCGTGCAGGTCGATGCTGAGCGCCACCTGCTCTACATCCGCGGCTCGGTCCCTGGGTTCAAGGGCTCGTTCGTGAAGATCCGCAAGGCCGTCAAGAACCTCGGCTGATCGTGAGCGAGCCGCTGTGGGCCCCTGGGCGCGAGCGCATCGAGCGCGCCCAGGTCACTGCGTTTCGGCACCGCGCTGCCGCGGTCTCGGGTCGCGATCTCCCCGACTACGACGCACTCTGGGCGTGGTCGGTCGACGAGATCGAGGCCTTCTGGAAGCTCGTCTGGGACGAGCTCGACGTGGTGGCGTCTGAGCCGCCTGTGGAGGTCCTCGATCGGCGGGTGTTGCCGGGTGCCCACTGGTTCGAGGGTGCGCGGCTGAACTTTGCCGAGAACCTCTTGGTCCATCGTGGCGAGCGGGCGGCGCTCGTGGCGTTCACCGAAGCGGGCGGCGAGCCGGAGGTGCTCTCCCGCGATGAGCTGCGGCTGCAAGTGGCCCACCTTCAGGCCTGGTTTGCGGAACTAGGCGTTGGCGTCGGCGACTGCGTCGCGGGTTGGCTTCCGAACCGCAGTGAGGCGGTGGTCGCCATGCTCGCCACGTCGGCGCTGGGGGCGATCTGGTCCTCGTCGAGCCCCGACTTCGGCGTGTCCGGGGTGGTGGACAGGTTCGGGCAGATCGCACCCAAGGTGCTGCTGGTGGCGCAGCAGACCCGCTACGCGGGCAAGGTCCACGACCTCCTCGACAAAGCGAGGTCGATTGCGGCAGCGCTGCCCTCGCTCCAGGCCGTGGTGGTTGTGGGCGCCCAGCCCGCCGCGGATCTCGGAGGGCTGCCCGGCGCCACGCGCTGGGAGCGTGCGATCGCCCAGGGGCCCGACGAGCCCACCTTTGCGCAGCTGCCTTTCGAGCACCCGCTCTACGTGCTCTACAGCTCGGGCACCACCGGCGTGCCGAAGTGCATCGTGCACGGGCAAGGCGGCACGCTGCTGCAGCACAAGAAGGAGCTGGTGCTCCACACCGATCTCTCCGCTGAAGACGTGCTGTTCTACTTCACCACCACGGGCTGGATGATGTGGAACTGGCTGGTGAGCGGGCTTGCCTGCGGAGCTACCGTGGTGCTCTGGGATGGGAGCCCCGTCCATCCAGCACCCGACGCGCTGTGGTCCATGGCTGCTCGCCTGGGCGTCACGGTGTTCGGCACCAGCCCCAAGTTCCTCACGATGTGTGAGAAGGAGGGCCTCACGCCGGGCCGCTCGTTCAACCTCTCGCAGCTGCGAACCGTGCTCTCCACCGGGTCGCCGCTCACGGTCGAGAACGCCCAGTGGGTCGCCCGTGAGGTGGGCGATGTCCAGCTCGCATCGATCTGCGGCGGCACCGACATCGTGTCATGCTTCATGCTCGGCGTGCCCACCGAGCCCGTCTACGCCGGTGAGATCCAGCGGCGCGGCCTGGGGATGAAGGTCGAGGCGTGGACGCCCGAAGGCCAGCCCGTGGTGGGCCAGAAAGCCGAGCTCGTCTGCACGCTCCCCTTCCCTTCGATGCCCGTGGAGTTCTGGAACGACCCCGACCAGAGGCGGTACCGAGCTGCCTACTTCGAGACCTTCCCCGGTGTGTGGCACCACGGGGACTGGATCGAGCTGAACGAGCGCGGCGGCGTGGTCGTTCACGGCCGCTCCGACAGCACGCTCAACCCCGGCGGCGTTCGCATCGGCACCGCCGAGGTCTATCGGCCTGTGGAGGCCGTTCCCGGCGTGCTCGACAGCGTCGTGGTCGGTCTGCCTGACGGTGCCGACGTCGAGATCGTCCTGTTCGTTGTGCTCGCGCCCGGCGTCGTGCTCGACGAGCGCCTCCAGCGCACGCTGCGCACCCGGGTGCGCGAGATGGCGTCGCCCCGGCATGTGCCCAGCCGCATCTTCACGGCCCCTGCCATTCCGCGCACGCTGAGCGGGAAGAAGGTGGAGGTGGCGGTGCTCCAGGCCCTCAACGGTCAGATCGCGCCAAACCGCGACGCCCTCGCCAACCCTGAGGCTCTGGACTGGTTCGCGAGGCACGGCCGCGCGGCGGTTCAGCGCCCCGAGTAGTTCGGCGCCTCTTCGATCATGTCCACGTCGTGCACGTGGCTCTCGCTCAGGCCGGCGTTCGTGATCCGCACGAAGCGAGCGTCGCGCTGCATCCCGGGCACGGTGCGGCAGCCCGAGTAGCCCATCGCGGCCCGCAGACCGCCGATGAGCATGTAGACCACCTCTCCCATCGGTCCGCGCATGGGCACCCGGGCAACGACACCCTCCGGGACGAGCTTGCGCGCCTCAGCCATGGGATCACTCGCGCGGTCCTGGAAGTAACGATCGGAGGACCCCTCCTGCATCGCCTCCATGGACCCCATCCCGCGGTAGGTCTTGAACCGGCGGTCGCCGATGCGGACGACCGCACCGGGCGCTTCATCGGTTCCGGCAAACATCGACCCGATCATCACGGCGTCCGCACCTGCGGCGAGCGCCTTCGCGATGTCGCCCGAGGCGCGGATGCCCCCATCGGCGATGAGCTGACGACCCTCGGCGCGGGCCACGGCTGCGACCTCGGCCACGGCCGTGAGCTGCGGAACGCCCGTGCCCGCCACAATGCGGGTGGTGCAGATGGAGCCAGGCCCCACACCCACCTTCACCACGTCGGCACCGGCCTGGAAGCAGGCGAGAGCGGCCTCCGGCGTGGCGATGTTGCCCGCCACCACAGTGAGCTGCGGGTAGCGCTGCTTCACCACGCTCACGGCATCCAGCACGCCCTGGCTGTGGCCGTGGGCGGTGTCGACGACCACAAGGTCGACGCCAGCCTCCACCAAGGCCGCAACCCGCTCATCACGGTCGCCCGCCACCCCGATGGCCGCCCCGCACAGGAGGCGCCCCTCAGCGTCCGTGGCGGCCTTGCCAGCAAACAACGGCGTCCAGGGCTCGATCGCCGCAGCCTTCACCGCACGAACCTCGGCGGCTTGGCGCTGCCACGAGAGGTTCTTGTGGACCACGCCGATGCCTCCGTGCGTAGCGATGGCGATGGCCATGCGCGACTCGGTGACGGTGTCCATCGCCGACGACAGCATCGGGATGTTGAGAACGAGGTTGCCGATGCGGGTTCCCACGTCCACCTGTGCCGGCAGCACGGTGGAGTAGCGAGGAACGAGCAACACATCGTCGAACGTGAGCGCCAGGGGTACGTCGGGGAGCAACACGGCCACCTCCCTCCCCGCACGGCGGGCCCGCGTTCTAGCGAGTCCCGACCGGCGTGGCGAGTCGTTTCGTCGGACTTCCGTTTGCACCGCCATCCCTCGGGTTGACGAAGAATCCAGCCCGTCGTACCTGTCCGCGGACCCTCCCCGCGTGCGAACGGAATCGAACATTCGCCTCAAGGGTTGCCTTGGAGAATCCCATGAAGATCACCACGCCCATCCTCGTCCTCGCTGTGCTCGCCGGTGCCTGCGGCAAGAGCCCTGCCGCGTACCAGGCCTCCTCAGCTCCTGCGGCCGCGGCCGCCAGCGAAGGCGGCGAAGTGGCCACGCTGCTCGCGGAGGCCGAGGCGCTGTTTGCCCAGCGAGTGGACCCGGCTAAGCTCAAGGAAGCCATGGCCACCTACGAGCGCGCGCTGGCCGCCGCCCCCATGAACCGCACCGCCCTCATCCACCTCACGCGGGGCTGGTACTTCCACGGCGACACCCAGCTCACCGACAAGGACGAGAAGATCGCCACCTGGGAGAAGGCGATCACCTACGGAAAGCGCTGCCTCTCGCTCAACCCCGACTTCGCCGAGCGCGTGCAGAACTCCGCCGAGAAGGATGCGATCGCGGCCGCCACTAAGGCCGATGTGCCCTGCATCTACTGGCTCGCCTCGGCGCTCGGAAAGTGGGGCCGCATCCAGGGCATCGCCAAGGTGCTCGGTCAGCTCCCCACCGTGAAGGCCTACATCTCGAAGGCCGAGGAGCTCGATCCCCAGTACTTCCACTACGGTCCGGCCCGCTACTGGGGCGCCTACTACAGCTCGTCCTCGTTCACCCGCGACGACGAGAAGTCCCGCGCCTACTTCGAGGCCAGCGTCGATGGTGCCCCGTACTACCTCGCCACTCGGGGCCTTCGCGCCGAGCAGTACGCCGTGATGACCAAGGACTTCGGCCTGTTCGCTGAGGACGTCGCCTACATCCTGGCCTTCGATGCCACCAGCTTCGCGGAGCTCGAGCCCGAGAACACGCTGGAGCAGGCGAAGACCAAGGCACTGTGGGAGCGGCGCTCCGAGCTCTTTGAGGCCGACGCCATCGCCGAGTGGGAAGCCGCTCACCCTCAGTAGTTCGCCTCCTCGCACCGCCGGAGTCTTCCATGCGCCGTTCGCTCGCTGTTGCTGCCGCTGGCCTCACCCTAGGCGTGGCCACGCTCGCTCCTTCCACGGTCCGTGCAAGCGCACCCTACGAGCTCAACATCGGCTCGCTCGCGCCCGACAACACGCCCTGGCGCGACATGCTGGTCAAGGTCGAGCGCTACGTGGAGAGCAAGTCGAACGGGCAGATCAGCGTGGTGCTGCGCCCCCCCGGCCTGATGGCCGAGGTCGAGATGGTGCGCGAAACGCGTAAGGGCGAGCGACTCCAAGGGGCAGGCGTCACCACCGCGGCTCTCGCCGAGGGCGGCAACATCGCTGAGCTCCAGCTCATCGAGCTGCCCTTCCTGTTCGACACGGTGGCCCAGGCCGACCACCTGCTCGACAACGTGATGCTCTCGGACTTCAGCAACCTGCTCT
>CAYNFK010000025.1:0-48563 GCA_964396405.1 uncultured Enterobacteriaceae bacterium
GTGCGCGAGCTCTCCAACGCCGTGGAGCGCGCCGTGCTGCTCTGCGATGGCGACCACATCACGCTGGCCGACCTGCCGCTCGCGGCCGTGGGCCCCGCCGAGGACGACCTCAAGAGCGTGCTGGAGCACGCCGAGCGTCGCCACATCGCCGCCGTGCTCGACGCCTGCGGGGGCGACAAGCCCCGGGCCGCCGAGCGCCTCGGTATCCACCTTGCCACCCTGTACCGACGGCTCGAGAAGCTGGAGATCCCATGAATCACGACCACGCCCACCACCACGCGCCCCCCGACGCCGGCGCCCGCCTCGATCCCGTCTGCGGCATGACCCCGAAGGCCGAAACCCCCCATCGCCACACGGTCGACGGCACGGAGTACGTGTTCTGCAGCAACGGGTGCCGCACCAAGTTCGCGGCCGATCCGCAGAAGTACCTGGAGCCCAAGCCCGAAGCCGCCCACGAGCCCGCCGACCCCGGTGCGGTCTACACCTGCCCGATGCACCCCGAGGTGGAGCAGGTGGGCCCAGGCTCCTGCCCCAAGTGCGGCATGGCGCTGGAGCCCAAGACCTTCGACCCCAACGCACCCGTCGACGACTCCGAGCTGATCGACATGACCCGCCGCCTGAAGGTGGCCACGGCGCTCGCTCTCCCGGTGCTGGTGATCGCCATGGGCGACATGCTGCCGGGCCACCCGTTCACCACCTGGCTCGGCGCCGCCCGACCCTGGGTGGAGCTGGCCTTGTCCACGCCCGTGGTGCTGTGGTGCGCCTGGCCCTTCTTCGTGCGCGCCGTCGACTCGGTGCGCAACCGCAGCCCGAACATGTGGACGCTGATCGGCCTCGGGGTGTCGGTGGCCTACGGCTACAGCGTGGTGGCCACCGTGGCGCCGGGCCTGTTCCCCGACGCCTTTCGTCAGCACGGCGAGGTGGCGGTCTACTTTGAAGCCGCTTCCGTGATCGTGGCGCTGATCTTGCTCGGCCAGGTGCTGGAGCTCAAGGCCCGCGGGCAGACCAGTCAGGCGATCGCGAAGCTGCTGGAGCTCTCGGCGAAGACCGCGCGCCGCATCGAGGGCCACGGCACCGAGGTGGACGTGCCCCTGGAGCTGGTGCGGGTGGGCGACCGTCTTCGCGTGCGGCCGGGCGAGAAGGTGCCTGTGGATGGCGTGGTGGTGGAGGGCACCAGCCACGTCGACGAGTCGATGGTCACCGGCGAGCCCGTGCCGGTGGGCAAAGAGGCTGGCGACGCCGTGATCGGCTCGACGGTCAACGGCACCGGCGGGCTGGTGATCCGCGCCGAGAAGGTGGGTGCCGACACGCTGCTCGCCCGCATCGTCACCCTGGTGGCGCAAGCGCAGCGGAGCCGGGCTCCGATCCAGAAGCTCGCCGACCAGGTGGCCGGGATCTTCGTGCCCGCCGTGGTGCTCACGGCTGTGTTCACGTTCGCCGGCTGGGCGCTGTTCGGGCCCGCACCTGCCATGGCCTACGCCCTCATCAACGCTGTGGCCGTGCTGATCATCGCGTGTCCGTGTGCGCTGGGCCTCGCCACACCGATGTCGATCATGGTGGCCACTGGCAAGGCGGCAGGCCTGGGCGTGCTGTTCCGGGACGCCGAAGCCATCGAGGTGCTCAGCGCCGTCGACACCCTGGTGGTCGACAAGACCGGCACGCTCACGCTCGGACGCCCGCGCCTCACCAGCGTGCAGATCACCCAAGGCGACGAGAATGACGTGCTGGCCCTCGTGGCCGCGCTGGAGCGGGGCAGCGAGCACCCGCTGGCGGAAGCGATCGTCGCGGGTGCCGAGGAGCACGGGGTGGCCCGCCAGGAGGTCACCGACTTCGTCTCGGTCACCGGGAAGGGCGTGCGCGGCATGGTGCAGGGCCGTCGTGTGGCGGTCGGCAACGCCGCCATGATGGAGGAAGTCGGGGCCGTCAGCGCGCAGGCTGAGGCCCGGGCGGAGCAGCTGCGGGCGAACGGCGAGACCGTGATGCTCGTCGCCGTCGACGGCGCGTTCGCCGGCCTGCTGGGCGTGTCCGACCCCATCAAGTCCTCCACACCCGCGGCCCTCCAGGCCCTGCGCGCCGAAGGCCTGCGCATCGTGATGATGACCGGCGACGCGGCGACCACCGCGCGTGCTGTGGCACAGAAGCTCGGCATCGACGAGGTGATCGCCGGTGTGCTGCCTGAGGAGAAGGCCGCGAAGGTGGCGGCGCTCACCGCTGAGGGCCGGGTGGTGGCGATGGCGGGCGACGGCATCAACGACGCGCCTGCGCTGGCGGGTGCGGCCGTGGGCATCGCGATGGGCACCGGCACCGATGTGGCCATGGAGAGCGCGGGCGTCACGCTCGTGATGGGTGACCTGATGGGCATCGTGCGGGCGCGAAAGCTCTCCCGGCTCACGCTCACCAACATCCGCCAGAACCTGTTCTTCGCGTTCGCCTACAACACGGTGGGCATCCCGATCGCGGCGGGCGTGCTGTACCCGTTCTTCGGTTTGCTGCTCTCGCCCATGTTGGCGGCCGGCGCGATGTCGCTGTCGTCGGTGTCGGTGATCGGGAACGCGCTCCGGCTACAGCGGGCCGAGGTGTGAAGGGTCTGCGCAGGGGTCAGCTCCGAAGGGTCGGTTAGGAGGGCACGCCGAACTCACCCCCAACGACGCCCGGCGCGTCGGAGGCCCCCATGAAGCAGCACGTCGCCCTGTTCGCTGTTGGCTCCTCGCTCCTGGTTCCTGCGAGCGCCGAAGCCGGCGCACAGGTCACCTGGAAGGACGCGACCTCCGGCACGCGCGTCAGTTCGCACACGAGCGGCACCTGCGCCGAGTTCCCGAAGGGCGGCCCGCTCGACCTCACCTGCGTGGACAACGTCAAGCTCGACCCGAAGTTCATCGGGCCCGGCGGCGGCGTGATCTTGGGAACCTACGACGACCTGTTCATCGAAGGCGACCTGCGCACCGGCCGCGTTCAGGCGGTCACCGTCGATGCGGGGGGCAAGGTCGTGAGCACCCGAGAGCTCTTGCGCGATGTGACCCGCCTGCGGCGCAACGCGCCCTTCCGCGATCGCCTGCGCACCCTGATTACCACCTCGATCGAGGGCGCTCCCACCAGCTCCGCGATCGTGGTGGGCGGCGGCGACGTCCACCGCCCCGTCCTCTCGTTCAACGTCGTCACCTACCTGGCCGACGCCAAGGGCAACCAGGTCCTCGACGAGAGCGACCTCGCCTTCGATCTCGACACCCTCGAGCCCACGATCTCCCCGCGCGCGATGCTCAGCTACACGCGCGGCAAGGAGGAGGTGCGCGAGGTGCAGTACTGGATCAGCTACTGGACCCAGTAGAGGGCAACGGGGTCCTGCGCCCATGATTTCGGCCTACTACGGCCTCGTGTTCATCCACGTGCCCAAGTGCGCAGGCATGGCCATCGAGGCTGCTCTGGGCGGACTCCCGGCCGGTCAGCGTCCCGAGCAGCACTGGACCTCCCACCAGTTCCGCACCTACCACCCCGATGCGTGGGAGACGTGTGAGCGCTTCGCCGTGGTGCGCCACCCGCTGGCCCGCGCGATGTCGTTCACCCGCTTCTTCCGGCGCTTCGATCCCGTGTGGCGGCGTCACCTCGGCCATGTGTCCGACGACACGCTGCTGTGGCACCTGATGATGTCGGCGAACCTGCTCACCACCCACACCGCCGACCGCATGATCACCGACGACGTGGAGGTGCTGCGGCTGGAGGAGCTCGGCACCGCCTGGCCGTCGTTTGCGGCGCGCTTCGATCTGCCGAAAGTGCTCCCGTCGCACAACGCCGCGCCGACGCCCACGCCGAACGACGCGGTGCCGGTGGCCACGGAGCTCGCCGTCGCCGCGCTCTTCGAGGCCGACTACACGCGCTTTGGCTACCCCCTCCCCACCACCGACCTCGCTGCGCTCTCGCCGGACGAGCAGGGCAAGGTGCTGTGGGCGCGCCTGCGTGCGCTCGCCCTGCGTCACCCCGAGCAGGCGCCGGCGGACGCCCAGCGGCGCTTCGTGGAGGCCGTGGACGGCTGGGCCGAGGCCCTACCGCTGCCCGCGTGGCGAGATCGCTGGCACGCCGCCACGGCCGCGCACCCGGTCGACGCCAGCGGTGGCCGATCCACCATCCTGTGGACTGAGCACGTCCACGATCACGTGAACGCGGCGCTCGGGCGACCGTTGTGGGCGCCCTGGGCACCCTGAGCGCGGATCCGCGTCGTCTCCTGATGTCATCTGTGGACCCACACCTCGGCAGGTCGCGCGTGGCCCGCTTACCCATCCAAATAGGAATTCCTCCTATTTAGGAATGAATCGCAGCATGACGCCACCCGCCCACGAAGCCCGCCTCCAGCAGTGGTCCGCTGCCGCCAAGGCCGCGGGCGTCAAGCTCACGCACCAGCGCCTGGAGATCTTCCGCGAGCTGGCGGCGAACGAAGGCCACCCGGATGCGGATGTGGTGTTCCGGGCCGTGCGGGAGCGGGTGCCCACGGTGTCGATCGACACGGTCTACCGCACGCTGTGGCTCCTCCACGAGCTGGGCCAGATCACCACGCTGGGCGCCCGCCGCGATGGCATTCGGTTCGACGTGAACCTCGAGCGTCACCACCACTTCGTGTGTGTGCAGTGTGGGCTCGTGGCCGACTTCCAGAGCGACGACCTCAACGCGCTCGTGCTGCCTGACGCCGTGCGCGCGTTGGGCGGTGTGCACGAGGCCCGGGTGGAGGTGCGTGGCACCTGCGCAACCTGCTTGGCCTCACCTCTCACTTCTCCCAGCTACCCACCCCCCGAACGGAGCCTCCAGCCATGAGCCACCCCCACGACACGAACGCACCCTCCACCGGCAAGTGCCCGGTGATGCACGGTCCTCCCACGAACGCCACGGGCACGGGCACCTCCAACCGCGACTGGTGGCCGGATCAGGTCAGCGTGGGCATGCTCCACCAGAACCCTCCGGCCGGGAATCCCCTGGGCGGCGGCTTCAGCTACCGGAAGGCCTTCCAGACCCTCGATCTGGCGGCGGTGAAGCGCGACCTCACCGCGCTGATGACCGACTCGCAGGACTGGTGGCCCGCCGACTGGGGTCACTACGGCGGCCTGTTCATCCGCATGGCCTGGCACAGCGCCGGCACCTACAGAATCCACGATGGCCGTGGCGGCGCGGCCTCGGGCACGCAGCGCTTCGCGCCCCTCAACAGCTGGCCCGATAACGGCAACCTCGACAAGGCGCGTCGTCTGCTGTGGCCGATCAAGCAGAAGTACGGCGCCGCGCTCTCGTGGGCCGACCTCATGATCCTCGCTGGCAACTGCGCGATCGCGTCGATGGGCCTGCCCGCCTTCGGGTTTGGTGGCGGCCGTGAGGACGTGTGGGAGCCCGAGCAAGACATCTACTGGGGCACCGAGACCACCTGGCTCGGCAACGAGCGTTACAGCGGCGACCGCGAGCTCGAGAACCCCTTGGGCGCCGTGCAGATGGGCCTGATCTACGTGAACCCCGAGGGCCCCGACGGCAAGCCCGACCCTGTGGCTTCCGGCCGCGACGTGCGCGAGACCTTCGCCCGCATGGCGATGAACGACGAGGAGACCGTGGCGCTCGTGGCCGGTGGTCACACGTTCGGCAAGGCCCACGGCGCTGGCGATCCGGCCCTTGTAGGCCGCGAGCCCGAGGCCGCTCCGATCGAGGCGCAGGGTCTCGGGTGGATCAACGCGCTGGGCTCCGGCAAGGGCGTCCACACCACCACCAGCGGCATCGAGGGGGCCTGGAAGCCCAACCCCACCACCTGGGACATGGGCTACTTCGACATGCTGTTCGGCTACGAGTGGGAGCTCGTGAAGAGCCCCGCCGGGGCGCACCAGTGGCGCGCCAAGGATGTGGCGCCCGAGCACATGATCCCCGACGCGCACGACCCGTCCACGAAGCACGCGCCGATGATGACCACGGCCGATCTCTCGCTGCGCTTCGACCCGATCTACGAGCCGATCTCGCGCCGCTTCCACCAGGATCCGCAGGCCTTCGCCGACGCCTTCGCGCGCGCCTGGTTCAAGCTCACCCACCGCGACATGGGCCCTCGTGTCCGCTACCTCGGGCCCGATGTGCCCGCGGAGGCGCTAATCTGGCAGGACCCCGTGCCCGCGGTGGATCACCCGCTGATCTCGTCGGCCGACATCGCGAACCTCAAGGCGAACGTGGCGGAGTCGGGTCTCACGGTGGCCGAGCTGGTGAGCACGGCCTGGGCCTCGGCCTCCACCTTCCGCGGCTCCGACAAGCGCGGTGGTGCCAACGGGGCACGCATCCGGCTGGCCCCGCAGCGGACCTGGGAGGTCAACCAGCCCGAGCAGCTCGAGAAGGTCCTCGGCGTGCTGGAGGGCATCCAGGCCGCGTTCAACACGGCGCAGTCGGGGGGCAAGCGGGTCTCGCTCGCCGACCTCATCGTGCTCGCCGGTGGTGTGGGCGTCGAGCTCGCGGCGAAGGCCGCCGGCCACGAGGTGGAGGTGCCCTTCCACCCCGGCCGCACCGACGCCACCGAGGCCCAAACGGATGCGGAGAGCTTCGCCGTGCTGGAGCCCGTGGTCGACGGTTTCCGCAACCACGCGCCCGCCGGGTACACAGGTCGCCTGGAGGCACAGCTCGTGGATCGGGCCCAGCTCCTCACGCTCACCGCGCCTGAGCTGACCGTGCTCGTCGGCGGTCTGCGTGTGCTCGGTGCGAACACCGGCGGGGTCAAGCACGGCGTGCTCACCCACAGGGAGGGCGTGCTCTCGCGCGACTTCTTCGTGAACCTGCTCGACATGGGGGTTGTGTGGATGCCTGCGGGCGAGGATCGCAAGACCTTCCAGGGTCGCGACCGCACCACAGGGAAGATTCGGTGGACCGCCACCCCAGTCGACCTCGTGTTCGGGTCCAACTCGGTGCTGCGCGCGCTGGTGGAGGTCTACGCGAGCGACGACGCCGAGCGCACCTTCGTGCACGCGTTTGTGGCCGCATGGACCAAGGTGATGAACCTCGATCGGTTCGACCTGGACTGAGCACTAAGGACCCTGGGGGTAGCGGCTTCGCTACCCCCGGCCGCGCAACGCGGTGGCGTAAGGACGGCGACCCGTGATGCTGCGCTGCCACGCCGCATCCGCTCCTTCGTACCACCCCAAGAACGGCGCGTGGCCGGTGTAGCCGATCAGGGCGCGGAGCTCCGGCGAGAGCGTGGCCGCCACCTCGGGTGGGCAGGCCAGGTACTGGTTCTCCTCCTGCCGCAGCCAGCCCAAGGTGTAAGCGAGGCCGATCCCGATGCGGTCTTGCGTTGTGTGGTTGGCGCCGCCTCCATGCCACACAGAGCCCAGGTAGATCACCACCGACCCCACGTCCATCTCCACGCTCGTCACCTCGTCGTCGGGCGTCGGCGTGCGACTGTCGGGCCAGGCGTGGCTACCGGGCCACACCACCGTGCCGCCGTTCTTGGCGGTGAAGGGTGTGGCGGCCCAGATGGTGTTCACGAAGCACTCGGGGCCCGGCCTCGCGAAGGGGTACATGTTCGTGTCGCGGTGGGGCACCTGGGCGATCTCGCCCGCGCCCAGCCGGATCGCTTGGGTCCACGAGAGCTGGTAGGCCGAGCACTGCGGCAGCAAGATCCGGTCGAGCACCCCGAGCACGAGCCGGCACATCGCGAGGTCTCGACACGTTGCCGACTTCGCGATCAGGCTCGATGTGCGCAGGGTGCGCTGGCCCTTAAAAGGGTCGTTTCCGAGCGGAGACTGGTCGAGCGGGAGGTCCAGCCAGGGGGCGAGCTCCTGCCGCACCTGATCGAGCGCGCTCGGCGCGGCCAAGCCGGCGACGATCACGGCCCCGTCACGGTTCAGGTGGTCGACGAGCGTGTCGGCGTCGGTGTTGGCGGGAACGGTGAGGAGGGGCACGTGGGCTCCGGGTGCAGGGACGACCCCACGATAGCGCCGCATGCCTCCGTGACAAACCCGCGTGCTACGCGCCACCGGCGGGACCGGAGGCTAGACGAAGCGAGGTTGGGAGGTCGGATGTCTCGTCTCGCTGGGTGGATGGGGTGTTTCGGGATGGTGGGCCTCACGGCGTGTGTCACGCCCGACATCGACCGCACACCGGCCACGTACGACACTCACCCCGAGACGCCTGCGATCGTGCGTGATGTGGCGCTCGTCGGCGACGATGCGGAGTTCACCCAGCCGTACGTGCCCGGGCACCGCACCACGATGGACGGTCGTGTGGCGCTGCGCGTGCAGGGCGGGCCGCCGGGCACCGAGGTGATGCGCACGATGCTCTCGTTCTCGTTGTTTCGGCCCGAAGCGCTCACGGCCCCGATCCTGTCGGGTCCAGCGGGGGCCGAGATCCTCGCCAGCCCCACGCCGTTCAACGTCGTGTTCCCGCCCGCGCTGGCACCGGGCGTGAGCCGGCTGGGTCACCACGCGATCTGCGACCCCACCGAGCCCTTCCCGAAGCCCGGCGAGCGACCCAACCCGTACGTGTGTGGACCCGAGCTGGCGCACGACTGCTACGACCTCGTCGTGCTGAGCACGACGTCCAACGGCACGTCGTCGCAGGTGTGGGGCACGCCGGCCACCGTCGAGGTGGAGGCCCCGAAGACCCAGACCGCGCAGATCGTCGACGTGCGCCTCGGCGAGCCCGTCGCGGGCACGATCATCCCGTTCAACAACGAGTTCACCGAGCCGGCCATCACCCGTGACGGCCGCCTGCTCACCGGTCGCCTGGGTCGTTTTCCGCGCGCGTGGACCCACCCCGGCACCGGCGAGACCTTCTTCCGCCCTTACGATCTGGCTTACGCGGTGCTCCCCGCCGGCGCCGAGCCCTGCGACGTGCGCGGTTGGACCAGCTTCCACCCGATGTCGCATGCGCCCTATGACCCCGCCATGGTGGGCACCTACGGCCTCGCGGCCTACCCCTTCCGCGACTCCGAAGGCGCGCCCATCCCCGATGGCGAAGACCTCGGCGGCACCTACCCGTGGGTGGATCGCGAAGGCGCGAACGTGTTCATGACCGGCGTGCATGGGCGCATGGTGGAGCAGTCCCCCACCGAGTATCCGCGCCGCTGTGTGCACGAGGGCTGCGAGGCCTACAGCGAGAACACCGACTGGGACCGCGGCTTCCTGGTGGGTGGTCTGTGGACGCACGGCAAGTTCGTGCACCTCGACAGCATGATCAACAGCGTGGACTGGGCGGTGGGCGTCACCCCGAAGGCCCACTACCTGGTGGACCTCTACAAGAGCGACGCCGGCGAGCCCGTGTCCGTGCGGCTCGGCGCGGGTCGGTTCATCGACTCCGTGCGGGATGCGGGCGGGCCCTACCCCGCCGCGTACACCCACAACGCCAACGTGCTCGACTCGCTCCAGAACCTCCCCAATCACCACACGATGGGCAAGCCGATCACGCCACGCGATGTGGTGTGGATCATGAGCACCGGCGTGGCCACCGACGAGGTCGCG
This sequence comes from uncultured Enterobacteriaceae bacterium, assembly GCA_964396405.1. Classification (GTDB taxonomy): domain Bacteria; phylum Myxococcota_A; class UBA796; order UBA796; genus JACKEO01. The sequence continues at coordinate 9,453 of CAYNFK010000025.1, forward strand.
TTCGACGACTACCTCGACCCCCGCGCGCTGATCGTCTCCGACATGGTGGCCTCGATCACCCAGCTCTACGACGACGAGGGGCGTTCGCTGGCCATTCCGCATCACCACAACGGGCAGGTGCGCCGCCTGGAGTCCACGCTCCCCGTGCTCGCCAGCCTCGAGCTCTTTCCCGACGAGCAGGAGGAGATCCACCTGCAGAACGCCGCCACCTCGCTCACCCTGAACCCGCCTGCGTACGGACGTGTGGACACAGGAACGGGTCGTGTGGAGCCCGCAGCGCTGGGCGGCGTGCACGGCAAGGGCTTCTGGCTCACCGGCAGCAACGCGGTGGTCTACGACATGCCCAGCCAGCCCGTGGGTGCCGCGCTCGACGACCTCTACCTGGGCCTGTTCCTCGATCCGCGCGTGCGCGATGCGGCCTGGCGGCAGGTGCTCCGGTTCCCCGACACCACCTGGGTGCAGCTTGGCGGCAGCACGGAGCTGAGGATCGGGAAGGGCGACACCCCCGCGCTCACGCTCGACCTACCCGTCAGCTCGGGCTGGGTGCACCTGGGGCTGGCTGTGCACACCACCGCCGCGGGCTCCGAGGTGGAGGTGCTGATCAACGGCATGGCCGTGGAGCGCTTCACCTCAGCGGAGCCGCTGTTCGGGGTGCCCGCGGGCACGCTGCGTCTGGGTGCCGACGACGGCGGGCTGGGCGTGCGCGGGTGGATCGACAGCTTCCGGGTGCTCGCGCACGCGGTCGACCCCGAGGTGGCCTGCAACCAAGCCGGCGGCACGCTCATCGACGTGCAGGACCACGCCGCGTGGAACGAGGTGGCGTCGCGCTCGCCGTCCTGGGCCCATGAGGCCATCGCACAAGCCGCGGGTCGCCCGGCCACCGCCCGGTTCGCCTGCTACCAGGACACCAGCGACGACCACGTGGCCCACCTCGCGAGCATCCCCCAAGGCACAAGCTCGGTGCGCACCGCGATCCACTTTCCGGAAGGTCCGCTGCGCTCGGGCGCGCCCCGACCCGACAGCTCGGGGAACAACTTCTGCCTGAGCTGCCACACGGCCGAAGGCAAGGGCGGCCTCAGCCTCGACGCGCTGGCGCTGCGTCCGGGCGTACCGGCCGAGGATGACCCCCGCAGGCAGCCCTCGCAACCCCCGCGGCGGGTGTTCGGCCACGTCCCTGCGGGCTGGATTCCCCCGGGTCCGGGTGTGGGGGGTCCTGCGGAGGCCATGGTGGCCCCGAGCACAGGCGCGCTCATCGATCGGTGGGTATTGCCGGAGTAGCGCTGCCTATTGCGCGCACGACCCGCAGCCGGCTCAAGGATCTAGAAGTTCGTCGGTGTCTCCACCTGTCGCTTCGCCAGCCTTCCTCTCACACAGCGTCGTGCCAGGTGGTTCGGCCAGATACGAGGGACTTGGGGCACCAGGATGCCCGGACGGCACGTTCACGAAGTCTGCGTAGACCTCGTCGACCACACGGCTGGCGCTGGTCGCCGTGAGCACGCCAGCGAGCAGCGCCTCGCAGTCCAGGCAGGGCTCGGTCTCCCCGGGGAAGCCTTCGACCTCAAACACGATGGCACCGTCGACCTTGCCCGCAGCGCGCGCTCGGACCCAGGGAAGCGCCACCACCTCTCCGTTGGCGTCGGGCCACGCGATGCGTTGTGCCACCGACGATGCGGGCGTCCACACTGCGTCGCCGTGGTGATCGCCGGAGGGCACGGAGAAGCCCAGGTAGGTGTCGTCGACCGGACCTAAGACAACCACCTGCGTAGCCCCCAAGCAGCCCACCGCGGGCGAAGACGACGGGTTTTGGAAGCCTCCGTCTTCCCACAGTGTGGGCGTGCTGGAACCCTGCGGTGTCCAGGTCCAGGACCAGATCGGCTTGCCGTCGATGGTCACATCGCCTGCGACGAGCGGGCCCTCCCCACACGCTGCGAGGTACACGAAGAGGGCGGCGCGGTGGAGGTGGGTCATCGGTGCTCCCCATGCAATGCCATCGCTGGCTGACGCTGGAAGAGGCGGTAACTGTCCTGCCCGCTGCCTACACCCCCAACCACCCCAACGCCCCCCGCAGCGCCTCCCGTCCGCCGGTCTCGATCACCTCGCCATGCGCCATCACCAGCCGGTCGAAGTCGAGCGTGAGCAGCTGTGCCACCTCGCGCCGTGCCACCTCGCGGCGGAACCCCACGCGCTCCAGCAGGGTGGTGCGGCAGCCGGGGTAACCACACAAGCAGGCCATGGCGGCCCGCGTGAGCAGCGGGGCTTGGGGCGTGAAGTGGAACACCAGGTCGGTGACCACCAGCGTGCGGCTGGGGCGGTGCAGGAACACCACCTCGTTGGCCATCGGGAAGCAGGCCATCGCGTACACGCCCACGTCAGGGCCGAAGGGCTCGGTGTCGGAGGCGAGCGTGCCTGCGCCGGCCAGATCGGGGCGCTTGTGCACAAGACCCGGTGCCACCCAACCTGCGGCACCGGCCTCGATCCACGGCCGCACATACAGGTGGTGCAGCTTGTTTGGGGCCACCACCCAGCGCGCCTTGCCCACAGCGAGCGACCCAGGATCCACCGCGATCGGCGAGTGCACCAGCACGCCGCGGTCGGTCTCCAGCACGGTCATGCGCGCGCCGACCTCGAGGCCGAGGTAGCGCTGCGGCGCTTCGAGCACATGCAGGCCGGGGGCGAGGGTGCGCACAGCGACTCCGGGGAAGGGGCGAGCGACGCTCTACCGCTCGTCAGTCCAGCCGGCCGCCCGCAGCGGTGCTTCCGGTGAGGTCTCGGCCAGCGCCTGCATCGACCACCAGCGCGCCGTGCCGTCCCAGCTCCCGCTCACGAGCCCGTCGCCGTCAGGGTCGAAGGCCACCGACGACACCCGCTGAGTGTGCCCGCGCAGCACGGCGTGCTCACGGCCGTCCTGGGCATCGAACACCCGCACCGTGTGGTCCAGACCGCCCACCGCCACCCAGCGCCCGCTCGGTGACACCGCCACCTCCAGCGGCGGCGTGGCCAGCGGCACCCGCCACACGACGGCACCGTTGAGTGCGTGCCGCGCGAGCTGGGCCGTGTCGGCGGCCGCTACCCACTGTTCGTCGGGCGACAGCGCCGCCCGTCGCGCCCGCACCCCTGGCAGTGCGCCGCTGCAGCCGTCGGCGCCCGCCACCCACACCTCGCCGTCCACGCTCACGAGCAGCGCTTGGGTGCTCCCGGCCGACGCAAAGCGCAGCTCCTTGGTGGGACAGCCGGCGGGGGTGGTGCGCCCCTCGATGTCGAGGCGGACGCTCTCGGCCGCGAAGGTGACGCCGAGCAGCACGGTGGGTCCCAGCGGCACCACCATCCTGTAGAGGTCGTTCCCCACAAGGTCGCCAACCGGCCGGCCCGTGCGGACGTCGTAGCGCCGCGCGCCGAGCTGCTCACCGGTGGACACGAGCACGTTGGCGCCGCCCGCTTCGAAGTTCGCCGACATCACCGTGCCCGCACCGACCGTGAGGCGATGGCGGGCTGCGCCGGTGGGCTCGCGCAGCACCAGCTGCCCGTCGGCGTGGGCCGTGAGCCAGGTAGCGCCGTCGGGCGCGAAGCCCACCACCGAGACGCCGCGGTCTTCGTGCACCACCGGCAGTCGTGTGTCAGAGGCCACCTTCCAGCGCGTGATCTCCGCCGCCGCGACCCGCAGCGTGCCGTCGTCCGCCCACCGCATCGCGACCACGTCGGGCACCGGCAAGGTGGCGATCGGCTCGACGGTGGCTGCATCGAACACCTCCAGCGTGCCGCCGTCGCGCCGCACGGCCAGCAGCTTGCCATCCGGCGAGGCCGCCACGTCCACCACCCCCACGCGCGCATCGGAGGGCAATACACGGACCGTGCCGTCGAGCACGTTCAGACGCGCCAACGAGCCGTTGAGCGTGCCGAGCCAGAGCACGTCACCGGCGGGCGAGAAGGTGGAGAACACCACGTCGCCGTGGGGCTGCACGGCCAGCACCTCGGGCCACACGGTCACCGCACCGTCGCGGGTGATCACCACAGCCCCATCCGCACAAGCGGCCGCGTGGAGCGCAAGCTGGGGGTGGAGCGTGGCCTCGCGCGGGAATCCGTGCGGGCCACAACCTTCGTAGAGCGTGCGCGCACCGGCATCCACGAGGCTCCCTGACCACAAGGAGCCCTCCCAGCGTCGGGTCGCGTAACGGCCGTCGGGTGTGCCCAGCAGTGGAAGCGGCGACAAGCGGCTGCCTTCTTCCAGCACCTCGCCAGTGCTGAGCGAGCGCACCTGCGCGCCCCGCACGAGGTTCAGGCCCACCTGGGAGCCCGCCACAGCGAGGTCGACCACGGGCGCTGCCACCCGCCAGAGTTCGACCCCCTGGACCCTGCGCCACAGGCTGAACCCATCGGCACAGAGCACGCCCTCCCCATCGAGCACCGCGCCGGGACAGGTCCCGAGCGGCAGCGTCTCTACGCGGGTGAGCCCTCGCTGCGAGCGCGCGCCGACCACGGCACCGCGGGCCTCAGCGTGCTCCCCGAGCGCCAGCGCGGCCGCGCCCAGCACGCCCGCCTGACCCCAGTGCGCCGCGTCGGCGGCTGCACGCGCCTGGGCCACCAGGGCCGTGCGTAGGGCGGTCTCGGCTTGGGTCTCGGCATCCACGGCGCGGTCGCGCTCGGCCGCGAGGCGTAGGCTCGCCCCCACCAGCAGGCCCACGCCCAGCAGCAGCGCCACGGCGCCCACCGTGAGCGCTGCACGCCACGCACGAACCAGGCGGCCCAGCAGCTCGGACGGGGAGTAGGTGTGGGCGCGCACCCGGTCGCCCGTGAGGTAGCGGTCGAGATCGGCGGCCAGCGCGTGCGCATCGGCGTAGCGCTGGGCGGGGTCGGGGTGCATGGCGGTGGTGACGATGGCGCGCAGCTCGGCGGGCACGCTGGGGGCTGCCTGATCGACGGGCACGAACTGGCCCGCACGCGCGAGGCTCAGCGTGGTGGCCGACGCCGGGTAGGGCGGGCTGCCGGCCAGCAGGTGGTAGAGCACGGCACCCAGCGCCCACACGTCCGAGCGCGCGTCGGTGGCTTCGCCGCGGGCTTGCTCGGGCGGCAGCCAAGAGGGTGTGCCCACGGCGACCTCGGGGCAAGGCTCACCGGCGCGCAGGGCGAGGCCCCAGTCCACCACGCGCGTCTCACCGAAAGCGCCCACGAGCACGTTCGCCGGCTTGAGGTCGCGGTGGAAGATGCCTTGGGCGTGGGCGTAGCCGACCGCGTGGCAGGCATCGCGCACGTGCGTGAGCAGCTGACGTCGGGTGGCCTCGTCGGGGTCGGCATCGAGGCGCTCGGCCAGGGTCTGACCGCGCACGAGGTGCATCGCGTAGAACGGCCGGCCGTCCTCCGTGCGGCCGATGTCGTGCACGCCGACCACACCAGGGTGATCGAGGCTGGCCGCGAGCTGGGCCTCACGCTCCAGGGCCTGGGCGGGTCCGCCGTGCGTCTTGGCTTCTTTGAGCGCCACGTGGCGGCCCAAGCGACGGTCGAGCGCGAGGTAGACGGAGCCCATGCCGCCTTCGCCGATCAGCGCCTCTCGCACGTAACGATCGGCGTCGTCGGCGCGCACGGTGGGCTCGGGCTTGCGGTCTTCGACCGGGCCCAGGCTCCACCCGCCGCGGCTCGCTCCGAACGGGTCGAAGGGCCTCACGTGCGGTCTTCCAGCCTGTCCTCGGGTCGAAGCACGAGCTCCACCACGCCGCTGCCGTCGGACCGAATCAGATCGGGTCGCACCCGTGCCGCCCGCAGGCGCGCCCGCAGGCGCACCAGGCACACATCCCACCGACGGCGCAGCGAGAGGTCGTCGGCGTCATCGCGCCAGAGCTGCGAGGCTACCACCCTCCAGGACACCGGCCCACCCATCGCGGCCAGCTCGCTCACCAGCCGGGCCGCAACGCCCGACAGCACGAGCACCGGCTCACCCTCGCGGTGGATCTGCACGCTGTCGAAGCTGGCCACCACGAGCAGGGGCGCGTGCACACCGCCGGGCAGGAGCGTCGCCTGGCGGTCGGAAGGATCGAGGGGCAGGTCGCGCACGCGGAAGCTGTGACCCTCCACCTCGAACACCGCGCCGTCGGTCAGGATGCGCTCAGCCCCATGGCAGCGCAGTCGCCAGCCGGAGGGCGAGGCCCACAGCAGGCCCGGCGCTTCGGGATCCCACCGGCCCACCACCTTGGGGCCCGGAAGCCCCCACAGCGACACGACCGACGGCAGCGTGGTGCGCGGGAGGCCAAGGGTCTCCAGCACCCACACCGAGGTGGGCAGCGCCACGTCGACCACCTCCAGCCCCAGGCCGTCGGCGAGCTCGACCACCACGCCGGCCTCCAGCCGCACCTCCGAGCGCGCCTGGCCATCCACAGCGAGCATCCGACGCAGGGCGAGCAGGTGAAAGCGACCCTCGCGCAGGCTCACCAGCGCATGCGCTTCCGACACGCGCGGATCGTCCATCGGGAGCGCGGCGGTGGCGACACGACCGATCAGGTCCCCGTGCTCCAGGTCGGCCAGCGAGCCGTCTGGGAGGCGCACGCGAACGAACGGCAGCATGCGGGAACCTCGGGGGGGTCAGCGGACCCCGCTCCTTACCCTGAGTCGTTGCGGTCGTCGCGGGTCAGGCGGGGACGGGATCGAACCGCGAGGCGTGGACCTCGATCCCTCTGGGAGATTCGCGCAGTGCGGAACCCGCTCAGCGCACCTTCAGCACGCCCGACCCCAGCGCCGGACTCGACAGCGCCCAGGCCTGCGCCCAGATGGAGGTGGTGCCGGGCGGCAAGGTGACGGTCCACTCCGCCACGCCGAGCGCGTTGGCCTTGTCGGTGCCCACGAGCTGGGCCTGGCGCAGGCCGACGCACTGGCCGCCGAGCTCTGGCGGGCAGGGCCCGGTGCCGGGGCCCTTCACGCTGCCCACGAGCGCCACCGTGCTGCCCGCCACACCACCCCGGGCCTCCAGCGTGACGCGCTGGCCCACCTGGCTCGCAACCACGAGGTGGAAGCCGTCCACACCGTCGCAGTTCTCGTCGATCCCGTTGCCGCCTACGTCGAGGGCTCCGGGGTAGATCGAGGCGCGGAAGTCGTTGCAGTCGGCGCCGCGGTTGACGCCGTCGCCGTCGAGGTCGAGGGGGGAGAGGCCTTCGAAGACGAAGGCGGCCCAGGCCCAGCTGAGCGCATGGACCTCGCCGGTCGAGGGGTAGGTGTAGTCCTCGGGGTGGCTGTCCCAGGGGGACACCAGCACAAGTTCCGCCGCGCCGTCGCCGGTGAGATCGCCGAAGGTGCCGACACCGTGGGCGTAGCGGTCCACGTCGAGCACCAGGGGATCGCCTTCGAACACGCCGAACGGTGCGCCGTAGTGGATCTCCACGCCCCACGCGCGCACGAAGCCCAGGTCGCCGTAGCCGTCGCCGTTCACGTCACCCAGGCCCACCAGACGAAGGAACTTGATGTAGTCTGGGTCCAGACAGCGATACTCCCATGAGGTGTTGATGCAGATGCCTTCGGCGCTGCGTTCCCACACCGGGGTGTCTTCGGGGCCATCCGGTCCGCCCAGGTAGAGGCGCACCTTCTCCTTGCCACTCACGGCGAGATCCGGGTAGCCGTCCCCGTTCACGTCTGGCACCATCTCCGCCTCGGCGCCGTCGCACCAGCCCTCGGTGCCCAGGCGACTCCGCAGCTCCCACCGCACCACGGCACCACCCTGGGGCGTCAGCTCCAGCAGGTTGGGCCCGCCTCGGATCCACTGCACGTTGGTGGGGTTGTCGTTGTAGTAAGCGGAGCCCGGCGGGTGCTGTCCCGAGATGTACCCACAACCCCCGGTGGTCACCACGAGATCGTCGTAGCCGTCCTGGTCGAGGTCGTGGCCGGCCGAGAGGCGGTATCCGAACATGTCGTTGTGGTCACCAGCACCGAACTGACGGTCGAGGCGGATCTGGCTCAAGTCGGGGTGGCCGCTGAAGATGTTGAAGTATCCGGAGTCGGGGTCGTACCACTCGGTGCCGTACCACCCAGGGCAGGACACCACGAAGTCGTCGTAGCCGTCGCCATTGAGGTCGCCGGCGGTGATGCCAGTCCCTTGGTAGGGTCCGGAAGGACACTCGCCTGGGAGCCCGGTGTCTTGCTTGTTTTCCGAAGGGAACGGGCCAGCGTACGCATAACGACTGTAGTACTGCTCGTACCGAGCACTCATGAGCTCGGCCTGTCCGTCGCCGTTCAAGTCGGCCGAGACACTCGCACTCAGGCTGTACCCGTCCCTAGAGCCATACACCGTTGAACCGTCGGGTTGAACCATCAGCACATAGCCGTAGTCGCTTGGGCGGAACATCACGTCGTCGATGCCATCCCCGTTCCAATCTCCCATCGGGGTTGCGTAGTTGGGGAACTCTGGTTCCGTGTAAGCGCGGCCGACGGATGCGTCGTTGGGGGGTGCCGAGAACGCCTGCATGGCATCGCCGCGGCCTAGGACCTTTGGCTCCGCCCTTGCGGCTGGTGCTTGGGCCGCGAGGGCTAGTAGCAGGCACCATCCAACGCCACACCACAGATGTCCGCGCCCTGCGGGCGACGTTCCGCACCTCATGGCGACACGCAGAACTCGGTGTAGGGACGCCGCCATGCTGTGGGGATGAGCTTTGTTCGGCGCGGCAGGCTCCGTGCCACGATCTCATCGGTGTCGCCTGTGTCTTGCGCACAGTCGACGGCTGAGCACAGCAGCGGCGCACCTACGTCGTTGGCATCCGGGTCCACTGTGCCATTGTCGTCGGTGTCGAAGTCTGGCTCCAAGGGGCACCGGTCGCGCTCGTCCATCGGGATGACGGGGTTGTTGCGGCTGCGCTGGGTGCGGGGCGCGAAGCCCAGGTCGCGCTCGTAGAGATCGTAGAGGGGCTCGGGCAGCAGGTCGAAGTACGAGATCAGCCTCCAGCGATCCGCTTCGTCGTTGACCCACACGGCGAGGTCCCAGTTGATCCATGCGGAAGCGGTGGCAATGCGCTCGCCACGGGCCACACTCACGGGGCCACGGTTGTCGGGCGACACCAAGCAGCCTCGCACGTGGTCGAGCTCGATAGCGATGTTGAGGGTGTCGTGGATCAGGAAGATCTGGCCATCCCAGCCGGACAGGTCGTCGGTGTCGGTGTCGTCGGTCTCGGTGGGGTCGCCGCAGGCGTTCTGGAGCGTGGCACCCGCCGTGTTCCCCTCACCTTCTTGGGCGAAGTACAGCTTACCCGCGAAGGGAGCGTAGAGCGGCCGTCCAGCGGTCTCGTCCTGTTCGTCGTAGCTCCCCATGCCGTCCTCCTGGCAGCAGATGGATGCGCAGAAGCCGGGATCGGGTGCGGGGTCGGTGTCGTTCGTGTCGGGGTCGTCCGGGTCCGTTCCACACAGCGAGTTGCCGCAGGGCGAGCCCACATAGTGCTTCATGGACTGGAAGCGGGGCTCGTAGCCGGGGCGGAATGATTCGGGGTCGTCGGTGAAGTCGTGGCCTGCGTCGCTGCGGAAGCGGGTGAAGGAGAGGATGGAGTCGCGGAACAGGTCGACCTCGAAGGGGTCGTCGTCGGTGTCGTCGGTGTCGTCGGGGCCTTCCGAAGAGGGCCAAGCGGTTAGGTTGGCCTCGCAGGTGTCGGATCCATCAACCGAGCCCTGCCATGTTGGGTCCTGCCACGCGATGAGGCCTGGGAGGTAGGGGTTCACGCCCCAGCCGGTGAAAAGGTCCACGAAGGAGCCGTGGCTGGGCCGCCAATAGGCTGCCGAGCCGAAGTGCACGCCGCCGTCGATCTCGAAGTTCGAGCCGCTGGGGTTGGGGCGCAAGGGTCGGGTGGCTGGTTCCTTGCGGGCAGAGAGGCCGCCGTAGGGAGTGTTCCCCAACGAGAAGAAGTCCACGTGGTGGTGCTGCGGATCGCCTGGGTCCCTCCAGTCCACAAAGTTGAGGCGGTACATCAGGGCGCCGAAGAGCGGGGAAATGGTGGCCTCGGCATCCGTGGCGAGGCTCAGGACCTCAAAGGGAACCCATGGGCCGTCGGTGTCGGTGTCGGTGTCGTCGGTGTCGGGTGGGACTTCGATGAGTTCCTGGGGGCCCAGCGCGTGAAGCGGTCCGAACACGATGTCTTCGGTGTCGAGGCCGTCGGTGTCCACGTCGAGGCAGCCTGCGTCCAGGTCGGCCAGCTCCACGTCAGTGTCGGGGTCTGTGTCGGTGTCCGGCGGGATGAAGTCGGGCGGGGGGTTGTAGGCCTTTGCGACGGGAGCCACAACGGGAGGGCACGAGAGCACGTCTTGCTGTCCGGTGTAGACCGAGCCCACGGTGGAACCACCGACGGTCTCGTAGCCCACGAGCAGGTAGTCGACGGCGTCGCCGGTGACAGCGGCGAAGTGCACGCTCCCATCCGGGGTTTCTGACGTCCACAGGGTCGGGTCTTCGAAGGCCTCTTCTTTGGGCTGGGTGAACACGAGGCCGCCCTCACCGACCACCACGCGGGTGCGGTCGTCGGACCACACGCCGAGGAGCTTGGTGTCGTCCCAGATAGGACCGCCGATCGTAGCGGGGGCACCGACAGGGGTTGACACGTTGGGGGACGCGTCTGGAACGACCACGGTGGCGCGTGCTGCCACCCCGTCGTCGCCGACCACCAAGAACGCCATGTTCAACTGGTAGTCGGGCCCGACCGACTCCGAGCCTGCCCCCTGCAGCTCGAAGTCGTCCGCGACGACGTCGAACAACTCGTCCGACCCCAACGTGGCGGTGAAGTTGCCGCTGATGTTTGTGCAGGTGTGCGTGCTGATCGGCCCGATGCCCCCCGGCTGCACCAGCACCACCCTCCCGTTCGTGCCCACCACCACGTTCGCCGACCCAACCCGCGCGACCGCGCGGTAGTCGTGGCCGGTGTTGCCCTTGTCGCAGGCCCCGGTGTCGAGCAGCGTCCACCCCTGAACCCCGTTCGACGACACCGCGATGTGACCATCGTTGCCGACGGCGATGAAGTTGCCGCGTCCGAAGGTGGCCGCATCGCGCATGACCACGCTGCCCAAGTTGGTGGCAGCCCCACATGGCATGTGCCACTGGCTCAGCGAGCTCACCTGAGCTGCACCTCCCGTGCCCGGGTAGCGTTTGGGGTTCTCAGACGAACCGCATTCAATCGGAACGCCCCCATCGAGGTTCCGCACCACCAGCGCCCCCGCCGACCCCACGGCCACCTCCATCGGCCCGTCCTTCGCCACACCCCAGAAGAAGACGCTGCCGGCACCCGTGATGGTCTGCAGCGGCGCCCAGCTGTGCCCGCCGTCGGTGGAGGTGGTGTACTTCCCTTCCGCACCTGCGAGCAGGTAGGTGCCGTCGCCCACGGCCCCGGCGTTGAGCTGCGTCACTTCCGAGAAGACGTGGCCATCCAGATCCGCGTCGGTCTCGAGCGTCCAGTCGACGCGCTCCTGCGCCGTGGGATCGGCGCTCACCGGAACCTGCTCACACCCCCCCCCCCCCACAATATGGCGATAATGCAGGTAGAAGCGGTGAAAGTACGATGCGTGGGTGGAATGATGCTCATGTTCGGACCCCCTGCGCGTGCATTGTTTCACAGGCACGACGGGATCCGCAAACTTCTGTCCCCGCACCCACCTTCACCTGCGGTCAGGCGGGGACGGGATCCAGCCGCGCCACGTTCACCTCGATCGTCGCCGTGGTCATCAGCTTCTGGATGGGGCACCGCCCCGCGATCTGCTCCAGCCGCTCCACCTCCGCTTCCGTGAGGTAGCCCTCGAACGCGATCTTCGTGTTGAGCACGTAGTGGCCCTCGCGCTCGCGGGTGTCATCGCGCTCCACCTCGACGATCACGCGGTCGAGCTGCATGCCCTTGTGACGGGCGTAGAGGGCCACGGTGACGGCCTTGCAGGTGGCGAGGGAGGCGTCGAACAGGTCGTGGGGCGTGGGCGCCGTGCCGCCCGAGAGGTCGGTGGCAGGGCCGTCGGCATGGAGCGTGTGGGCATCGACGCTGATCACCACGCGGGTGCCGCCGGCGGGCTCGGTGGAGGTACGGATCGTCATGGGGTCCTCGGGGGTCGTAGGAAGGGCGTGAGCACCCCCCTGATCTACGCGCGCTGGGCCCAAGGGAAAGCCAGGGCCTCCGGAAGGGGGATGAACTCGGTCTCGCCGGGCACCACGGGGAAGCGCCCCGCCTTCCAGTCGCGGGCGGCGGCCTCGATGCGCTCGGGTCGGCTCGAGACCAGGTTCCACCAGATGTGGCGGGGGCCCACGGAGCTTCCGCCGAGCAAGGCGACCACGGCCTCCTCTTCAGCCACCACCTCGGCGGTGCCGGGCTGCACCACGCCCAGGGTGCGGGCGGGGATCGTGTCGGTGCCACAGCGAACGGTGCCGGACACCACGTAGACGCCGAGCTCGTCGACGTTGCCGGGCAGCGGCAGGCTCGCGCCCGCGGGGATGCGGGCCTCGGCGTAGAGCGTGGGCGAGAGCGGCTGCACGGGGGAGCGCAGGCCCCAGGCCTCACCGACGAGCAGGCGGCCGCGCACCGCACCGAACGTGAACTCCGGCAGGGTGGAGCCGGGGTGGTGGTGGAACGCGGGCTCGATCTCTTCGGCCTCGTCGGGCAGCGCGATCCACAGCTGCAGACCGTGCAGGCGCGGACCCTGCTCCCGCGCTGGGGTGGGGGAGCGCTCGGAGTGCACGATGCCGCGGCCGGCGGTCATCCAGTTCACCGCGCCCGGCCCGATGACCTGCTCGATGCCGAGGCTGTCGCGGTGCACGATCTCGCCCTCGAACAGGTAGGTGACGGTGGCGAGGCCGATGTGGGGGTGGGGTCGCACGTCGAGGCCGTCCCCCGCGGGGAGCGTGTGGGGGCCGAAGTGATCGAGGAACACGAACGGCCCGAGGTGCCGCCGCTTCACGTAGGGCAGCACGCGGTCGACCCGCAGGGTGTCGGCACCCGCCGGGCGCGACGGGATCAGGATCTCCACACCACCGGACTCGCCCATGCTCCACCTCCAGGTCGGCGTCGTAATGCGACCTCGACGTGGGGTGTACCGCGCCGGGGGGCCGACGCGGTCTCGATGCGTCGAGTGGGTCTACAGGAGGGCGTCGATCTGGCCCATCGCGGCGCGCAGACCTTCCAGCATGCCCATCGCCACGGACTGCTCGAGCTGCTCCAGCGAGCCGAAGGTGCTCAGCAGCGTCATGGTGGTGACCCCACCGGCTTCCGCGAGGGTGGCGATCATCGAGCACCCGGGGAGGTCCAGGTTGGGCGTGCCGTGCTCGTCGCAGAAGTAGTCGTCGAGCGAGAGGCCGGTGGGGGCCTGCACGGCGGTGAACATCCAGCCACCGTGGTGCTGGGTGCCATCGGGGCCCTGCATGAAGTAGAGCGCGGTGCCGCCCACGCGGAGGTCGTGCTTCACGAAGGTGGCGGGCCAGCCGGGGGGGCCCCACCACTTCTCGAGCAGGCGGGGGTCGGCCCACACCTGCCACACCCGCTCCACGGGGGCGGTGAAGGTGGACACGGCGGTGAGGGTGAGCGCTTCGGGGTCTTGCACGATCTCGCGAACGGTCATCGGTCGGCTCCTGGGGGAAGTTCGAGCAGGTGGTCGATCTGGTTGAGGCGCACGGTCCACAGCTTCGCCAGCTGCGTGAGCAGGAGGCTCGCGCGCTGCAGGGCGATCACGTTGGCGCGCACGCGCACCTCGCGGCCCTGGCGGTGCTTGGTGACCACCTCGGCTCGCTCCAGCACCGCGACGTGCTTCTGCACGGCCGCGAACGACATCGCGTAGTGCGCGGCCAGCGCGCTCACCGACTGGTCTTCGAGCAGGACACGACGCACGATGTCGCGCCGCGTGGCATCGGCCAGGGCGTGGAACACAGCGTCGGTGGCGGGCGCATCTACAACCATTTGGTTGTAGATTACCGCACCACGTCCGGCGTGTCGAGGGGAACCTGTCGACGGCCCGTCAGGCGAGCAGGCTGCGCAGCATCCAGGCGGTCTTCTCGTGCACCTGCATGCGCTGGGTGAGGAGGTCGCAGGTGGGCTGGTCGCTGGCGGCTTCGGCGGCCTTGAACACGGCGCGGGCGGTGCGCGCGACGGTCTCGTGGCCTTCGACGAGGCGGCGGATCATGTCGGTGGCCTGCGGGATGGTGTCGTCTTCAGGGATCGCCGAGAGCGCCGCGAACTGCTTGTAGGTGCCTGGTGCCCAGCAGCCCAAGGCGCGGATGCGCTCGGCCACGAGGTCCACGGCCAGCGCGAGCTCGGTGTACTGGGTCTCGAACATCAGGTGCAGCGTCTGGAACATGGGGCCCGTGACGTTCCAGTGGAAGAAGTGGGTCTTGAGGTAGAGGGTGTACGAGTCGGCGAGCACGCGCGACAGGCCTTCGCTGATGGCCTCGCGCTGGGTGTCGTCGATGCCGATGTCGATCTTCATGGGGGCTCCTTCCCGGTGGGGACGCCCATGATGTACTCACGGACTGTGCGAACTCCCACCCTAAAGTCGGCTCGCGGAGAACGGGATCGTCGGGAGTTGGCTCGGGCGGGGGCTTCCTTTCACGGCCTCCTTGCCGTAGGGTTCGGCACGAAGGGGTGTGCCATGTTGATCTCGACCTTGTTGGCCGGCCTGGCGATGGCGCAGGTGACGCCGCTCGGCATCTCCCGCGCCAACCGCGACCAGCTCTGGTACGACCAGGCCCTGTTCGCCCGCGTCAATCCGCTCGGGCTCATCGACACCTTTCGCATCGGCTACCGCCGGCGGCTGGAGGTGTCCGACAACGCGCTCGGCCGTGATGCTTACGTGTTCACCGGGGCCTCGCTGATCGCCTCTCCGGCTTTCTTGCGCGCCGGCGCGTTCATCGATGTGGAGCCGGTCGCCCTGTTCCGTGCTTCCGCCACCTACCAGTACTCGGTGCACTTCGGGAGCTTCGACCAGGTGGCGTCGTTCCCGGGTCCCAACGTCGACGCCTCGGACTCCGCGCTCGCGGCGCTGGGTGATGCAGGCGGCACAGCGCCCACCGGGGGTCACATCGTCACCCTGATGGCGCAGCCGAAGTTCGCGATCGGCCCGATGGCCTTTCGCAACACGCTCACCGCCGTGTGGACCGACATGCTCCTGCCCGCCGGCGACACAGCCTGGTACGAGCAGACCTACGACCGCCTCGCGCCCGACGGCGGGTGGATGCTGGTCAACGACGCCGACGTGATGGGCATCGTGAACAAGGCGCGTGTGGGGGTTCGCTACACCTACAGCAACAGCTACTTCGCGCCTGACGAGCCCGGCGACGGCGCGATCCCCCACCACCGCATCGGTCCGCTGTTCGCGTGGCAGTTCCACAACCACAAGGACCGCGCGCGCTTCGACCGTCCCACGCTGTTCGTGCTGGCGCAGTGGTGGCTGCAGCACCCCTACAGGACCGGGGCCGACACGCCGGTGGCGCTCCCGCTGATCGCGCTGGGGCTTGCGTTCGAGGGGGACCTGCTGTGGAAGGGTCCTCCGGGCGGGAAGAAAGCGAAGACCGGAAAGCGCAAGCGGTGAGTTCCGTGGGCGCTTGGCCTCGATGGGCGACCCATTAGGACTTCAGCACGGCCAGCACAGCGTCGGGGGCCTCTTCGTGGGGCCAGTGCCCGACGCCGGCCAGACCCGTCGTGTGAGCGTGCGGGAGCGCGGCCTGCCAGCGCGCGAGCGCGGCGGCGGGGAAGGCCGGATCGGCCAACCCCCACACCAGGTCGACCGGCACGGCTGCGAGCGTGGGCAAGCGGCCCTCCAGCTCGACGTAGAAGGGCTCAGAAGCGAGCATCGCGTGGGCCAGCGCCCAGAGGACGGTGCTGTGGTCGGAAGCGTGCGGGAAGGGCCCGAGGAGCTGAGCCTGGAGGGACGGGGTGAGCTTGCTGCGGTCGGCCCACGCGCCCGGGGCGATCACGCGAAGGGAGAGGTTGGCCCTGGCGTAGAGGCAGCGTCCCACCCGGCCCCCCAGCAAGCGCGCGACCCGGCGCTGCATCGGGTCGGTGAACGGGAAGGCGAAGCTGTTGAGCACCACCACCCGCCGCACGCGGTCGAGGTGGTCGAAGATCCAGGGCAGAGCGAACGGGCCGCCAAAGTCGTGCAGGACCACGGTGACGTCGTGCAGATCGAGGGTGTTGGCGAAGGCGGAGAACCGACGCGCGTGGTCCTCGGGACGGTAGCCGGCGGAGGCCGGACGGTCGGAGAGGCCCAAGCCGAGGTGGTCCACCGCGATGCAGGTGTGCGTGGGGGCAAGGCCGGCGATCAGGTGCCGCCAGTCGATGCCCCAGGTGGGTGTGCCGTGCACGAACAGCACCGGAGGACCCTGACCCTCACGCACGTAGGCCATGCGGCCCTCCTCGCCGTGGAGGTGGAGTGTGGGAAAGGGCCAGAGGTCGCGGTCGAGCCAGGGGGGATCTGCGGGTTGGGGCGTGGTGGACATCTGGGCTCCAGTGGTCAAGGTAGGTTGACGATATGCTGGAGCGGTGGATGTCGTCAAGTGCGGTTGACCGGTTAGTCCGGTGCATGACCTCCCCCGACGACACCCTCCGCGCCCTCACCGGGGCCAGTGTGGCGCAGAAGCTGCTCAAGGCCGCTCGGCTGCTCGATGAGCACGCCCTCGCGCGTTTGGCGCAGCTTCCGGGTGCGCCGCCGGTGCGTCCCGCCCACACGCGGCTGTTTCCACACCTGGACTTCGTGGGTGTGCGCGCGTCCGAGGTGGCCCGCAAGCTGGGCGTCACCAAGCAGGCCGTCAGCCCGCTGATCGCCGACCTGGTGGCGTGGGGAGTGGTCGAGCAGGTGCCCGATCCCTCCGACGGGCGCGCGCTGCTGGTGCGGTTCTCCCCCGCCGGGATGACGGCGCTCGGGCATGGCCTGTCGCTGCTGAACGAGGTCTACGCAGCTGTGGAGGCGGAGGTGGGTGCAGAGCGCGCGGCGGTGTTCGCCGGGGTGCTGGACGTGTGGCTGAAGGTGTTGTCGGGCTCCCACCCGGAGCGCGCTTAAGCGCTCGCGATCGTGGGCATGGTCATGCTACGGTGTGGCGTCGCGGAGCTCGCATGCGTCGGTGGTTGCTGCTGTTGGGTTGGATGGCCTGCACCGAGTACAGCCTCACGGCCAAGCCCGTCGACGACGTGGAGGTCGTGGACTCCGATCCGGCGATCCCCCTCGACAAGCCGGTGGTGCCCGACCGCAAGCCGCCCGTGGAAGACGACGAGCCGCAGGAGACGGCGGTGCCGATCGACGAGGACCCGCCGCAGGGTCCTGTGGATCCTCCCGTGGCGGATGCCGGCGTCGACCGCACCGTGGCACCGCTCGTGTGGATCACGATGAACGGGTTGGCATCGTTCGATCCCGGCGGCCGGGTGCCGCTCACCTACAGGTGGAAGATCATCCGGCGGCCTCCGGGCAGCACGGCCGTGATGCTGAACACGAAGATCGCGAAGCCCAAGTGGTTCGTCGACATTGCCGGCGTCTACGAGCTCCGCCTGGAGGTGCGGAACAAGGCGGGCGTGTGGGACCCCACGCCCGACACCGTGGTTGTGGAGGCCATCCCCGACAAGGAGTTCTACGTGCAGCTCACCTGGGACCAGTCCTCCGACCTAGATCTGCACCTGATCAAGCCGGGCTTCACGGTGTTCGACAGCCCCGAGGACGCTTGCTTCTGCAACAAGAACCCCCGCTGGTACGGCCAGACCGCGCAGAACCCTTCCCTCGATTGGGATGTGATCAGCGGCTACGGCCCCGAGACCACCACGATCAAGTCGCCAGCAGCCTCCACCTGGCGGGTGCAGGTGCACTACTACGGCGTCGGCGGCGCGGCATCGTGCGGCGGTCCCTGCCCCAACTCCGAGGCCACGCTCCGCTACTACGTCTTGGGCGTCGAGGTGTTCAGCCAGACCCGCATGCTCACCGAGCAGGGCGACGTGTGGGAAGCCTCCAGCGTCGAGTGGCCCTCGCAGACGATCACGCCGGTCGACCTGATGAAGACCACGAACCGCACCCAGTGCCAGTGACCGTCCTCTAGCCGCCACGCGCCCGGCTCGGGGTCCACCGGAAGCAGACGCTTCGCCAGGCGTCTGCGGAGGGGGACCCCAAGCATCAGTGCCCGGGATGACTGCCGAAGCGGAGCGTGGGTGGCGGCCGGAACGACGACGATCGGACCCGCCGTGGAAAGCGCCGATGAGCGGAGCGCCCGGCTTGGGGTCCACCGGAAGCAGACGCTTCGCCAGGCGTCTGCGGAGGGGGACCCCAAGCATCAGGGCGCGCAGCGTGGTCGCCCGACTTCCGCAGAACACGGTGGGCCCGCTCGTCGTCGCGTCCCCGAGACCCAGCGTGGAGCTAGAGGATGCATTTCTCGAGCGCCACGCCCAGCGCCACGATCCCCTGCTCGGTACCACAGTCCCCCGCTTCCCACGCTTCGGTGAAGCACGGGTAGATGGCACCGCCGAGGAGCACGTCGCTGGCACACAGCTCGGCTTCGGTGTTGCCCTCGGGCACGGCCATGTCGGCGCGCGCGTAGCACGCTTCCAGCGCTTCCACGTGGGGGGGACAGGTCTCGGAGGCCTCGGGGGGTGCGCAGGCTGCCAGGAATGCAGCCACGAACAGCGAGTGCGCCCTCATGGCGTGAGCTCGCAGGCCAGAACCGCGGCGTTCAGCGCTTCGGCACCCTCGGTGCTGCAGTCGGCGGCTTCGTACGCATCGGCCACGCACGTGTAGTACTCGGCACCGTTCGCCAGCTCGTCGCAGGACGCATCCGTGACGCCGGCAGGGACCTCGGCGTCGGCTGCTGCGAAGCAGGCGGTGGCAGCCTCCTGGTAGGCCTCGCAAGCTTCCGTGTGCGGGTTGCCGCAGGCGATGATCGCAACGCATCCCAACATCCCGAAGCGCACCGGTGCCTCCCTGCTGCTCGATGCCGCCGAGCCTAGCGCGTCAGGCCCAGAAAGCGAGAAGGCCCGAGCACAGGGCCCGGGCCTTCAGAGAACGAGACGATCCGAGGATCGTCGGCCGATCACTCGGCGACGTCGGTCTCTTCTTCGTCGGTGTCGATCGCGTCGCAATTGGTCTCGAGGGCGAGAATTGCGGCGTCGATGGCGACGTCACAGGCGTCGGCGGCGCCGCCAGCGGCCTCACAGGTCTCGACGGTGAGCTCACACGCGTCGATGAGGGCGGCGTTGCCGTCCGGGCAAGCGGCGGCGCACTCGGCGACGCGGCTGGCCGTGCCACAAGCGGAGAGGGAAAGGGCAGCAAGAACGAGAGCGTAGCGCATGACTCCTCCAAACGACCCTGAACGGGTCGGCGTGACTTTAGCGCGGCCGGATCCGTGCGCCAAGGTACACGTCACGTTTCTTCCTGCTCGCTCGATCCGATGGTGTCTACGTTCCAGTCCTCAGGACCGAGAACTGCCAGTCCGTAGCGGGTTCGTGCGCGGTCGCATCGGTCGTCGGGCGCACCGTGCTCCCACGAAGCCAACACCTCTCGGCAGGGGCTCGGCCGATCGGAATACAGGGTGCAACGCACCGATCTACCCACTTCTCCCTCCAACCCGACACAGCGTGGGACGGCCTGAGAAGTGCCTGCCATAGCGGCGAGGTGGGGCGTGACCGCCACCGTGAGATCATCGGGCACAGCACCACCACCGGACCGACACTCGGCCCAGTAGAAGCTCACCCTGTAGGTTGCACAGCACGCCCCGCACGAGAGGCAGGGATGCGCCTGGACACCACGCTCGGCGGCCACGAAGGCCACCTTCACGCGGTGGCGATCAGGAGCGGTTGAGCTTGCCGCGCATGCGGCCGCCCGGCTTGCGCACCTTGAGGCGACCCGTGCGACGGGCCTCGCGCTTGCGCATCTTGGCCTTGAACTTGGCGGTCTTCCGCACGCTCTTGCTACCCATGACGAACTCCTGAAAAAAGGCCCCGGGGGAGTAACCCCATCAGGGGATGTCGGTCGACCCGCAGAGCGTGGAGCCGTTCTCTTCGAACTTCTTCGGCGGCAGGTACTCGGTGGTCCAGAAGTCGCTGCTCCAGCCGCTGACCGTGAACTTGGCGCGCACGTGGAAGCGAGACTGGGAGGCGAGGCCATCGAAGAAGATGTTGAACTCGCCGCTGGCGGTGCCGCCGGGCTCAAACGAAGAGCCCTCATCGAAGCGAACCCAGGAGTAGTTCAGCTCGGCCCAGCCATCGATGCCCTCTTCGCGGCCATCCGACGTGCGCCAGAGGTTGTCGTGGAAGTAGGGCTTGACCGTGGGGAGATCGCCGTTGTCGGCCACGCCGAAGCGGAGCAGCTCGCTCTCCACCTCGCGTCCGATGGTGCGGGTGCGCTCGAGGCGCTCACCGAGGGTGAACGGAGTGGGGATTTCCTGCGGGGGATTGCCAGGGATGACCTGAAGGTCGTCGTCGCAGGGCATGTCGAGCGTGGGCTCGCCCGCCGGCAGGTTCGGACACCCGAAGATCTCCTCGCGGCGCGGGTACTCGTCGGAGAATCCGTTGTCGACGTTGAGGTAGGCCGCAGGGGCCGCGTACCGCGTGGAGCGAACGGTGAACAGATCGTCGGCAAACCGGCCCTGGGCGAAGCCCGCTTCCCACTCTTGCGGGAAGAACCAGGCACCTGCGCCGCCGTAGTCGTCGGGGATGTCTTGCTCGAGCCAGTACAAGCTGCTGGGATCGAACTGCCGGGTGCCGGCGTTCAGGTAGTACATGGTGCCGGAGTCGACATCCTTGGACCACTCGGCCAGCCAGTCGCCATCGACGGGCGCGTAGTTGACCTCGCCGGTGGCGGGATCTTGCGCACACTGACGGGGCTGGAAGTCGGGGTCGATCGCGAACTGGAACCGGAAGTCGCGGCCGCCGGGCAGCTCCACGTGGAAGCCGATCTGCGCATCGCCTTCGCTGGTGAGCACGGCTTCACCGCGCCAGGTCTCGAGGGGATTGCCGAGCGCGTAGAAGCCGTTCTGCGTGAGCCAGGCCTCATGCTGGGGCGGCCAGATGTTTGCGTTGCGGCAGATGTCTTCAAAGCCGGGCAAGCGGAGCTCGTTGTTGCTGCCGGACTCGAACACGCGGCAATCGAGGGCGCGTGCGCGCTCGAACACCTCGCCGAACTCCTCGAGGGAGTCGAGATCGGGGGCCCACTTCTTGAGCGTGACCGAGTTCGTGGCCGCGAGCCACGCCGTGTAGTCGCCAGCGACCACCTGGGCGTTCTGGGGATCGCAGGCAGCGAGCAGGACCAGGGACGGGAGGAAGAGGCGGTTCATCCTAGCTCCAGGAGCGGGTGACGTGCAGCTGCGGCACCCGGGACGGTGGACCGGACCACGTCGTGCGTGGGTGTCGGTCGTACGACGGCACCGTATAGGCCGAACTTGGCCCCTCGGTCAACCCGGAGCGCGCTGCTTGTGACGGACTTCGCACCGATGGATCGGGCAGGCCGATGGATGGAACCGCAGCGCGTCCGGGATCCGTCCGCGAGCGGTGACCTGGGCGCGTGGGCGACGCCGCCCGACGTGGCGCTGTGGATGGCGTCGGCCCTGCTCGAGAGCCTGCCCGATGCGGCGCGCGGGGCCCCGGTCGTGCTGGATCCCGCCTGCGGTGGCGGCCGCTTGTTGCTCGCCGTGGTGGAGCGCCTGTGGGAAGACGCGACGGCCCGTGGAAGGGAGCGTCAGGTAGCGATGGAGGGCTGGGACGTAGACGCCGACGCCATCGCGACCTCGCGGGCCACGCTCGCCCACGAAGGAGGGACGGCAGGGGTCGTGTCGGATGTGCGCCTGCGCCACCTGGACGCACTGTTGCAGGAGGTCGGCGAGCCCGTGCAGGGCGTGATCCTCAACCCCCCCTGGGTGGACGCCACCCGCATGGCGCGCGCTCCTGGGGGTGCCGTCCGCCGCAGCGACCTGTCGGCTCGATTCTGCACCGCCCGCGGTGCGTGGGATCTGTGGGTGCCCTTCGTTCAGCTCGCGCTGGATCGTGTGGCGGAGGGTGGCGTGGTCGTGGCGCTCGTGCCTGAGGCGCTGCGCTCGGCGTCCTACGCCCACTCGCTGCGCGTTTACATCGACGCACGTGCCGACGTGATGGCGTCGAAGTCGTGGTCGGAGGTCGACCTCGGCGTGGGCGCGCGTGCCATGGCCGTGGTGCTCGTGCGTCGTCCCCAGGGGGCTGCACCGCGCCCTGCGCCTTGGGCGGCCGCTGAGCGATCGGGCTGGAGTCGTGTGGGCGACTGGGCCGACGTGTCCGGTGCGGCCTCGGTGTCCGAGGCGTACGCGTGGAAGGGTCACTTGGGGGAAGGGGATCCGGACGACGACCACCTTCCCGTCGTCAACACCGGCACCATCGCGCCGTGGTCCGCTTCGTGGGGGAGCAGGCCCATGCGGTACCTCGGCGGTCGGTGGCTGCGACCGGTCCTGCCTGTGACGGCCCTCAGCGCGCGGCGGGTCATGCAGGCTCGGGCCACCAAGCTGATCGTGCCGGGCCTGGTGCGGGAGCCGAGGCTGCTGCCCGATTCGGAGGGGCGCTGGTTGGGCGCGAAGTCCACCGTGCTGGTGCTCCCGCACGACCCGGTCGACCTCCGGTGGCTCGCGGCCTGGCTAAGCAGCGACGCGGCCTGGGGTTTGTGGCGCGAGCAGTTTCCGGGACTCTCCCTGCGCGGCGGATGGTTGCGGGTGGGGGTTCGTGAGCTCGCGGCGCTGCCGGTGCCTCCCCTCGACGATGCCGACCGCAGCAGCCTCTCCGCGGCCGTGGACGCGCTGACCGGCCGTCCCAACGCCGCCGAAGCGGCTGCGTTGCAGGGGATGATCGACGCCGCACTTCGGCGCGCGCGATAGCCGCCCGGGCCGGAGGGGCGTTGCTACGGGTCCTGCTCTCACTGCTTCCACTGATCCTGTTCTATGCGCTCGAGTCCTCCGCGGGTCTCGCGATCGCGGTGGTGGCGGGCATGTTGGCCGTCGCCGGCGACGTAGCGTTCACCTGGTGGCGTGAGGGGCGGGTCAGTCGGATCACGATGGTGTCGGCCCCGATGGTGGTCGGTCTCGGCGTGATCACGCTCGTCGCCGACGATCCGGTGTTCACGCTGGTGGGGCCGGCCGTGGGCGACACCGTGTTCGCCACCCTCCTGATCGGGGCCCGTCTGCTCGGTAAGAACCTCCTGCTGGTCGCGCTGGAAGACATCGACAGGGATGCCCAGCTCCACGCGCTCCAAGAACGTCACCTGGATGGCGTCTCGTGGCGGCTTGCGCTCAACCTCCTCGTGCACGCCGCCATTGTGGTGTGGGCGATGAACGGCAGCCGCGAGGTCTGGCTGTTCGTGGCAGGGCCGCTCCAGATGATCCTGATCGGCATCCAAGTGGCCGCCGAGATGGCCTGGCTGCACTGGGTGGTGGGTCCGAAGGTGGATGCCGACGAT
This sequence comes from uncultured Enterobacteriaceae bacterium, assembly GCA_964396405.1. Lineage (GTDB taxonomy): Bacteria > Myxococcota_A > UBA796 > UBA796 > JACKEO01. The sequence goes on from CAYNFK010000025.1 coordinate 32,796, forward strand.
GCGGCGAAGGACGCCCCGCGCGGCGACGTGTAGCTGCGTGCCGTCCATCGACGCCTGCGCCGCCCCGGCGTACCTCCCGACCATGTGCCGCTTGCTTCCCGCCCTGCTCCTGCTCGCCTGCTCGAACGAGCCGGAGTGTCTTCGGCGCGTGGACGTGGCGCATCGGCTGGCGCGCGAGCACCTCGCCTCCTGCACCTGGGACCCCGGGGCGCTGGTCGAGCCCGACTGCGACACGCTGGATCGCCGGCCCATTCAGATCTACCAGGCGGTGTGGTGCAGTGCGGCGTCGCAAGCGTGCCTTCGGGGCAGCGCAGAAGCCCTGGAGCTGTGTTTTGGTGACGACACCACCCCCGAGTCGGTGAGGAGCGATCCATGATCACGCCCCCGTGTCCTGCCTGCGGCTCGGTTGACGTTGCGCGTCGAGGGGATGTGGCCCACTGCCGTGTGTGCGAGGCCGACTTTCCCGTGGCTGGGAGCGACGCCCCGGTCGTGCCCACCCCCGAACCGGCGGCTCCTGCGGAGCACGGGGTGGCTGCGCCCCGCGGCCTGCTCGTGTGGGCGCTGGTGTCGTTGGCCGTGCTCGGCGGTGTGGCGGGCCTGCTCTACAGCGTCAGCCCGGGCGGCGGCGCGCCCGAGCACACCACGATCTCGCCGGGCCGTCGTGCCGTCGACCCTGCCGCACCCCTCGTCGACCTCGAGTCCGTGCGCACCGGGCGGGACAGCGAGGGCGACCCGTTCTGGATCGTCACCTGGACCAACCGCTCCGACGAGGTGTTCGTGGCCCCCACGGTGATCGTCGAGCTCCTGGACGATCAGGGCAAGGTGGTGCGCACCGAGAGCGGACGGGGCCTGCATGACCGGGTCGAGCCGGGCTCGTCCACGTGGGTCCATGTTCCGGTCCCCGACGCGCCAGCTTACGAAGACGCGACCGTGAAGGTGGCGGGACCGTACCGACCCGATGCCCCGATCGACCAGGTGCGCCTGTTCGTGGATGGCGCGGGCCTGGTGTCCACGCCCGAAGGCGATGTCGTGCGCGCGAAGGTCCGCGTTCCCGGCAGCTACGCGGTTCGGGTCGGTCGGGTGGTGGCCGTGGGCTTTGGTGCCGACGGGTTCCCGTCGGCGTGGGCCGAGGCCACTCCGCCCGTGGATCCGCTCCAGCCCATGGTCTCCTGGGAGGTGGAGATTCCCGTGGGTTCGCAGGTGGTGCAGCCCGCAGAGGTGTGGACGCTCGTGGCTGTGGGTCTGGAAGATCGCTGATCCTTCGTGAGGCACGCAGCGCGCTGGACCGGCCTCCCGGGCGGCACCCGATCGCGAGCCAGAGGTCAGGGTTCTGGATCGCGGTCGTGCTGAAGATTTTCCCTCAAGCAAGGCCTGCTTCGATCCGTACTGGGGGGTGTCAGCAACGCCGTCCGCGGCTGTGCAGACCCGCTACGAACGGACAGGGCCGTGCCTCTTCTTCGTCTTGGGAGGGAGGAAGGAGGGGCACGGCCCTCAAGCCGTCGGCGGTGCAAAGGTGAGCACCCGCGGCGGCAGCTGGGACGGGTCCTCCCACCAGGAGCGCAGGTCGTCGGGCCAGGGCGCCTCCACGGTGAGCTCCCGACCGTCGGGGTGCGGGAAGGTCAGCCGCGCGGCGTGCAGGGCGTGACGGGGCGCGCCAGTGAGGGCGATCACCTCGTTGGAAGCGCCCTCGTCGAGGTAGCGGTGGAACACCGTGTTGGGCACGCCGTAGAGCAGGTCGCCCAGCAGCGGAAAGCCCACGTGGGCGAGGTGCACACGGATCTGGTGCGTGCGGCCGGTGTGAATGCGGCAGCGCACGCGGGTGAGACCCGCCGCGACGTTGCGCTCCAGCACGTCGACATCGGTGTGGGCGTGCACACCGTCGGAGCGCACGGCCATCTTGATGCGAATGTCGGCACCCTCCCGACCGAGCGGCTCTCGGATCTCGAGGCGGTCCCAGCGCGGGAGTCCCTTCACAATCGCGTGGTACTCCTTCTTCGGGCGGTCTTCCCGGAAGGCGCGCTTGAGCGACGCGTTGGCTTCCAAGGACTTGCTGAGCAGCAGCACGCCCGAGGTGTCCTTGTCGAGCCGGTGAACCAGATCGACCCGCAGCGGCGCCCAGCGCGTCTTGGCGAGGCCGATCAGCGCCCACACCCAGCGCGAGCCTGACGGGTGCACCATCATCGCCGGCGGCTTGTTCAGCGCCACCACCTGGTCGTCTTCGTACAGGATCGGCGGGAAAGGAGGCGGGGCCGTGGATGGCGCGATCTCGGCCAGTGCAACCTGCAGCTCTTCTCCGCCCCGCACCAGGGTGCTGGAGCGCAGCACGCGCCCATCGGCCAGCGTGACCCGGCCCTCCTTGATTCCGCGCGCCATGCCGGTGCGGGACTGCTGCTTGAACCGCAGCGCGAGGAAGCGGTCCAGGCGCAGGCCTGCCGCCGTGAGCGGAACCATCACCGTGCGGAACGGAGGGATGTCCTCGCCCTCGTCGAGGTCGTCCTCGTCGTCCTGCACGGTGTGATCTCCCTCGCTGCGCCGTTGGGATAACCAGGGCCGCGGAGGACCACCGGCATGGACCCGATCCGAGAGAACCTCGCGTGGTGGTCTGAGCGCGCCGCCCTCCATCCCGCGTCGCCCATGTACGCGCCGTGGATCGCGGCGCTGGAGCGCGGCGAGCCGGTGCTGTTCGAGCCCGAGCGGCGGCTGCTGGGTGACGTGCGCGGTCAGCGGCTGCTGCACCTCCCCTGCCACATCGGGACCGACACGTTGTCGTGGGCGCTCCTCGGAGCCGAGGTCACGGGTGTGGACTTCAGCGGCGCGGCGCTCGCAGAGGCGTCCGCCCTCGCCCGGCGTCTGGGACTGGGCGCAACGTGGGTGGAGGCCGACCAGTGTGCGCTGCCCCCCACGCTGACCGGATTCGATGCCGTGGTGTCCACCTATGGCGCGGTGCACTGGGTCTACGACCTCGGCGCGTGGGCTGCGGGCATCGCGAGGGCGCTGGCACCGGGCGGGCGGTTCGTGCTGGTCGACGGACACCCGTTCGCCTCGGCACTCGACGAGACGGCCGCCATCTCAACCCTGCTCCCGGTTCGCTACGCGATGAGTGGCGGTGGTCCCCTGCGCACGGAAGAGGCGGGCTCGTACGCGGGCATCGCGCCCACCACGTCCCATCAGGCCGCCACCTGCTGGCTGCACGGCGTGGCGGAGATCGTCACGGCGCTGCTGCAGGCGGGCCTCGTGCTGGAGGCGCTGGAAGAACTGCCGTGGTGTGTGTGGCCTGTGCACCCGGATGCGGTCGCGGACGGGGCCGGTCGGTGGTCGCTGCCGGCTCCTTGGGACCGGGGCGTTCCGCTGCTGCTGGCGCTGCGGGTGCGCCGTCCGTCGTTGCCATGAAGGCCGACCTTGTGGTGGTGGGGGCCGGTCATGCCGGCTGCGAGGCGGCTGCGGCTGCGGCCCGGTTGGGCCTCGACGTGGTGGTGGTCACCCTCGACCTCGCCGCCGTGGGGCGCCTCTCGTGCAACCCTGCCATCGGCGGTCTGGCCAAGGGTCACCTCGTGCGGGAGCTCGACGCGCTAGGCGGACTGATGGCGCGTGCGGCCGACCGTTCGTGTGTGCAGTTTCGTCAGCTCAACACGAGCCGAGGGCTGGCCGTGAGGTCGAGCCGCGCCCAGGTGGATGTGCACGCTTACCCCGAGGCATTGTGGGATCAGCTCCGGCATGTGCCCAGCCTGCGTTGGGTGCAAGGACAGGTCCGAGCCGTGGAGGTCCATGGCACAACGGTCACCGGTGTGGTGGTGGATGATGTGCGCATTGAGACGCCGCGCGTGATCCTCACCACGGGAACGTTCCTGCGTGCCGTGATGCATCGCGGTGAGGAGCAGACCTCGGGCGGACGACGAGGCGAGCCGGCAGCCGCCGACCTCTCCGTGAGCCTCACGCGTCTCGGGCTCACGCTCACGCGGCTGAAGACCGGCACGGTGCCGCGCCTGGATCGCCGCACGATCGACTGGGACGCCGTTCCGGCCCAAGATGACGTGGTGCCGCAGGGTCGGCTCTCGTTCACCCAGGTGCCGCGTGAGCTTCCGCCCATCCAGGTGCATGTGACCGCCACGAACGAGCGCGTGCACGAGCTGGTGCGCTCGGGCCTGGACCGCTCGCCGCTGTGGACGGGTGCCATCACCGGCACGGGTCCCCGCTACTGTCCGTGCATCGAGGACAAGGTGGTGCGCTTCGCCGACCGCACCCAGCACCTGTTGTTCCTGGAGCCGGAGGGTCACCGAACGCACCAGGTGTACCTGGGCGGGCTCTCCACCTCGCTGCCGGTCGACCTCCAAGAGCAGGTCGTGCGCGCGCTGCCTGGCCTCTCCCACGCCGAGATCCTCCACCCTGGCTACGCCGTGGAGTACGACGTCGGCGATCCACGCGCGCTCGATGCCGGACTCCAGCATCGTGAGCTGCGCGGGCTGTGGCTGGCGGGTCAGGTCAACGGAACGAGCGGCTACGAAGAGGCCGCCGTGCAGGGCTTTCTCGCGGGCGTCAGCGCGGCCCGCGGTGAGCCGCTCCGCATCGGAAGGCACGAGGGCTACATCGGCGTGCTCCTCGACGACCTCGTCACCAAAGGCACAGGCGGCGAGCCGTACCGAATGTTCACCAGCCGGGCCGAGCACCGCCTGCTGCTGCGTGAAGACAACGCCGATCGGCGGCTGATGCCGATCGGTCGCGAGCTGGGGCTGGTAACCGATCCCGACTGGGAGGCGTTCTCGCTGCGTCAGACGGCGCGCGCGGAGGCCGTGGCGCGCCTGGACCTGGGCTTGGGCACCGGGGCCAGCATGGCCCAAGGCTTCCGGGACGCGGGCTTGGAGCCCCCGCATCGTGTGCTCACGCGACGGGAGGTGCTCCGGCGTCCGGACGTGACGTACGCCCAGCTTCGTGTCATCGATCCTGAGTTGCCGCCGCTCGATGACGACACCGCCGAGTCGTTGGAGGTGGACGTGAAGTACGAGGGCTACGTGGCTCAGGCGACCCGTCGCGCTGAGGCTGCCGCGCGTCTGGAGGCGCGTGTGCTGCCGACCGACGTGGACTGGAGCCGGGTGGCGTCGCTCACCACCGAGGTGCGTGAGCGGCTCACGCGAGCCCAGCCCCAGACGTTGGGTCAGGTGGGACGGCTGCCGGGGGTCACGCCGGCCGCGGTGGGGGCGATCGTGGCGTGGCTCACGTCGGGCACGGATCGTTCACGCGTTGGGTCCACCGAGCCGTGAGCCGTGAGCCGTGAGCCGTGAGCCTCACGACGCGACACGCACCCACTCGCCGGTCCGACGCGCTCTGCCAGCGACCGTGTAGGCGTGGAAGGTGGGCGATGCCCAGCCGCTGACGGCGGGGACGTCCTGGTCGGCCTGCAAGAAGATCACGGCGCGTCCGCCGAGCTTCACGAGGTCGGCGGCCCAGGTGAGCACGTCTTCCGGAGAGGCTAGCGCTCGGGCCGTGATCCCGTCGTAGTCCTTGTGCGGAAGCGTCTCCAGTCGACCCTCGCGGACGCGCACGCCTTCATCACAAGCCGCCTGGGTGAGCACGGCGTCGAGGAACGCACAGCGCTTGGACCGGCTCTCCACAAGATCCACCTGGACATCAGGGAACATCGCAGCGAACACGATGCCGGGGAAACCCGCACCGGTGCCCAGGTCGGCCCACCGCCCTGTGGGTACGGTGAGCTTCTCCAGGCCCTTGCGGGCGTCTTCGTAGTGAACCTCAGACGGCCCGGGACCGATCAGGTTCTGCACATCGCGCCAGCGCTCCAGGAGCTCCCGGTGCGCACCCAACAACCGCTCCCGCCCCATGGTCAGCTAGCTGGGGTTCGAGGGCGCGCCGCCCGTGTTGGTCTGGTTCTCTTTGCTGCGGGCCTGGGCGATGAGGTTCTGCTCGTGGCGCACCACCTCGTACTCCAGGCGGTCGTCGGGCACGACCCACAGGAGTGTGCGCACGCGCTGGCGTCGCTCCTCCTGGTTGAGCTTCATGCGGTCCTCTTCGAGGTCCACAATGCCGAGGTGCTTCCACACCGAGAGCGGCTTGGGGATGGCCTCGGAGATGTCCATGCCGAACACACGCTGGAACATCGCACGGTCGATCACATCGTTGTCGCGCAGCACGTGGCTGAGGAACATGCGGACCTCACCCTCCATGCCGAACTCGTGCCCGTAGTACCAGTGGTCACCATCAGGGCCACCTTTGCCGCCTTCTTCGGGGGGCCTGCACTCTACGTGCGCCTCGCCGAAGATGAGGGAGCGCGCCGAGGTGCCCAGGCCGAGGAGGTGCAGCGGTCGACGCTGCTGGTCCACAAGCTGCGTGTAGCTGAAGATGCCGGCCGGCTTGTCGCGGGTGCGCTCGTGCGCCCCCATCTGGCGGTACAGGATGATGTTGTGCCCATGACCGCGGCGGACGCGGAAGCCGTACTTGAGGCCCGCCGCCTTCACCATCTCCGGGATGCGGTCGTGGAAGGGCTTGATGTGCTCCCAGAAAGCTTCGAACTTCCCGCCGAAGTGGGTGTTGATGTAGTCCTGGGTGGGCGTGAGGAAGTACAGGTCGATCCAGCGCGGCCCGAGCCGCAGCACCTCTTCGATCTCATCGACGATCTGGTCGGGGGTGGTGCCCACAAGGCCGAGCAAGAAGTCGCACGAGATGTTGTAGACCCCGTGGCGGCGGAGCTCCTCGAAGCGCCGAATCACCATCTCGCGCGACTGCGGGCCGCGGTTGTGGTTGATGGCCACCTGGGTGTCGAGCGACTGCACGCCGAACGAGAAGTGCTCGAAGCCGTGCTCCAGCAGCACCTCCAGCTTCGCTTCGTTCATCACAGCCGGATCGAACTCCATGAACCGCGTGCTGTTCGGGTGCCAGCGCAGCACGCTGTCGACAGCCACGAGCAGCTTCTTGAGCATCGGGGCGGGCAGCACGGAGGCGGTGCCACCGCCCATGTAGAGCGTGTGCCAGGTCATCGGGCTGACGACGGGGCCGATCTTGTTCAGCGAGCGAAACACCCGCTCGGTGAACTGCTCCAGGAGCGCGGGGTCGGAGGGTCGAAGGCGCTCGTAGTTGCAGAAGTTGCAGATCGACTTGCAGAAGGGAACATGGATGTAGACGTGGTTGATCGCATCCTTTCGGCGATCGGTGGCGTTGGCGGCCTCCCGCCACTTCTCCACAAGCTGGTCCTCGGTCCACTCCAATGACTTCCCGTGCATGTAGCCAAGCCGGGAGCTGTCGTTCAGGCCCACCAGCTCTTCGTAGCGCCGGTGGAGGTCCTGCCGCCACGCCAACCACGCCGGGTCCAGGTCTTGCGGGATGAAGGCGACGGTCATGAAGGTCCTGGTGCAGAGGGAGCGCAGGCATAAGGGGTGATTGTACCTTCCGGACCCCCCGAAGGGCAAGCGCCGCGGACGATCGTGGCGGGCGGGGCGGGATTCTCGAGATGTTCCACGTGGAACATGGGGCGTGACACCGGGGAACACGACGCCCCCGACCCCAGTGACCGCCTCGCGGGGTCCGCCGTCGGAGACGGACGCCGCGAATGTTCCACGTGGAACATCGGGCCCAACCGGTCCGGCTGCAGGCGGAAGTTTCGCGTGGAACATGCCGCCCGTGTGGATCGTTGGGGTGGTCAGGTGTAGAACCAGGACCCCGACTTCGGCTTCCTTCCCCCCTGCCCCCGCCTGATCCATGGCCCACGTGCTCGCGCTCTCGAACCAGAAGGGTGGTGTCGGCAAGACCACCACCACGATCAACATGGCGGCCGGCCTCGCGCGTTTCGGTCAGCGTGTGCTCGTGGTGGACCTGGATCCCCAGGGCAACGCGTCATCGGGGCTCGGGCACAGCCGGGAGGACGTGACGATGGGCGTGTACGACGCCCTGATGGAGTACCGCGAGCTGGCGTCGATTCTCCAGCCGACGGCGATGGATGGACTCCAGGTGGCGCCCGCGAGCCGCGATCTGGTCGGCGTCGAGGTGGAGCTGGTGGGTCAGCCCCGCCGCGAGACGCGCCTCCGGAAGGCGCTCGGCCCGGTGCGTGAGTCCTACGACTGGATCGTGCTGGACTGCCCGCCGAGCTTGGGCCTGCTCACCGTGAACGCGCTGGTTGCGGCCGACAGCGTGCTCGTGCCGCTCCAGGCCGAGTACTACGCCATGGAGGGCCTCGGTGAGCTGCTCCGCACCATCGCGGCGGTGCAGAAGTCGCTCAACCCCGACCTGCAGCGGGAGGGCATCGTGATCACGATGTCCGACGCACGCAACAACCTCTGCCGCGAGGTGGAGAAGCAGGCGCGGGAGCTGTTCAAGCACGAGGTCTTCGAGACCGTGATCCCCCGCAATGTGCGCCTGGGGGAGGCCCCTTCTTACGGGAAGTCGATCGTCGAGTACGATCCGCGGTCCACCGGTGGGCGTGCGTACCTCGACCTCGCGTCGGAGCTGCTGCGGCGGCATGGCATCCACCACGTCGCGGAGAGTCTCTGATGACCACCCGTCCTCCTCCGGGCCCCCTGGGTCGCGGGCTGGCTTCGCTCATCCCCGACTCTGCGCTTGCGGGCGTGGACGAGGTGCCGAAGGCCACGCTTCGCTACGTGCCGCTCGACGAGATCGTGCCCAACCCCGAGCAGCCGCGCGCGACCTTCGACCCCGTGGAGCTGCGGTCCCTGGCCGACAGCCTGCGCGAGCACGGCGTGCTGACGCCGCTCGTCGTGCGCCGGAGCGAGGGACGCTACGTCCTGATCGCGGGTGAGCGACGCTTGCGGGCGGCGGGTCTGGCAGGCCTCCACGAGGTCCCGGTGGTGGTGCGCGAAGCGCCGAGCGCCAAGGAGCAGCTGGAGCTGGCCCTGGTCGAGAACCTGCAGCGCGCCGACCTCGACGCCGTGGAGACCGCGCGCGGCTACGAGCGCCTGTCGCGCGAGTTCCGCCTCAAGCAAGAGGAGATCGCTGAGCGGGTGGGGAAAGATCGGGCGACCGTAGCCAACACGGTGCGGTTGCTGAAGTTGCCCGACTTCGCGCTGGATGCGGTCAGCGACGGACGCATCAGCCCAGGCCATGGACGCGCCCTGGTTGCGCTCGCCGACACGCCCGAGGACCTGCGTGGGGTGCTGGCGAAGGTGCTGGCCGGACAGCTCAACGTGCGTGCTACCGAGCGCTTAGTGCAGAAGGTGTCGGGCACGCCGCGGGTGGTGCGCGATGCGGAGCGCGAGCGTCGGGAGCGGACGCTCGACTACGCCACGAAGCTGCTGCGGGAGTCCCTGCAGACGGAGGTCGAGATTCGGCCAAAGCGGAATGGTGGCTCGATCGTGGTCCACTACGGCGACGCCGAGGAGCTCGATCGCCTCGTGCAGAAGTTGCGGACCCGCGGGTGAGCGGCCCGGTGGTGGCTGTGCTCGCAGTCGGGGCGACCTATAGCGGGAACCTGAACCTCCAGGGGCGCGCGCGCATCGACGGCGAGCTGCGGGGCTCGGTGGTGTCGGACGACTTCGTCGAAGTGGGGGCCCACGCGAGCGTGCTCGGTGACGTGGACGCGCCGCAGGTGCTGGTCATGGGGGCGGTGGTAGGCTCGGTGCGCGCGCGCGAACGGGTGACGATCGGCGCGACAGGGAGTGTGGATGGGCGCGTGGTCACGCCGTGGCTCGATGTTCGGCCTGGAGCCCGCTTGCGCGCCGAGGTGCTGGTGGAGCGCGCGGGAGGAGACGGCGCGTGAGGGTGAAGACGGTGGGCATCGCCGGTGGGAGCGGGTCGGGCAAGACCACGCTCGCGCGCGCCCTGCTTGAGCACCTTGGGCCCGACCGTGCGGTCCTGCTCTCGCACGACAGCTACTACCGAGAGCGCACGCCCGAGGAGCTCGAGGATCCGGACCACCTCGACTTCGACACGCCCGACGCTCTCGACACGGAGCGCCTGGCGGCCGACGTGGCGTCGCTCCACGCGGATCGGTCGGTGCAGGTGCCGGTCTACGACTTTGGCACCCACCGACGGGTGGGGGTGGTGGGCGTCTCCCCGCGACCGGTGGTGTTGGTGGAGGGCATTCTGCTCCTCACCAGTCCAGCCCTTCGAGCGGCGCTCGATCTCGCAGTGTTTGTGGAGGTGCCCGTAGCGCTGCGCTTGGCTCGGCGGGTGGCGCGCGACATGGCAGAGCGCGGCCGCTCCCGCGCCGAGGTGCAGCAGCGCTTCGACCGGTTCGTGGAGCCTGCGTACCAGCGCTGGGTGGCGCCCTCGTCGGCGTACGCTCAGCTCGTGGTGAGCGGCACGGAGCCTGTCGCCGATCTCGTCGCGAGTGTGCTGCGACGCCTGGATGCGGCCTGATCAGGGCGTCGCGGTGTCTTCCGGCACCACCACGCCGAAGCGGTCGCCCCAGTCTTTGAGGGCCTCCTGGAGTCGATCCAGCGCGGTCTTCTGCTCCTCGGTGAGGTTGAGCCCAGAACCCTTGAGCAGGTCGGGACCATCGGCGATGCCGTTCTGTGCAGCGACATCGTAGAGGTTGTACTTCCCGAACGCGTCGACGAGAAAGCGCCAGCGGGCGTCCCGCATGCCCAGCTCCACGCGGATGTGCGGAAACGCCGACCCGTTGGGCCCAAAGCTCTCGGTGTAGAGCACATCGCGGACGGTGGCGTTCGGATCGCGAAACATCGGTGCCAGGCTCTCGCCGTCGAGCTCCGTGAGGTCGGGCACCGCCGCGAGGTCGACGTTGGCGAGCTCGGCGACGGTGGGGAACACGTCGACGAAGTGGACCAGGCCCTCCGCCACGGCACCACGGCGGATGCCGGGGCCCGCCCAGATCATGGGCACACGAACCCCACCCTCGTGCATGGTGAGCTTGGCACCCAGCGGGTCGAAGGGGGCGCGGGTGAGGAGAGCGTGGGTGCCGTTGTCGCCCGCAGCGATGACCACGGTGCGGGCACGCACTTCGGGGCTGAGGCTGCTCAACAGACGCCCGATCTCGCGGTCCATCGAGGAGACCATGGCCTTGTAGAGATCGAGGTTGCTGGCACCCTCGGGCACAGGCTGATCGAGCAACGCCTCTGGGGGCGCATGCCAGGGCACATGGCCCGCGTGGAAGGCCACCCACGTGAGCCAGGGCTCGGGTGCTTGGGCCACAAACTCCAGTGCGTCATCGACCACAGCGGACGTGATATAGCCGTTTCTATCGACCACTTCATCGTTGCGGATCTCGTACCACGAGAAGTAGTCGGGCACATTGAAGGGCGTGAAGTGCCAGCGATCGAACCCGAGCAGACCCGGATGCGGCTGCACGGCCTCGAGCTCGCCGCTCGCGAGGTGCCACTTTCCGAACAGGCCTGCGGTGTACGCCGCCTTGGGCGCGTGGTGGAGCATCTCCGGAATCCCGACTTCGGAAGCGGGTAGTTGCCACGCGGCCTCGTCGCCTTCCACCGTACGTCCGACCCCGGTTCGGCGTCCGTAGCGGCCCGTGAGCAAGGCCGCGCGGGCCGGGGAGCACGAGGGGTACGCGTACGCGTGCTGGAACCGTGTGCCTTCGGCCGCCAGCGCGTCGAGGTTCGGCGTGCTGGGTGGGTTTGCGCCCAAGCCGTAGACGCCCACACCGTCCACGCCGACGTCATCGAGCAAGAGCACCAAGATGTTGGGCGCTTCCACGGCAGGGGGGGTGTCGGTGTCGACTGGGGGATCGGTGTCGTCTGTAGACGCGGTGGTGTCTGAGTCCGAGTCGGTCTCGACGCCGACATCGACATCGAGCACGCCACCCTCGGCACACGCCACCAAACCAAGCAGGACTGCGCAGCGCACGCTTGTAGTCACCGGGTCGCGTCGGCGAACAGGAAGGCTGAGAGGCCGGACACCGCCAGGGTGACGCTGATCTCTTGGCAGACACCCTGATCATCGGGGGCCAGGTCGGCGTTGAGGCGCACGGCCCCCACCACGCCCTCTTCCAGCGACGCAGGAATGGCATCGAAGCCGTACACGTTCTCGGCGATGGACTCCACCGACACCCCTCCACCGATCACGCCCGTCCAGCCCGCTTCGGCAGGCTCCAGACGCATCCGGCCCTTGGTCATCGCAAGGTCGATGGTCTCGTCGAAGACCTGAAGCGGCAGCCGGAGCTCCACGCCTTCGATCTCGACGGCACCGTCTTCGAGCCTCTTCACGCAGCCCAGCTCGGCCGACGGGAACACGGTGCTCACATCAAAGGTCTGGCCCGGGAGAATGCCGCCCTGGGTGCCGATCGCGGGCGAACCGACCCCGCGCACGATGCGACCGGTGGTGCACTCGCCCACAGGGGTGCTGTCGAGGTCGTCGAGCTCGAAGATGAGCAGGAGCTCGCCCGAGAGCACGGCGTTCTGCACGAGGCTCTGGAGGGCCTCTCCGCCCAAGGTCGCGATGATCGGCAGCAGGGCGCCGAACGCGTTGTCGACGCCTGGCTCACCCTCAGGCGTGCTGAGATCGACACGACCACAGCCCGAGCCATCCGCGGGGCCCGTGACGGCGCCATCGAGGTCGAACCCGCGGCTGATTCCGCCCACATCAGGCTCGAAGCCCACCTCCGACAGCAGCACGACGAGCGGCCCCGATGGCGTGAGATCCTCGCCGGCGGTGTCGAGCGTGTCGTCGTTGAGCGTGCTGTCTCCACAGGCTGCCAGGAGCACGATCCCGGCGATCCAAGCCCTGGTCATCGCGACCTCCATGCCGGATGGGATGCGCATCAAGGCTCAGACCTCGATGGCGCTGAGGCCATCCTTGGTGAACCGGTCTTCGTCGCCGTAGGACGCTGCGCTGATGCCCATGGCACGCACGATCGACAGCATGATCTTGCTGGGGTTCTCGCGCGTGGTGGAGCGGTAGTGCTGGTTCTGCTTGAACACGCCGTTGGCCGAGCCCGCGAGCAGCAGCGGGTACTCGTCGATGCTGTGGGTGAAGCCCCACGACACATCGGTGGTGCCGAGCACGACCGAGTGGTCGAGCAGGGTGCCATCGCCCTCGGGCACCGCGTCCAGCGCGCTCAGGAAGTAGGCGAACTCCTGCATCGAGGCGACGGTGTTGGCGTGGACCTGCGGCTGGAAGTCGCCGGCCTCGGGCGGCTCGTTGTGGGTGAGCTCGTGGTGGCCCGCGATGGCGCCGGGGAACAGGTAGTTGGACACGCCGTGCATGAACGACATCGACACCACACGCGTCTGGTCGCACGCGTAGGCCATGGCGAGCAGATCGCACATGGCGCGATGGTTCAGGAAGGCATCGCCGAGGCGTTCGGTCGACCCGGGCGTGCCCGGTCGGCTGCAGGCCGCAAGATCGGGCGGGCCGGCTTCGAGGCGGGCGAGCAGCAGCTCGAGGTCGCGGATGCCCGTGAGGTGCTGATCCAGGCGGCGCCGATCGGTGGTGCCCAGCTTGGACTGCAGGGCGGTGACGCGGTCTTCCACCACATCCAGCACGCTGCGGCGCAGGGCCAGGCGCGGGTCGATGCGCGCATCCTCACCCGGTGCCACGAACGTGGTCCCGAAGAGGCGGTCGAAGAGCGCGTGCGGAACGGTCTCGGGGGGGTTGGGCGAGTAGGGGCCGTTGTGCGAGACCGAGTTGGTGAACCACCCACCGGTCTCGATGGAGCGGTAGGCGGTCTGGCTGCCCACCTCGGCGGCGATCTGCTGATCGATCGTGGGACCGGCGTAGGTGTTGGCCCCTTCTTCGCCGACTTGCGCGAGCCCCGTGAGGATGGCGCCGAAGCCCGAGAGGTGCGGGATGGTGTTGCGTGCGCGGGCCTCGAACCCCGATGCGACCACGAGCTTGGACTTGTGGGCCGCCAGCGGAGCCAGCTGGTCGGAGAGCTGCCAGGCATCGCCCGCACCTGCGGCCGAAGGAACCCAGCGCGACGGCGTGACACCGTTGCCCCAGAGCCACATGGCGAACCGCGTGGGGAACGCCGAGCCATCGGCCCAGGCCGTGCCCGCGCTGTTCATCATGAACTCAAGCGGAGGGAGGGCGATCGAGACCGCCGCGCCACCGAGGAGGCCCTTGAGGACCGTACGACGTGAGAGGGTCATTCTGCCACCTCGCCCACCGACCGGAACATCGGGGAGATCGCCAAGTTTCGCCAGAGAGCTTTGAACCGATGTTGATCCGCCTCAAACGAGGCGATGAGCCAGGCCATGGACTCGGCCTCCTCGGGTGCAGTGCTTCGGCCCAGCGCCGAGCGCGTGACGTTGTTCACGAGGCAGGGCATGAAGTCTTCGTGACCCCGCACGGTGGCGGCGAGCTCAGCCAGGTCGGCGTAGTTCGCGCCGTCGATGTCGCCGCTGGGGTCGATCGGGGCACCACCTTCGGTCTCGCGGTAGACGCCCATCCCATCGAACTTCTCGAAGCCCAGGCCGATGGGGTCCATCGCCTCGTGGCAGGCGCGGCAGGCGGGCACTTCGAGGTGCGCCGCAATGCGGTCGCGCAGCGTGGGCGCGTCGGGCGAGGGCTCGGGGATCGAGGTGTCGACGTTGGCGGGTGCCGAGAGCGGCTTCCCACACAGCAGCGTCTGGCGCACGAACTGACCGCGCTTGGTGGCGCTCGACGACCGTGGGTGCGCGTAGAGCGACAGGAAGCTGGCATGGCCGAACAGTCCCACGCGGGGACCGCTCTCGGGCAGCTCGGCAAGCCCGAAGCCTTCACGAACCGGCGCCTGCACGCCGTAGACCATGGCCAGGGTGCGGTCGAGGTAGGTGCGCCGGGTGGTGAGCATCTCGCCGATGTCGACATCGCGGTCGAACACCACGTCTTCCACCACCCGCAGCGTCTCTTCGCGAGACGACTCGAAGAAGCCGTCGCGCAGGAACACGAAGACCTCGGGATCCTTCTGCAGGGCCAGCACCTCGGGGAGGTTGAGCAGGTCGTCGGTCCATGCCCGGAGGCCGCGACGCGCCCGCGGATCCTCAATCATGCGGTCGACCTGGATGGTGAGACCCTCGACATCGCTGAGCCCACCCGCTTCGGCTGCGGTGAGCAGCGCCTCGTCGGGCACCGAGTCCCAGAGGAACAGCGCGAGGCGCGTAGCCATCTCGATGCCGGTGTAGGTGCGGCCGGCCTCTGAGGCCTCGCCGAACTCGGGTGCCATCAGGAAGTCTGGCGACTGCAACAGGGCCGCCACGCCGTAGGCGAGGCCCGCATAGAACGGCTCGGTCACACCGGGCTCCTCTTCGAGCACGCCGGCGGCTTCGACCACGACCTCTGAGAGCGCCGTGACCTCAAGCTCGGTGAGCGGGCGACGCCACACCAGCCGACCCAGCGAGGCCATGGCCTCCGTGGCGCAGGCGGCATCCGCAGCACCTTCCGGCGTGCAAGGCATCCAGGCCGTGCGACGCTCGGGGCTGACGACCTGCTCGGCCACCACGAACGCGGCCTTCTCGAAGCGCTCCACACCGCGCGGGCTCACCGAGACCTGGCCGGCGCCTACGCGCGCAGAGCCCTCCAGCCGCAGGTCGGGCTCGGGCGCAGCCGGCACGTACAGATCGGCACCGAAGAGATCGCGCAGCGCGTGGTCGTACTGCGAAGCGGTGAGGCGACGCAGCACGGGGGGCGCGCCCACCACGGCCGGGGGATCGCCAACATCGACCACCTCGGTGTCGGTGCCCTCATCGGTGTCGTCGGGCTGGTCGGTGGGATCGGTTCCGCAGGCGGCGAGCGCCAGCGCGACGAACCAAGGGTAGGAGTACGACTTCATGGTGACCATCGTGTTGCGCAGCGCCCTGGGGAAGTGCGCCCCCGCGCTCGCGAACGCGCGCAACCTATCACCAAACAGCAACGTGTTGCAGT
>CAYNFK010000026.1:0-48504 GCA_964396405.1 uncultured Enterobacteriaceae bacterium
GCGGCGATCCCACCGGATGGTACCACAGATGATGAGGACTGCTAACAAGCTCTTGTGCGGTGTGGCGTGGGTCTCGATCGCATCGCTGCCGACGGTGGGATCGGCCTCCGACACCTGGCGTGCCGCCGTTTCGTCGGACCATGAGCTCGCTGCCGCCTGTGGCGCGGAGATCCTCGCCGAAGGTGGCAACGCGGTGGACGCCGCTGTGGCCACGGCGCTGTGCTCCGGCGTCGTGCAGCCGGCGGGGAGTGGTCTTGGAGGCGGCGGGTTCGCCGTGGTGGTTCCACGCGGCGGACAGGATGCGTTCGCGCTCGACTTTCGCGAGGTGGCTCCCGCTGCGGCCCACCGAGACCTCTACCGTCGGCCCGACGGCACGCTCGACCGCGAGGGGTCACAGACCGGAGGTCTCGCTGTGGCGGTGCCGTCGGAGTCGCGCGGGCTTGCCCACCTGCTGGCGCAGCGCGGCACGTGGTCCCCGGCGGCGGTGGTGGCCCCTGCGGTGCGCCTAGCCTCGCGTGGATTTCGCGTGGGTGCCCACCTCGCTGCGGCGTTGGACGTCACCACGTCGGCCGAGGTGCACCTGGAGCTCGGCCGTGGAGAGGAGGGACGCGTGGCGAAGCGCCCTGCGCTGGCCACCACGCTCCGGGCATGGGGTCGGACCGGAGGCGAGGACCTGCACACAGGGCGAGGCGCTGCAGCTGTGGCCGCCCATGTACAGGCCGCCGGCGGCATCCTCACGTTGGCGGACCTCGCAGCGGTGGCGCCGACGTCGCGCGAGCTGGTGGGGGTGGCCTGGGGCGATCGCACGTTGCTCACGATGCCGCCGCCTTCGTCCGGCGGGGTGGCGCTGGCCCAGGTGCTCCAGGCCGTCGATGTGAACGCGCTGAAGCAGGACGGGTGGGGGTCGTCGGCCTACTACCATCGACTCGCTGAAGCGATGAAGCACGCCTACGCCGACCGGGCTCACTTCCTCGGCGACCCTGATGTGGTGGACGTTCCGGTGGAGCGGCTGCTGTCGGCTGAGCGCATCGCAGCCATCACGCAGGACTTCGACCCCGAGCGCACGCACCCGGCCGCGCACTACGCGCCTGCGGTGGACGTCGTCGAAGACGCCGGCACCTTGCACATCTCGGTGGTCGACGCCGACGGGCTCGCCGTGGCGCTCACCACCACGATCAACACCGCGTTCGGTGCGGAGCTTGTGCCGCCCACCGTGGGGATCGTGCTCAACGACGAGATGGACGACTTCGCGCTCGCGCCGGGTGTGCCCAACGCCTACGGGCTCGTGGGCACCGAGGCGAACGCTGTGGCCGCCGGGAAGACGCCGCTCTCGTCGATGACCCCCACGGTGGTGCTCGACGCGCAAGGGAATGTGGAGCTGGTGGTGGGCGCGTCGGGCGGGAGCACGATCATCAGCTCCACGCTCCAGGTGCTGCTCGGCGTGCTCGTGTTCGACCTCTCGGCCGAGCAGGCTGTGGCTGCACCGCGCATCCACCACCAGTGGATGCCCGACCTGTTGTTTGTGGAGCCCACCGTGCCGGCGGACGTGCAGGCCGCGCTGGCCGAGCGTGGTCACGTGATCAAGGCGGTGCCCGCTTACTCAGCGGTGCAGGTCGTCCACGTGCTGGCCGACGGTCGCGTGGAAGCGGGGGCCGACCCGCGCAAGGGCGGCCGGCCGGCAGGCGTGGACGACCTCCCCGCGCGCTGACCCGCTCAGTCCGGACGCACCCGCGCGAGGATGGCGGCGAGGCGGTCGCTGTCCTTCACCACGGCGCCGATCTGGCTGACGGTGGCGGCGGCCACGGCGGCGCCGAGCCGACCCGCCGCATCCGGCGACCAGCCCTGCAGGAGCCCGTAGAGGAAGCCGCCGGCGTAGGCGTCACCTGCACCCGTGGTGTCGATGGCGTGCACCGGATCGATGCCGATCTCGTAGCGCACCCCTTCGTGCAGCACGATCGACCCGCGCGAGCCGAGCTTCACCACCACGGTGCGAACGCCGGCCTGGGAGGCCACCACCTCGGCGGCCTCCTCGGGCGGATGGTCGGTCAGCGCCCGGGCTTCTTCCGCGTTGAGGAACAGCACGTCGACGGTCTCCTTCACCACCTCCCACAGCAGCTCGCGGATCGAGAGCACCACGAACGGATCGGCCGCATCGAGGCTGACGGTGACGCCGGCTGCGTGCGCAGCGCGCATCGCTTCGAGCACGACGGGGCGCATGGGGCCGTCGAGCAGCGTGTAGCCTTCGAAGTGCGCCACCCGCGCCGAGAGGAGGGAGGGCGAGAGCGCGGGCAGGTTGGCGAAGCTCACGGCTGCTCCCAGATCGGTGAGCATCGTGCGCTCGGCATCCTCGGCCGCAACGAGCGCGAGGCACTTCCCGGTGGCGCTCGCTTCCGTGAAGTGAAGGGCGTGACCGCCACACGCATCCGTGAGGCGCTGCGCGTAGGTGCGGCCAAGCTCGTCGGAGCCCACCTGACCGGCGAACAGCGAGCGCGCACCGAGACGACCCAAGGTGGCGATCGTGTTGGCGCACGAGCCGCCGGACTCCAGCGCGACGCCGTGGTGCACGACCCGCTGGTAGGTGCGCTGCCACTCCTCGTCGGCCACCATGTGCATGGTGCCGCGGATCAGGCCCAGCTCCGAGAGCAGCTCATCGGCGTGGTCGACCACCACGAGGGCATCCATCAGCGCGTTCCCGAGGCCCACCACGTCGTAGCTCACGTCCACCTCCGACCAAGCGGGACGCAGCTAGCCGACAGGTGCGATCCGGTCCACGCCCGTGATCAGCCGTGGACCGCTTCGGCCTCGAGCCAGCGCTCGCAGTCCAGCGCAGCCATGCAGCCCGACCCCGCCGCGGTGATGGCCTGACGGTAGGTGTGATCCTGGATGTCGCCCGCGGCAAACACACCGGGGATGTTGGTGCGCGTGGTGCCGGGGGTGGTCTGCACGTAGCCCTGCTCGTCGAGCGTGAGCATGCCAGCGAAAGGGCCGACGTTCGGCGTGTGGCCGATGGCGAGGAACAGGCCTGTGGCTTCGAGGTTGCGCGTCGCTCCGGTGACGACATCGGTGAGCACCACGCCCTCGACCTTCTTCTCGCCGAGCACATCGCTGACCGCAGTGTTCCAGATGACCTCGATCTTCGAGTTGTTGAACACCTTCTCTTGCATGATCTTGCTGGCGCGGAACTGGTCCTTGCGGTGGATCAGGTACACCTTCGCAGCGAAGCGGGTGAGGAAGGTGGCCTCCTCCATCGCGGTGTCACCTCCGCCGACGACCACGATGGTCTGGCCCTGGAAGAAGAAGCCGTCGCAGGTGGCGCAGGCACTCACGCCATGGCCCCGCAGGCGGAGCTCGTTGGGGAGGCCGAGGTAGCGGGCGGACGCACCGGTGGCGATCACCACGGCGTCGGCCTCAAACCAGTCGCCCATCGAGGGCTTCAGGCGGAAGGGCCGCTTGGAGAGGTCGACCTCGTCGATGCGATCGAGCTCGAATCGGGTGCCGAAGCGCTCCACCTGAGCCCGCATGCGCTCCATCAGCTCCGGCCCCATGATGCCTTCCGGGAAGCCAGGGAAGTTGTCGACCTCGGTGGTGGTGGTGAGCTGACCGCCGGGCTCGAGGCCCTCGAAGACCACCGGCGAGAGGTTGGCCCGCGCGAGGTACAGGGCGGCCGTGAGGCCCGCGGGGCCGGATCCAAGAACAGCAACGTGCGACACAGACACTCCAAGGTCCCGCCTCGCTATGCACGCCGAGGTGCCCGGGCAACGGGGTCAGCGTCTTGTCGCGTCGGGGACCCAGAGGGGTAGGGGACTGCCGGGCACGATGTGGGGGGCGACGCTCGCGGGATCCGGCAGGGAGTCCAGCCACCACCGGGGGCGATCCGACGACGCCACCTCCACGATCGCCTTCACGAGGTCCGGATCGGCCGCGTCCCCGACGACCGGATGCCCCCAGGCAAGAAGCAGCAGCGCGGCGGAGGGGTCGCGTCCTTCAGCCAGTGCCTGGCGCACGTCCGCGGCAGCACGTCCCCGCGCCGTGGCGAGGGTGTTGGCGCGCTGCTGCAGCTCGTCGAGGGATCGTGGTTCCGCTGCATCCCGCGGCCTCGGCTGGCCTGTGAGGGGATCCCAAGCCGCCACCGCCGCGCGTCCGTCGGCGAGCAGCACGGTGGACAGGGTTCGCTGACGGCGGGCTCGAAGGAGGGTGCGATCGCCTGGCGCGTCGGCCCAGGCCCTGTCGAGCGCGGCGTCGGCGCGCGGGTCGTCCAGCGCCTCCAGCAGCTCGACGGCAGCCAGATCGACTCGACTGCCGAGGTCGGCCACATACGCATCGAGGGCTAGCTTCTCGCGATCCGGGGCCTCCTCGGGGTACCACGCGGTCGCCTGGAGGAGGGCCACCCACGCGCTCGGGGCCTCGGGCTCGACCTCGACGAGGCGCCGGGCCAGTCGGAGCGCCTCGGCGCTGCGTCCCCACTCCGCGAGGCGCTCCACGGCACGTCGGGCGGCATCACCACTGGGCCGGTCTCGCTCGGCCAGCGCGGCGGCCGCCACCAGCTCCTCCGGATCGGGCCACTGCACAGCCGCGAACAGGCGCTCTCGGAGTGGAGCGAGGCGGTCGGCCTGATCGCGCTCCACAACCCACACCGCGACGACGGCGTGCGTGCCTCGAACAGCAGCTCGCCACTCGATGACGTGGGGATCGTCTTCGTCGATCCAGCCCCGCCGAACGAGCGCTGGCCGGCCGCACAGCTCGCCCTCGGCCATCTCCATGTCGAACATCGGCCAGCCCTCGGCGACCCGCTCCGCTTGCCAGGCCACCCACACGGCCTCGGCGGATCCTGGCTGGTCGAGGCGTCGCTCGCTGACGCTCCAGGTGCGGCTGCCCCGCGGCGAGCTCCACGCTTTCCCCCCGGATCGCGCCGTGAGCGGCAGCCAGCCGCGCGGCACCTGCGCCTCGAAGGATCCGCCGGGCGGCGGCACGAGCTGGGTGCCGCCGAGGGCCTTACGCTCGACCAGATCGGCACGCAGCTGGGCTTCATCCGCGACCGGCACCGCGTACGGACCGAGGAGGTAGATCGCCGCAGCGACGGCCACCAGCGCAGCGCTCACGCCCACCTGCCAGCGGCGAGACCAGCCCGGTCGGCGCTCGAACCCAGGTGGATCGGCCACCAGCGCGAGGAGCCCGCCCACCACAAGACCCCCTGCGTGCGCCCAGTTGTCGGTGCCTGTGTTCGCGAGGCCCGAGAAGAACATCAGCAGCAGGTAGGGCAGCAGCGCGAAGCCAAACACCTGACGCGACCGGTCGCCGAGCAGCTCGGGTCGGTAGAGGCCGAACATCACCGACGCAGCGATGAGGCCGAACACGCCGCCCGAAGCACCGAGGGACGGCGTCTCGGGCGAGCCGAGCATGCTCGCCACGGAGCCCGCACCCACGGAGGCGACGTAGATCACGGTGAGCCAGCGGCCCCCCAGCGCCCGCTCCACATGGTAGCCAACGTAGGCCAGCCACACCAAGTTCAGCAGCGCGTGGGTGAACGAGGTGTGGACGAAGCCCATCGTGAACAGGCGGTACACCTCGCCGTCCTCCAAGATCGGCGCGGTCCACTTGGTGGTGTTGCGCTCGACCCAGTTGCCGACATCAGCGAGCTGCGCCCACCACCACACCCGGATCTGAACGCCCACCAGCAGCGCCGTAACCCATGGGACCTGCGCGCCCGAGCGCGCCCGAGCGAACGCCGTCGAGCGCGACGTGGCGAGAGCCTGCACCCACTCCAGGGTGTCGGCGCGCTGCCAGCCGTCTCCGGTGATCCCTGGCGCTTGCAGCAGGGCATCCGGCGGCACGCGGCCCGCCTCGACCCGCGCTTCGAGCTCTTCCCAGGTGAGGGTGAGCTCCTCGTTGCCGATGCGCAGCCGAACCAATGCTCCTCCGCGCGACGGCCCCGATCGTCGCTAACCGTTCGCTGCTTCCTCGGCGGCGAGCCGAGCGTGGGTGCGCGCGTGGTGCACGAAGGACGCGATCGTGTAGTACACCGGGTAGAACAGGCTGATCCACGCGACGATCACGCCCCAGTGCGACTGCGGCGCGAGCGACACGGCAAAGATCATGACGGTCCAGATCACGCCGAGACCGATCGTCCACACCCGCAGGAACTGCGCCCGCGACGGGTAGAGGTAGTGGATGGGCACGAACACCAACGCCGACAGGACGGCCAGCACGGCCAGGACCACCCGCGGAGGCGCGCCGAGCACGTAGAGGTAGAGCACCACCACGTTCCAGTACGAGGGGAAGCCTACGAATGCGTCGTCGGTCTTCGCCTGCTCCTGGGAGAACCCGTAGCCAGACGCCAGCAACGGCACGACAACGAACCAGGCGTGCTCGGGCTTCAACAGGCCGAACGCTACGACCGCGGCCATCGGCAGCGCCACGAAGTGCAGGTAGTCCACGATGTCGTCGAGGCGGCGTCCGTTGAACTGAGGCAGTACCTCCTTGACCCCCACACGGCGTGCGAGGAAGCCGTCGGTGGCGTCCACCAAGCAGGCGATCGCGGCGAGCAGGAAGAAGGTGCTCGGCTCTTGGTTCACCAGCGCCATCGCGCAGAGGTAGGCCAGCGGCAGGCCCAGCGCCGTGTAGGCGTGTACGCCCCAGGCCGCGAGCTTGCGGGGGGCGATGCGGCGGGGACGAAAGGTGGAGCGCAGGGCCATGGGCCAGCGCCTAGCCGCGCTGCGTTCCGCTGGCGAGTCGTTCCGCGGCCCACGCTGCCGCCGCTTTCACCTGGAGGTCGGGGTGGTCGTGGCCGAGGGTGATCGACAGCTCGGCGCCAGGGTCGCCCAGGTTGCCCAGGGCCACCAGCGCGTTGCGCTTGAGACCGGCCGCGCCGGGTCGGCGCAGGGGTGTGCCCGTGAACCGCTCCATGAGGGCGACATCGGGGGTCGCGAGCAGGTCGTCGAGGTCGAGCCATGCGTGCCGGGGGAGCAGGTCGGCCTCCTCTGGATCGGGCGGGGAAGCATTGTGGGGGCACACCTCCTGGCACACGTCGCAGCCGAAGATCCACCGACCAAAACCCGCGAGCAGCTCAGGCGGCGCGAGCGTGCGGGCCTCGATCGTCCAATAGGCGATGCACCGCCGGGCATCGAGATCGCGCGGACCGCGGAAGGCTTGGGTGGGGCAGGCCACGAGGCAGCGCACGCAGGCCCCGCAGTGATCGCGGGTGATGGGCAGATCGGGCTCGACCTCCACATCGACGAACAGCACGGCGAGGAAGATCCAGCTCGTGCGGGCAGGAACGATCTGCATCGACGACTTTCCGCTGAACCCGAGGCCGGCCGCTTCGGCCCAGGAGCGCTCCAAGATCGGCGCGGTGTCGACGCCTCCCCAGCACGCGATGCCTTCGGCGCGCAGCGCGCGCTTGAGCTTGTCGAGCCGCTTGCCGATGAGGTTGTGGTAGTCGCGCCCCCATGCGTAGCGGGCCACGCGGCCGGTCCGCCCTCCAGGATCGGGCGGTACGGCGTGGGCGTGCTGAATCGCCATCACGATCGCCGTGCGCGCTGAGGGCTGGCGCCTAAGGGGGTCGATGCGCAGCGCTGCCGTGCTGGCGAGCCACGCCATCTCGCCGTGCGACTCCGCGGCGATCCAGGCATCGAACGCCGCCCCGCGCGGACTCGGCCCCGCGGCGGCAAAGCGCACCGTAGCGAAGCCCGCCCGGGTGGCGTGGGCGAGCAGGGCAGCACGGTCACCGGTCACCGGATAGGGCCCTCCGACTGGGTCAGACCTACCATGTACAACCTCCTCATCGCGCTGGCCGTCTCGGTGCTGTCCTTTGCGGGCGTGCTCCTGGCCGATCTCCCTTGGTACGCCGGCCTTCCGCCGGCGCTCCTCCTGTTTCCGCTCGTGCTCTATGTGCTGGCTCGCCGCACGGGTCAGCAGCTGCAAGCCGCTCTGGCTCCGGTGCAGGCCTTGATGGCCGAGCTTCCGCAGGCGCGCAGCCAGGCTGATGCGCACGCGAAGCTGGATCAGGTCCGGCAGCGCTTTGCCGAGGTCCGCGATGTGTTCGGACCCTGGCAGCTCTTGCTCTCGGGTCAGCTCGAGGCCCAGATCGGCATGCTCGACTACATGCAGGGCCGGTTCGACGCCGCGCTGCCCCGGTTGAGCAAGGCGTGGCGCGATCCGATGGCCACGCTCTACGAGGGCTGCGTGCACGCACGTCGGGGCCGCCTCGATCAGGCCTGGGCCGCATTCGAGCGTGCCTCGGGCTACAGCAACAAGGAAGCCACGGTCTACCTGATCTGGGGTCTGGTGGCCGCGAAGAAGGGCGACACCGCGCGCGCGGTCACCGTGTTCGCGAAGGGGCTGGAGGCCCTCCCGGGGCACCCGGAGATCAAGAAGCTTCACGGCGCCGTGGCCAACAAGCACAAGGTGGATCCCACCCAGCTCGGCGAGCTGTGGTTCCGGTTCTTCCCCGAAGATGCGGCCCAGGCGATGATGGTGCGCGGCCGTCGCGACAAGGGCCCCATGGATGGCCACGTCGCACCGGGCGCCGAGCTTCCGCGCGCTCGGGGCGGTCGCGGTCTTGGGCCTCGGCGCTAGCGTGATCACGGCGCCGGTCGAGGACCGCCGCCTGCGCGATCTGGCTTGGGTAGCCGTCGATCTTGAGATGACGGGGCTCGACGCTGAGCGAGACCACATCTGCGAGATCGGCATGGTGTGGGGTGCCGACCGCGCGGTACACGGCACGTGGTCGTCGCTTGTGAATCCGGGCGTGCCGATGCCGCCGTCTGCGCAAGCCGTGCACGGCTTGAGCGACGCTGCGCTGGCCGAAGCCCCCCCCCTGCGCGACGTCCTCGACACGGTGCTCGATCGCATGGCCGGTGCGCTGGTGATCGCGCACCACGCGCCGATGGACGTGGGCTTCCTCACCACGGCGGCCCGGCGGTGCGGGCGCGTCCTCCCGGCGATGCGGGTGGTGGACACGCTCGTGCTCGCGCGCCGGGTGCTGGCCCTGCGTCGTCATCGGCTGATCGACGTCGCCCAGCTGCTCGGACTGCCCGTGCCGCCCGCCCATCGGGCACTCGACGACGCGCGGGCGACCTTCGACGCGTTCGGCTGCTTCGTCGACCTGCTTGACCCGGATGGGCAGCTCACCGTGCGCGGGCTGGAGCGCCAGCTCGATCAGCTCCGTCGTCAGGCGCCGGAGCGAGGGGCGCACAAGCGCGCCCTGGAGGCCTCGGTCGCTCAGCGTCGACCGATCCAGCTCACCTACGTCTCGCGGGACGATGACGGGCGACCGGTGCGCACGGAGCGGACGCTCTCGGTGTGGAAGGTGCGCGCCACCAAGCTGGAGGGCTTCTGTCATCTGCGGGAGGAGCCCCGAATCTTCCGACTCGACCGCGTGCTCGCCGTGCGGGATGCAACGGCCACCTACCGCCCGCCCGAGGGACCCGGCAGGCTCGCATGAGGGTGGTGCACGTCTGCCGTGTGGCACCCCCTGACCTCGGGGGCATGGAGTCGGTGGTGGACGGGCTCTCGGAAGCCCAGCTCCGTGCAGGCCACGACGTGTCCATTGTCACCATCGCGGAGGGGACGGCCCGCACCACGGCGTCTGGGGTGCCGATCGTGCGGCTGACCCGCGTGGGCCCTCGCCGGTGGTCGGGTGCCATGGGTCTGAGCGCGCACCTGTCGGGCGTCGATCTGGTCCACGTGCACGGCGTCGATGGCCTGGCGGACCAGGTGCTCACCCAGCGACCCGCAGGCGTGGCGGTGGGGGTGTCGACCCACGGCGGCTTCTGGCACACGCAGCGTCAGGCGACGCTCAAGGCGGTCTGGCTGCGCACCCTCACGCGCCTGTCGCTCGGCCGCGCGAGCGCGGTGTGGTTCACATCGGCCGCTGATGCGGCAGCGTTTGGGCCCGCGCGCCTGCGCGGAGAGGTGGTAGGCAACGGCCTGCAGCTCGGCCGGCTGCTCGCCCAGGAGCGTCGTCCCGAGCCTGGGCTGTGGGTGGCACCGGGGCGCATCGCCTCTCACAAGGGCTTGGTGGCGCTGCTCGATGTCGTGGCCGCTGCGCGGCGGCTGGATCCGTCGGTGCGGCTGTGGATCCTGGGACGGCCAGAAGACGCTGGCATCGTCGAGGCGTTGCGCGCCCGCGCTGCGGCGCTGGGCATCGCGGCCCACCTGGAGGTGGAGGGGCCCGTGTCGGAAGAGCAGCTGCACGAGGCGCTCGCGAGCTGCACGCTCGCCCTGTTCCCTTCGCGGCATGAAGGCTTCGGGCTCACGGTCGTGGAGGCGATGGCGGCAGGTGTGGCACCCGTGGTGCGGCCCATTCCTGCGCACACGGAGCTGGTCACCGACGGCGTGCACGGGCACCATGAGTCGTTCGACGATGGCGCGGCTGCACGGCTGGTGGCGATGGCCCACCCCAGCCACCTGCTGGGCAACGCAGCCCGCGAGCGCGCCAGCACCTACACCTGGGACGCGGTGTACCCGTCGTGGGAGGCGGCTTACGCCCGCGCCCTGGGGGTCACACGATGAAGGTGCTGCTGGTAGCGAGCTCCGGCGGGCACCTGCAGCACCTGCGCTGGCTAGAGTCGTGGTGGACGCAGCACGAGCGCAGGTGGGTGACCTTTCCAACGCCCGATGCTCTCGCCGCGCTCGCCGGCGAAGACGTGGTGTGGGCGCACCACCCCACCAACCGCAGCCTACCCAACCTGCTCCGAAACCTCCTCCTGGCGTGGCGCACCACGGGGGCGTGGCACGCGGATCTGGTGGTCACGACCGGTGCCGGCGTGGCCGTTCCTTTCGCGTGGGCGGCGTGGTTGCGGGGCGTTCCTGTGGTGTTCATCGAGGTCTATGATCGCGGCACCACGCCGACGTTGACCGGGCGGCTCCTCGCACCCGTGGTGTCCGCGGTGGTGCTCCAGCACGAGGCCCAACGCGTGGCTTACCCGTCGGGCGTGCTCCTGGGGCCCCTGCGATGATCCTCTTCGTTTGCGGAACCCACCACCAGCCGTTTGATCGCCTGCTGCGCGCGGCGGCGGCGCTGGCCCGCGACGGTGAAGAGGTCGTCGTGCAGCGCGGGGTGGCCACCCTCGATGTGCCCGGCGCGCACGTGCTGGACTGGGTCTCCCCCGCGGAGCTGGAAGCGTTGGCTGATCGGGCGGAAGCGGTGGTCGCCCACGCAGGGCCCGGCTCGCTCTTCCTGGCCTGGGATCGCGGTCTGACCCCGATTGTGATGCCGCGCCGACGAGCGCTCGGCGAGCACGTGGATGATCACCAGGTGGCCTTCGCACAGACCCTCGGCGACAGGGCGGTGGTGGTCGAATCGAGCGACGACGTTCGACAAGCATTGAACCGGGTGCGCGGCGTGGTAGATCCGTCGCGGCAGGTCTCGGTCCAGGTGAGCGAGGCCTTCGCCGCACGGTTCTCGGCGCTCGCCGAGGCCGTGGTTCTCGGTCAGCGCGCCCCTGTTGGCCTGCTGGCCCGCCTTCGACTCTCCTTTCGTCCCGGACGCGAGCGACCATGAGCGAGCTGTTGACCCTGGCCCACGGTCGGTACCTCCTCGTCCAGAAGCTGGGCGAAGGCGGCATGGCCACCGTCTTTCGGGGATTCGATCAGCGCCTCCAGGTGTGGCGCGCGGTCAAGCTGCTGCTGCCTGAGTACGCGAAGAAGAAGAAGATCCTCCAGCGCTTCGATGCGGAAGCGCAGACGATGGCGCTGCTGGAGCACCCCAACATCGTGCGCGTCTACGACGTGGGCGTGGAGGATGAGCACGCCTACATCGTGATGGAGCTCGTGGAAGGCGGCAGCCTCGTCGACTGGCTGGAGACCCACGGGTCGATGCCTGCGCGCATGGCGGTCGATGTGATTGTGGAGACCTGCCAGGCGCTGCAGTTCGCGCACCAGAAGTCGGTCATTCACCGCGACATCAAGCCCCACAACATCATGGTCGACCGCGACGGCGTGTGCCGCCTCACCGACTTCGGCATCGCGCGCGCCGGCGACAGCGACGAGCAGCTCACGAAGACCGGTGCCGTGATGGGCACCTGGGGCTTCATGGCGCCTGAGCAGCGCTCGGATGCCAAGCACGTCGATGAGCGTGCCGACATCTACGCGATCGCCGCCACGCTGTACTCGCTGATCACCGATCGCACGCCGATGGACCTGTTCGCTGCCGACCAGGACGCCTCGATGCTCGAGGGCGTGCCGGAGGCCCTGGTGCCGGTGCTCATCCGGGCCACTGAGTACAAGAAGGAGCGCCGCTACGGCTCGGCGCAGGAGTTCGCCGCGGCGCTGTTGGGCGTGCGCGAAGATCTGCCGGCCACGCCGGCGGGCACCGCGCCGCTCAAGCGTGAGATCGGGCCGCTGCCGCCGCCGCCAGCCAAGACGAGCGCCGGCACCCTGTCGGGCTCCTCGGGTGCGCGGCCGGCTCCTCTGCCCACGGGTCCGGTGGGCGGCACCATTCTGCCCGATGAGACCTCCCGCAGCGGGAGTCACTCAGCGGCCAACCTCACCATGCCGCCGATCGTCGATGGCCTCGACCTTCCGCCATCCAGCAGGCCTACGTTCAGCCCCGGCACCCGACCCGATGACGACCGCGCGCCAGCACCGGCCCGTGGTGGCATGGGCAAGGTGGTGGTGGCGGGCGTGCTGCTGTTGGCCGGCGTTGCCGCAGGCGTCATGCTGATGGTTCCGGCACCGGCCGAGCCCGTGCCCGATCTCGTGCTCACGCCGGCCCCCACGCCGGGGGTGGTCGCACCGATTCCGGTCACACAGCCGGATGCGCAAGCCAACGCCGGCACCGCTGCCGTGCAGGTGGTGCCGTCCCCGGTGACGAAGCCGCGCCCTTCGCGACCGGGATCGCCAGACCCCGCGCCCAGTCCGACCCCCACGCCTGCACCTTCGGGCACGCCCGACCCAGCGCCCGTCACGCCGCCGGCACCGGCGCCTGTGGTGGAGGCACCGCCGCCCCCCGCGCCCAAGGCCCAGTGCTTTGAGGGCGTCACGGCGCCCACGAGTGTGGTGCGAGGCAGCACCCTCGCTGTGCGCACGAAGACCTGCAAAGACGGCACCGTCACGCTCTACTACCGGGCCTCGGGCGCGGGCAGCTGGTTCAGCAAGAACCTCGCGAAGGTGGTGGGCAGCTACTCCACCACCATCCCGATTGGGGATGGCTACGAGAAGGGCGTCGAGTGGTACCTGTCGAGCGACGGCGC
Organism: uncultured Enterobacteriaceae bacterium; assembly: GCA_964396405.1. Lineage (GTDB taxonomy): Bacteria > Myxococcota_A > UBA796 > UBA796 > JACKEO01. Next base: position 13,194 of record CAYNFK010000026.1, read on the forward strand.
CACACACGGCTCGGCTGGCAACCCGAAGTCCGTGCGGGTCAAGGAAGAGCAGACCGACGGCACCGAAGCGCCCTGATCGATCCTCGGAGCCCGCGGTGAGCGGGGCCCGCTTCGGCCGACCTACTTCTTCTTCTTGCCGCCCTTCTTCGCCCCACCCGCCGGCTCTTCTTCGCCGCTGTGGTTCGCGAGGGGCTTTGCGCCCAGGCCCTTGAGCACATCCACCAGGTTGAAGGGCTGGTACTTGTGGCTCGGGTAGCGCAGGCCGATCCACACGCGGGCGGCATCGTTGGCGATCGAGCGACCGCCGAGCTCGAAGCGGCTCACGTAGCCGGCGCCCACGTCGACGAACGGCACAGGCTCACGCCAGGAGACGCCCGCGTGCAGGATGCCCACGTCGCCGTTGCTGCTCACGGCGGTGTCGTCGTCCATCCACGAGAAGCGGACGGCGGGCTCCAGCGCGCCGATCGGCAGCACCGCGTAGTACGAGAGCTGACCGGAAGCGCCCATGCGCGTGGTGTTCGCGAACAGCGAGGGCGCCACCACCGTGGGATCATCGCTCGGGCCCGCCTGGTTCCAGGTGAACTCACCCAGCAGCGTGAGCCCGACGATGCGTCCCAGCATGTCGACGCCGACGCGGTGCGTGCTGTCGGAGAAGGTCTGGTTGAACATGTAGGACGCGCCGATGCCGAACGCGTTCACCGTGCTGTTGGTGCGGTAGGTGTCGCCGCCCACATGCCCTTCGAGGCGGGCCACCACGCCCACGCCGCCATCATCGTTGCCGAACAGCGAGGGCGCGCGGTTGAAGCCGCTGCCGTTGTAGACGCCCACAGCACCCGACAGGTACTTCCAGTCGTGGCGCAAGGTGGCCCCGATGTCGTTGCCGGGCGCGAGCCACTGGGTGCTGACCGAGCGCTCCTGGAACACGAGATCGTTGCTCGAGATGTTCTGCTCACGGCTGAACGGCGACGTGTGGTTGCCGAACATGAACGAGGTGGTGCCGGCCACGGTGTCGAAGCGCAGGCGGCCCCAGGCGTCCACGATCTGCACCGCGGGGTTGGCGGTGGACAGCGCATCGTAGGGAGCGGAGTGGCCGATGCCGATGTTGAACTCGGTGAACCGCCACCCGCCGCGGGCACCGATGCGGGCGCGCGGCACGGTGAAGCCCAGATCGTGCTCGGGGTCGCCGTAGCCGCCGGGATCGGCTTGGGGGTCTTCGTCCATGTCGAACGCGGTGAACCAGGTCTGGAGCTGCACGTACGGCACGAACCAGGGCACGAAGCGTGAGACCTCCTTGGGGCTCTCGGCCTCCGGAATGGCGACGACGCGGGCCTGCTCCTGTGCTTGCGCCAGCGTGGGGGCGAGCAGGGCGAGGCAGGTTAGCAGGGCGTGGCTTGAACGCATGACCGCTCCTCGGGGCGGCGCGAGGATAACGCCATGTACGGTCGACGCGCCCGCCCTTCTGTTGCTCTGATCGCTGCGCTGGGCGTCGCCGCGTGCTCTACGGAGGTGAAGCCCTTCGCGCGCGCCGTGGTGATCGAGGATTTGGCCGACGCGATCGGCGGAGAGATGGGCGTGGCCCAGCCCGGCGACTTCCTCCTCGAGAACGATCAGATCCGGGTGTCGATCCTCTCGGGCCGCGTGAGCATGGGGCCCAGCCTCTACGGCGGCAGCTTGGTCGATGCCGACCTCCAGTGGGCGGATCCCTCCACGGAGCAGGGCAACGGCCGCGACCAGTGGAACGAGCTGTTCCCGCTGGCGAGCATGAACGTGCCGTTCGCCAGCGCACCGGGCGACGTGTTCGTGGCGGAAGGGGGCTCCGAGTCCGCCGCGGCCGTGGTGCGGGTGCAAGGCGCGAGCACACCGTTCCTGTCGCTGCTCGACCTGCTGTGGGGCATCGTCGGCATGCCCGACATGTGGATGGTCACCGACTACGTGGTGGAGCCGGGTGTGCCGTGGGTCACGATCCGCACCACAGTGTCCTTCGAGAACGTCTCCCCGCTGCCGGTCGACGGCACGCCGGTGAACTACCCGCTGGGTGGCCTGGATGTGGTGGGCGTGGGCCTGCAAGACGGCATCGTCATGGGCGACTTCTTCCTCGCCGGCGGCAGCTTGGATGTGTTCGCCCCCGGCATCGGCTTCGATGAAGACGGCGCGGTGTACGACCGGCTGGTGAAGGGCGAGAACGCCTTCGTCGACCCCTTTGAGTTCCCGTGGGTGGCGGCCATTGGGGATGGCATCTCCTACGGCATCGTGCCCGTCGAGGGCTCCGCTTACGTCCCGTTGTTCACGGCCTCGCAGACCGCGATCGTCGGCGGCATCCAGGATGCCACCAAGGGCACGGCCTGCACCGAGAGCCCGTTCAACCGGTTCTGCGTGGGCGATGCGTTCACCTATGAGCGCCTGTTCTTCATCGGCCACGGCGATGTGGGCAGCATCGTCGACCGCGTGCTGGAGGCGCGTCCTGCCCCGCACGGCACGGTCTCGGGCCGGGTGGTGGAAGAAGGCACCGGAAGGCCGCTGGGCCAGGTGGATGTGTTTGCTTACGCCTGCGCAGCCGATGCTTCGCTCCCCTGCGCCGAGCAGCCCTACAACCAATGGCGCACCGATGTGCGGCCTGATGACTCCGTGCCCGACGGCTCCTTTGGCGGAAAGCTACCGGTGGGCGACTGGGAGCTGCTGGTGCACCGCCTGGGTCGTGCCGATCCGGAGCGTGTGCGCATCACCGTCGGCGAGGGCGAAGAGGTCACCGTGCGGCTGGGCTCGCCCATCCCCGGCACCATCACGTTCTTCGTCACCGATGAGAAGCAGCGCCGGGTGCCGGCCAAGGTCACGATCTTCCGCGAGGATGCCCCATCGTCCCGTCAGCCCGCGCTGGGGGATGGCTTCATCGCCGGCAACCCCGAGTGGGTGGTGTTCGCCGACCAGGGCACCGGCGAGCTGCCGCTCCCTCCCGGCACCTACAGGGCGATCGCGAGCCGCGGCATCGAGTACGAGATCGACGAGAGCGAGCCGTTCGTGGTGGACGGCCGCACGTCGCGTCACATCGAGTTCGTGGTGCGCCGCGCCATCGACTCCGAGGGCTGGATCTCGGCCGATCTGCACGTCCACAGCGAGCCCAGCCACGACTCGGGCGTCACGCTGCCTGACCGCGTGCGCACGATGGTCGCCGAGGGCGTGGAGTTCTTCGCGTCCACCGACCATGACTACATGACCGACTTCGCGCCCGTGATCGAAGACATGGGGCTCACTGAGTGGGTGCAGACGGCGGTGGGCGTGGAGACCACCACGATCGAGGTCGGGCACTTCCTCGCGTTCCCGCTCCAGGCGCGGTTCCTGGCCGATGTGGGCGGTGCGCAAGACTGGACCGGCAAGACGCCGCAGCAGATCATCGACTTCCTGCGCCAGCAGGGTGCCGAGGTGGGCTTCGACCCCCTCGTGTTCGTGGCCCACCCGCGGGATGGCATCCTCGGCTACTTCGATCAGTTCGGCTTCGACCCGTTCAAGGGCACGCCGGCCACGGCCGTGTCGCCGCCCGGCGTGGAGTACGATCCTTCGCTGGCAGGCATTCCGAACCCGAACCCCATCCTGGCCGATGGCAACCTCACGCTCGACATCGACGCGATGGAGATGTTCACCGGGAAGCGCCTCGACACGCACCGCACGCCTACGGTGGATGAGCTGGAGGCGTACGCAGCCGCCGGCTCCGACGAGGGCTGGGGCTACAAGTGGATGGAGCGCACGATGGCCGAGCAGCAGGGCCTCGTGGATGGCGTGTTCCGGCTCTCGGAAGACAGCCAGGGCGTGATCGACGACTGGTTCACGCTGTTGAACCTGGGCTACCGCATCACGGCGATCGGCAACTCCGACACGCACGGCACATCGAGCATCGAAGCCGGCTGCCCGCGCAACTTCGTGGTGAGCAGCACCGATGAGCCCGCCTACATCGACGATCAGGAGGTCGCCGACGCGGTGAAGGCCCACAAGGTCATCGCGTCCTATGGTCCGTTCGTGCAGCTGTGGATGGGTGATGCCACCATCGGCGACAGCGTGGAAGCCAGCGGCCCGCAGACGTTCACTGTGCTCGTTCAGGCGCCGTCGTGGATCGAAGTCGACCGCGTGGAGCTCTACGAGAACGGCCAGCTGATCCACGAGTTCCTGGTGCCGGCCGATGGTCCTTCCACCGAGCGTCTGCTCGCCACCTTCGAGCACACGCCGAGCCGCGATGCTTGGTACGTCGCGATCGCGATGGGTGAGGGGTCCATGGCGCCGGTGTTCACGAGCGTGGAGCTGCCGTATTTGCCGCTCGACGAGGTCGTTTCCTCGGCGCTCGGTGGCATTCCGCTTGTTGGCGCCGCCCTCGGTGAGCCGATCCCGTTCCCCAAGCTGTACGACGTGCACCCGTACGCCATCACCAACCCGATCTGGGTCGACGTGGACGGGGGCGGATGGCTCGCCCCTGGTCTCCCCACGTGGCTCGTTCCCGGTGCCCGCCCCTAAACGCTGCTGGAGTCCTCTTGGCCCGCATCCTGACCGCTCCCTTCACCCGGGGCCTGGTCGTCGAGTCGCCGCATCCGACGCTCGACGACGGCCTCGCCGCTTACGGCCTGCGCACCACCTGGGTCGACAAGGTCCCGAACACCGACGCGCTGATCGACGCGCTCCAGTCCACCCGAGCCCAGGTGCTGTTCAAGCGCAGCCGCGTCACCGTGTCGCGGCGTGTGTTCGAGGCATGCCCCGATCTGCACCTCGTGGCCCTCTGCTGCATCGGCGACGACAGCGTCGAGAAGGAGGCCGCGGCCGATCACGGCGTCCTGATCGTCAACGACCCCGTGAGCAACGCGCGCAGCGTGGTGGAGATGGCGATCGGCCACATGATCGCGCTCTCGCGTCGGTTCTACGACACCAACGAGGCCGCGCACCGGCACGTCTGGGACAAGAGCCACGCCCACCGCTACGAAGTGGCCGCCAAGACCTTGGGCATCGTCGGCCTCGGCAACATCGGCCGTCAGGTCGCGCGCGCGGCCGATCACCTCGGTCTCAAGGTTCAGTTCTACGACAGCCGCCCCGTCGCCCGCGAAGTGGGTGCCGAGATGGGGTGGACCGCGTGCCCGTCAATGGCCGCGCTGTTTCGCAGCTCCGACATCATCACGGTGCACACCAGCGCGAAGGATGCGTGGGGCAAGGACAACGAAGGCGTGCTCGACGATGTGCTGAGCCTGCTCGGTGCCGATCGCCCCGATGCCTCCCCACGGGTGTTCATCAACCTCGCGCGCGGCAACGTCCACACCACGGAGTCGCTGATCGAGGCGATCCGTACCGGCGCCATCCGGCGTGCGGCGGTCGACGTGTACCCCGAGGAGCCGCGACCCGGCTCCGACTGGGTCAACCCCTACGCCGACGTGCCCGAGGTGGTGTGCACCCCCCACATCGGTGCCGCCACACAAGAAGCGCAGCCTCGGATCGCGGCGCGCGTGGCCCGCACGGTGGGGGAGCTGTCGCGCTTTGGCACCCTCCGCGACTGCGTGTACGCGCCCCGCGTGCACCTCACGTCGCCGCCTCCGAACCCCGGCGAGGCGGTGCTGCAGGTGGTCCACGCCACCACCCGCGGAACCCGTAAGGCCGTGCAGGACGCGGTGTACGAGGCCGAGGCCAGCATGCTCGCGTCGATCCAGCAGGACTTCCCGATGGGCATCGCCTACGAGCTGTCGGTGCTCGACCGTCCGCTCTCGCTTCCCGCCATCGAGCGCATCGTGGAGCGCGCCCAGGAGCTCACCGGGGATGCCAACGCCGTGCGGGCGATCCGCCAGGTGGTGGTGGAGCCGGGCTGGTAGCCAGGGGCCCGCGTTGGGGGGGGGGCGTTGCGCTCCCCCTGACCGCCTACTCGTAGAGCTTGACCGTGCCGTCGGCGACCATGATCTGGGCGCGCACCGACGTGGGGCCGGACACGCGCAGGGTGGTGGTGCCCATCGGACCGTTCGCCGCGAACGTGCCGTTGGCGCGAACCTCGAACGTGTAGAGCAGGAGGCGACGCTCGCCCGTGGTGGGGTCGGGCACGAACACGCGCAGCTCCTGGCGACCGGACAGCGAGCGTGAGGTCTTGCCGCGGCTTGAGCCGCCATCCACCCACGACAGGAGGGCTGTGGCGTCGTCGGTGGCGACAGCCAGATCGATCGTGATCGCAGCCACCTCGGGCTTCGCGTCCACGACGACGACGGCGGGCACCACGGCCTTGGGCTCGGCCTTAGGCGGCGTGACCACCACAGGGTCGGGCTTGGGTGCGGGCTTCGGCTCCACCTTGGGAGGGGGCGCAGGCTCCGCCTTCGCCACAGGCGCGGGCGGGGGCTTGGGCTCGGCCTTGGGGACGGGCTTAGGCTCGACCTTCGGCGCCGGTGCTGAGGGAGCAGGAGCGGCGGCCTTGGGTGCCGGAGCGGGCGCCGGGGGCGCGGGTGCGGGCGCGGGTGCGGGCGCGGGCGCGGGTGCGGGCGCGGGTGCCGGGACATCCGCGGCCGGCGTGGGCTCGGGAGGGGCGGCCGGCACGTCGGTGGTAGCAGGGGCCGGGACATCGGTGGTGGTGGGGACCGCTTCCGGTGCGGGCGCAGGCGTGGGTGCAGGGGCCTCCAGCTTGGGTCCCTTCACGATGGGGACGTAGGGTGCCGCGACAGGGGTTGCAGCCCCGCCGAACAGTCCCGCGGCCCACGCTCCGCCCAGGCCCAGACCGGCGACGACGAGGAGTGCGATCAGCAACGGCGCACGGGATCGACTCGCCGGCGCGGCCCTCGCCGCCGCGTCCCGCGCAGCCGCACGACGCAGATCCGACGGACCCGGTCCAGCCGGCGCGGGGGCTGGCTTCGGCGGGGCCTTGTTGGCGGACCGCTGCGCGGCCTTGGCGGCCGGCTGCGCACTCCGGGCGCCCGATGCCATCGACGACGAAGCAGGCGGCACGCCCAGCTCGGTGCTGTCGGAGGTGGGGGCGGTGTCTTCTTCAGGCAGGAACGTGGGCAGCACCGCCCGCGACGGCGAGAGCGAGGACAGGGGCGGCGGGAGTTGCTCCACCGGCAGTCCCTGTGCGCGGCGACGCACCAGCTCCGCAGCCCGGTGGCAGGCATCGGCCAGATCCCCGGCGCGCTTCGGACGCTCGCGCGGATCGGGGTGGAGCGCGAGGCGCAGCAGCGGCAGCAGGGTGCGCACCACCTCGTCGGCGACCTTGGGGATGTCGCCGACCCCGATGACGCCCACGAGGCGCTCTTCGAGGGCGGAGTGCAACCGGGCCTCTTCGTCGGTGAGCAGGGCCGGTGCGACGTCGAAGCGGAGCAGACGATCGATGGGCAGCGCCCTGAGCTTCTCGCAGTGGGCGAGCAGGGTGGTGCCGACGGTGTCGCGGCGGGCCCAGAGGTCGGTGAGCTCACGGGCAGCTGGCGTGAGCCACTGGTGGGCCGAGGCCGCAGCCTCGGGCGGGCCTTCGCCGACCAGCGCCTCGTAGATGATCGCGCCCAGAGCGAACACATCGAGGGTGGGCTCGGGATCGCCGTAGAGCGGCAGAGCCTGCTCGGGTGGTGCATACCGCTGACGCGGGTTGGGTGCGTCCTCGGCGCCGGCGTTGCGGTCGTCCGTGGACCGACGGCCGTGATCGGTGAGCCGCACCTCGGCGTGCCCATCCACCATGTAGATGAGGAAGGCGGACGGCGTGAGGTTGCGGTGCACGGCACGGCGGGCGAGCGGCGCTCGGTTGAGGCGCGCCACAGCCTCGCAGGCCTGAGCCAGCAGATCGAGGCGATCGAGCAGCGGCGTGCCCGGACCGCAGCGGCTGCGCAGGGTGCCGTCGAAGGCCGGGATCACCAAGAAGGCGACGCCGTTGCTCACGCCCTCGTCGAGCACGGGGACGAGCCAGCGTGCCGCATCCGGAACGGCGGCCGCAATCTCGCGCATGGAGCGCGCTTCGTCGGCCAGGCCGCGTACGGCGATGGGGTTGCCCTTCGCAACGCGCGCTGCGAGGGGCACCGAGCGATCGTCGGCGGCTTCCAACAGGTCCGGACGATCCGACGACAGCGGGTTCGTCTTGACGCGGTATGAGCCCTTCTTCCCCGTGACGACCTGCACGCCTTGTCCTCCCGCGGCCCATTCTCACCGCATCGGGCGGTGAACGCCAGCGCGTTCAACCACCCAGCAGCGTCTCAGTCCTCAAGCTGGAGCATGGCGTCGAGGGCATCGCCGTCGTCTGCCGGTTCGACCTTGGCCTTCGGCTTGCGCGGGCGGCTGGGCTTCTTGCCGCCGGCGGCGGCTTCGCCGGATGCTTCGGCCTCGACGTTGCTGGGGGCGTCGGCGCTCGCGGCCTTCTTAGCCTTGGGCTCCGCCTTCTTGGGCTCTTCCTTCTTAGCCTTGGGCTCCGGCTTCTTCGCGGCGGACTTGGGAGCGACCGGTGCGTCGTCGCCATCCTCCACGAACAGGGCGTCGTCGAGGTCGTCGACGACCTCGGCCCCCTCCTCACCATCGGTGAGCAGGAACGCGTCGAGGTCGCCTTCGTCGGTGTCTTGCACCTGCCAGGCGAGGACTTCCTCGATCTCGCGGTTGCGGGCGGCGTCGCCGTAGAGGAACTCCGCCAGCATCGCCGTGTTGGAGAGGTCGGCACCCGAGCGGTGCAGGGTCTTGAGGTAGACCTCCACCAGGCTCTTGTTGAGTGCGGCCGCATCCTCGGTGACCATGAACGGCACGGTGGCCTGGCGAACGGGATCGCCTTCCTTGTGCATCAGGCGACCCGCCATCAGCAGGCCCTTCAGCACGCCGCGCACGGTCTTGGCGGTGACGAACGGGAAGGTGCGGCGCAGGCGCTTCGGCAGCTCATCGGCCACGAGGCCCGGGGGCACGCGGCGACGACGGCGACCCACGAACTCGACGATCGCTTCAAGCGCCGCCATGCGGGCCGGCGCCGAGAGCGGGCCGAGCGCCTCGTGGTTGAGCCGCTTGACCAGGTCTTCCGAGCCGGCCGGCAGGTAGGTGTCTTCCGAGGTGGCTGCGGGCGCGAACGCCGCTGCGGAGCCGGTGCTGGCCTCGGCCTGGGCCACGACGCCCGGTGCGAGATCCACGCGCCAGCCGCCGGACTTCGGATCCTTCGAGAGCGCCACGAAGCCGGCCTTCTCAAGCGACTCGACGTAGCGGGTGAACGAGGGGAACCCGAGATCCTCTTCCGAGAAGTCGGGCAGGCGGCGCAGGAGCACGCTCTTGAGCACGCTGGCGTGGGGCGGCGTGGGGTCTTCGCGGAGCATGCCCTGAAGGGCTTCCACGAGGAGCTGGGCGGCATCGACCTGGCTTCGGTTGAGGCCTTCCGAGGATCCGGCCGGGATGCGTGCCTTGGTCTGGACCATCGTGTCGTAGAACACGAACTCATCGCAGGCGTTGATCAGCAGGCGGCTGGTGGACTTGCGGGTGCCGATGCCGATGACGCTCTTGTTGAGCTCGCGCAGCTTGAGCACGAGCGGCGTGAAGTCGGAGTCGCCCGAGACGACCACGAAGGTGTCGATGTAGTCGCGGGTGTAGGCCAGCTCCAGGCAGTCGACGACCATCGCGATGTCGGCGCGGTTCTTGTCTTGCATGCCGTGGCTGGTGAGCTCGTACATGGTGACGTTGGCGGCGAGAAGGCCCTGCTTGAAGCGGGCGAACCGACCCCAGTCACCGTAGGAGCGCGCGATGAGGATGCGCCCCTTGTCTTTGATGCGGGCGACGACCTTGTCGATGTCGAACTTGCCGAGGCCTTCTTTCTCGGTGCCAGCTGCGATGTTCTCAAAGTCGATCAGGAGGGCGATGTTGCGTTCCAAGGAGCGCTCCGGGAGGTTGAACGTGAGGTGTCCCCGGGTTCCGGTACGTCGCGCCCTGCGTGAGGAGGGCCGAGGTGCCGTGGTTCGGTCAGCGGTCGGCTGAGCCGGGTTGGGATAGGGACCGGTGGTCGCCGGCGGGATGCCGGTCGGCTCCGGGTCTATGGCGAGGACCGTCCTTGCACAAGATCCTGGGGCGTGTGCGACCGGAGGTCCTGTGTCGGTGAGCGCGTTTGAGAGCACCCCAAGCTACGTGGCGGACGACGATCTGCGTGCTGTGGTCGATGCCGCTGTGGCCTTGGGCCGTCCGCTGCTGGTGAAGGGCGAGCCGGGCACAGGAAAGACGCAGCTCGCGATGGCGGTGGCCGAGTCGCTCGGGCTCCCCATTCACGCATGGCACGTGAAGTCCACCACGAAGGCGATCGATGGGCTCTACCACTACGATGTGGTGCAGCGGCTCAACGACAGCCGGTTTGGCGGCAACGATGTGTCCGACATCCGCCGCTACATCAAGCTCGGCGTGCTGGGGCGCGCGTTCGCCGCCGCCGAGCGGTCGGTCGTGCTCATCGATGAGATCGACAAGGCGGATCTGGAGTTCCCGAACGATCTGCTGCGTGAGCTCGATGAGATGGCGTTCACCATCCCCGAGCTCGATGAGACCGTGAAGGCGAAGGTGAGGCCGGTCACGATCATCACCTCGAACGCCGAGAAGGAGCTGCCGGATGCGTTCTTGCGGCGCTGCGTGTTCCACTACATCGCGTTCCCCACGCCCGAGCGCATGGAGCGGATCGTGCGCACGCACCTGCCGAACCTCGACGATGCGATGATGCAGGCGGCGCTCTCGGCCTTCTTCGGTGTTCGGAAGATCAAGGGCCTGCGCAAGCCGCCCAGCACGTCCGAGCTGCTCGACTGGATCGCGGTCCTCACCCATGCGGGTGTGGATCCCAACGCACTGGCGAAGGCCCAGCCCTACGTGGGCGTGCTGCTCAAGCAGGAGCGTGATGTGCAGCTCCTTCGGGGCGGGGCGCGTCCTCCGGGCGGCTGGGAGTAGCTCGGTGTTCACCACCTTTCTGCTGCACCTGCGCACCGCGGGCGTGCCGGTGGGCACGTCGGAGTGGCTGCTGTTGTTGCGCGCGCTCGGCATGGGGCTGGCCACCGACGTCGACGGCTTCTACGCGCTCGGTCGAAGCATCCTCTGCCGCACCGAGAACGACTACGACGCCTACGATCTCGCGTTCGCCGCCGCGTTCAAGGACGCTGCGCTCGATCCCGAGGTGCGGGCGCGGCTGGAGCAGTGGCTGGCGAACGCCAAGAAAGCCGAAGGCGAGCGGGTCGACCCGCCGTTCGCTTCGGATGAGGAACTGTGGAAGGCGTTCCTGGAGCGGCTCAAGGAGCAAGACGCGCGGCACGACGGCGGAAGCAAGTGGATCGGCACGGGCGGCACCAGCGCATTCGGCCACTCGGGACGGGCCACGCGCGGCGTGCGGGTAGGAGGTCCAGGCGGGGGCAGGGGAGCGATCCAGGTGGCGGAAGATCGGCAGTGGGCGTCCTACCGAACCGACAAGACGCTCGATCGGCGGGACCTGTCGGTGGCGCTCAAGGCGCTGCGGCGTCTCAACCGGGAAGGGGCCTACGAGCTCGACCTCGATGGCACGATCCACAAGACCTGCCGCAACGCAGGCGACATCGAGCTGGTCGAGCGGCGCGCCAAGCAGAACCAGGTGCGGCTGGTGTTGCTGATGGATGCGGGCGGGTCGATGTCGCACCACGCTGAGCGGGTGGCCGAGCTGTTCACGGCGGCCGAGGAGATCGGCACCTTCCGATCCTTCGAGCCCTACTTCTTCCACAACTGCGTCTACGGCTGGCTGTGGAAGAACTACGAGACCAACGAGCGCGAGGCCTCGGCCGATGTGCTCGCGCGCCTCACGCCCCAGCACCGGGTGGTGATCGTCGGCGATGCTTCGATGGCACCCTACGAGCTGTTCAGCCAGACCGGCTGGAGCAGCGCCGCCGAGGAGCGCATCCCCGGCATCGACTGGCTCCGCCGCATTCGTCAGCGGTGTCCGTCGAGTGTGTGGCTCAACCCCGATCCGCGCCGCTTCTGGGATCACCCCACGGTGAGCGCGATCGGCGGGCTGTTTCCGATGCACGAGCTGTCCGTGGATGGGCTGCGAGATGCCGTGAGCGTGCTCCGCAAGCCGGTGTGAGCGAGCGTCGTCGGGTGTGAGGCCTGCCTGTGGTAGGCTCCCCGCACGAGGTGCACATGTCCAAGGTGATGGGGGCCCTGCTGGTCCTGGTGGGTGGCTGTTCGTCCACGATCGACACGTCGGAAGCTCTGGTCGCCAACGCTGCGCCGCCGCTGCCGTTCCTGGAGCTGACCGTCCCTGCCGACGGCGTTCGCGGAACGGAGGTCGAGTTCACGGTCACCGGCGCGGGTCCGGGTGAGCCGGTCTACCTGCTCTACGGCGTGGGATCGGGGCGTCCGCCGTGCTTGCCGGCGCTCGGCGGGCTGTGCCTGGACCTGGCCTCGAGGGTCCAGGTCTTCGACGTGAACCAGGCCGACGCATCGGGCACGGCGAGCTTCTCGCTGGTGGTGCCGAACAGCGTGCGCCTCGGTCTCGAGGTCGACATGCAGGCCGTGGTCGTGCGCGGCCTGAACGGTGCGTACTCTGCCAAGAGCGGCACAGGAACCATGACCACCACCGACGTTGTGGAGGTCTTGGGCTGCACCGATCCCGCTGCACTGAACTTCAACCCGGCGGCCAACACCGACGATGGGTCCTGCAACGTCGTTGCCGTCACCACGCCCGGGTACGCCGGCCCCGCCGGCCCCGATCTCTCCGCCGACGGCTGGACGCTTTGCTCGGGCACCGGTTCGGCCTCCACCACGTCAACGGAGTTCTACCCGCCCTGCGCGGGCACCACCGAGGTGCGGTTCGCTTGCTCTGCCGATGCCAACGACACCGCGGAGTACATCTCGGGTGCGGCCCCGCGGAGCAACTTCGTCGACGGGGCCTGCGACGACTGGGCGGGTGGCTCCAGCAGCCCCTACAACGGCGGCCACATCCTCTCGATCGACGACGGCGACCCGGGCTGCAGCAACTTCAACGTCTCGTACGACATGTACATGGACATGGTGTCGCCGCAGTGGGGCTGCGCAGGCACCAACAACACCCACGTCGCCGTGGGACGCATGTGGATGTACGAGCGCGCCGCCAACTACGTCCTCGGCTGCACCGACCCCGAGTTCATCAACTACGACGCGAGCGCCACCGTCGACGACGGCTCCTGCTCCAACGTGGCGGTTCCGGGCTTCGCGGGCGTGCTCGGTCCCGACCTCACCGCCAGTGGCTTCGTGCAGTGCGCGGGCACCGACAGCGGCGGCACCAGCTGGGTGGACTTCTTCAGCCTGTGTGAGGGCTACAACGAGGTCGTCTTCGCGTGCTCTGCCGGGCCCGACACGACCGCGGAGTACACGTCCGCCCCCTACACGTACACCGGCCAGGTGCTGTCCGACGCCACCTGCGACGACTGGGCGGGCGGGGCGATCAGCCCCTACTTCGGTGGGCACATCCTCTCGATCGACGACTCGGACCCAACGTGCAGTTCGTTCAACGTCGCGTACGACCTGTACATGGACACCGTCTCGCCGCAGTGGGGGTGCGCCGGCAACTTCAACACCCACTCCACGGGTGGGCGGATGTGGGCCTGGGTGCGCTGACCCGCACGCGCCGCGTAGGCTGGGCTTCCGCCGCTGGGGTGGGGGTCCACGGTGCGGAGCGCGCGCCAGGGCGATAGCTGTCGGCGTCCTTGGGGCGTCGCCAAGCGGCAAGGCAGCGGGTTTTGGCTCCGCCATCCGCAGGTTCGAATCCTGCCGCCCCAATCCCTTCGAAGCCCGCCGTGACGGAAGTCCGGCGGGCTTTGTCGTCTGGGCTGCGCGCGCGCATCGGCGCTCACGCCAACAGCGCGGCACGTCCGTCCGTCGATGTAGGATCGTCGAGCCGGAGGATCACGTGGCCACGCCGATGGGAGACGGGAATGTCGCAGACGGCGTCGCGGTGACCGTCGGGCGGCGCTTCCGATGTCGTCCGCTGGTGGGAGTCGTCGTGCTCGGCGTCGGCCTAGTCAGCACGCTGTGGCGGTCTTCGCAGGAGATCAGGTTCACGCCTGATATGCCTTCCTGCGATCCGCGTGACCTTGTCTTCCGCGGGGTCGTCGTCGAGGACGAGGCGACCGCCGACTTCTCGGTCGACGGTTACATCTTCTCGAACGCGCTGATCGACATCACGGACAGCGACGACGCCGCCTACATGGGCAAGCGGATCGCGGTGTTTTCGACGCCTCCGCTCGGGAGGTCCGCCCGCGTGACGGTCGAGATCGTCGCGGGCGCGTGGTGTGTGCAGAGTCCGGACCACAGCTGGTTCGCCGCTATCATCGACGGCTGGGATCGGGAGCATCTTACGTTGTGGCGCAGCATCTCGTGCGACGCAGCGCACGTGTGCACCACCGGTCAGCCGCTGCTCGGGTTTCGGTGAGTGACCCCAGACGGGCATGCCTTCTTGGATGGCGGGACACCCCCGAACTAGACCGGGAGTTCGCGGTGCATCGGGTCCAGAGCGGACGGGGTCCACGGCCGCATCGTGCAGCCCGACGATGTCCATACCGAGGTCGCTAACGAGCACTTGCGAAACATGCAGCGAACCCGACCGACACGGTCGGTGGCCGACTCGTAGTCTCGGGCTGGTCATCGCGACCGTCAGCTGCCGCGTCGCGGTCCCCGCACGTGTGCGACGTTTGTATCGTGAAGCAGGAGATCGACGTCCTCCTCGTCCAGCCCCGCGAGCCAGTTCGAAAATCGTTCTGTATGCCCAATCCCTTCGGAGCCCGTCGAGACGTGAGTCCGGCGGGCTTTGTCGTTTCGGGTCCGCATGTCGTCGGTCGGGTCGCCGCTCTTCGTGCTAGAGCATCGACATGGATGACACCGTGCTTCATGTGACCGTCGATGTGCCGCCAGAGATCGCTCGGGGGGCCGCGCCCGGCAAGCTGGCCGATGAGGCGCTTCGGCTCCTCGTGCTCGAGCGCTTCCGTCTCGGCGAGTTGTCGGCCGGGCGTTGCGCACGCTTGCTCGGTCTGGGTCGCGTGGCCTTCATGGACCTGTGTGTCGCGCACGGGATCCCTGTGATCCGCTACGACCTGGATGACTTCCGCCGCGAGCTGGCGGAGATCGCGGGCGCGCGCGGCTGATGCCCCCGGGTGAAGATCTGCAAGGTGTGTTGGTCGTCGCGGACACCACGCCATTGCTGTACTTGGCGCGCCTGGGCTTGCTCGACCTGTTGGAGCGCCAGTACCGACGGGTGCTCGTACCGCGGACGGTGTGGGAGGAACTGGTCGTCGCGAGGCCGGACGCCCACGAGGTCGCGGCGCTGCGCGCGGCGAGCTGGATGGAGATCGACCCAGGCGCGGACGGAAGCGCGCAGATGCTGACACTCGCCGACGACCTTGATGCGGGTGAAGCGGCGGCCATCGCGCTCGCACTGCTTCGGCACGCGGACCTGCTGTTGATTGACGACCTGGATGGGCGTCGTGCGGCCACCGCATGCGGGCTTGCAATTCGCGGGACGATCGGCGTGCTCGTCGAGGCTCGTCGGGACGGGCTCCTGCCAGCGTTGCGGCCGGTCCTTGATCAGTTGGCGCTGTCGGGGTTTCGGTTGGATGAGCGACTCTACCGCGCTGCGTTGGAGGCGGTCGGCGAGGGCGGGTGACGTCGGTGTCGCGGTGCACAGGCAGGCCGTGCAGGCGTCATCGCAGATGTTCGGGGGCGCCGTCGCGGGCACTTCGCGGACCGGCGACTCGACATCCGGGCGACGTCGTCCTCCGTCAGCTCCATCAGCCAGTTCAAAAATCGTTCTGTATGCCCGATCCCTTCGGAGCCCGCCGTGAACCTTGGTTCGGCCCGGCTTTGTCGTTGGGGACAGCAGTTCCGACAGTGGGGTCAACGACGCCCGGCGCTCGCGGAGAGCGAGAGCAACCGATCCGTGAACGTCGTCGCGAAGGCCTTGAGGTCTCGGTCGTTGGTGACCTCCGCGTGCTCGCACCGGGGCTCGGCATCGGTTCCGTCGACGAAGACGTTCGTGTCGATGCACCCGCTCGGCCAGGCGAGCAGCTCAGCGAAGACGGGTTCGCGGACGAACCGAACCATGGACCCGGAACCGGGCCAGTCTCCGCCCGCACCGAACTCGGTGTCCCACCCGGTCAGTCTCGGGTCATTCCGCAGGTTCTCGTACCAGCCTCGCAGGCCCCCGCGCGCGTCGCACCTCGTGTCTCCCATCAGGTCACGAGGCTCAGCCCGAGCTTACGGTAATTGGCGAAGCGCTGGTCTGCCGACAGGAGCGTGATGCCTTCCGCGAGGGCTTGCGAGATGAGCATCCGATCGAAGGGGTCGCGGTGCCTGGGGTCGGGGTACGGCAGCTCGGCGGCTCGCTCTGCGTGTGCGCGCTTCACGTCGAGCACGACGTAGCCGCGGACGGCGATCTCGCGGGCGAAGAAGTCGCGGGGCGTGACGGGAAGCGGGAGCTTGCCGAGCGCGTACTTGATGCCCAGCTCCCAGAGCGTCGCCGTGCTGATGAGCAGGTCATTGTCCGGGTCGACGTAGGCCGAGCGCTGCGCGCCCGCGAGTCGCGGATCGTCGAGCGCCGCCCACAGCAGCACGTGGCTGTCGATCAGGAGCCTCATCGCCATTCCGCGAAGTCGTCGAGGTCGTCGTCCCAGCCCTCCGGCAGCGAGAAGGACCAGCCGCCGACGGGCCGCGGCGCTCGACGGCCGCCGTCGCCGACCACTTCCCGGGCTCGCCGTACCAGGGCCTCGACGACGAAGCGCGTCACCGAGACATGCTGCGTCGCCGCGGCCTCTTCGATGAGGCGCTTGTCCTCAGGATCCAGTCGGAGATCGAGTCGCGCGTCTGCTGCCATGTCGCACCTCGCGTGTACGGGATGTACGGCGACCCCGGGCCTACGTCAACGCCGGGTTGGGGCGAGGACCGCCCCGCCCAGGGTGGAGCCTCCGCCGACTCGTTGAGAGCGGCCAGCGAGTTCGAACATCGTTCGGGTTGCCCAACTCCCTTCAGCGCCCGCCGTGCACCTTGGTTCCGGCGGGCTTTTTCGTTCGGTCGCCCCAGGAGCGTGGCGGACTCACCGTCCGCCGGCGCGGTCGATCGGCCAGAAGTCCCGCGGTCGCACGATCTCGACGCCCTCCCACGGGTTCAGCGCGAGCAGGTCGTCGTCTCCCGTGACGATCAGTCGGCTCCCGCTGGCCCTCGCGAGCGCGAGGATGGCGTCGTGATCGGGATCGCGGCTGACCGGCGCGGGTAGGGGTGCCGCGTCCATCCACCGTCCACTGCCTCGAACGAGCGCGACGGCCTCCGAGACGCGGGCCTCCGGCAGTCGGAACTTGGTTCGCAGCGCCCGCTCAACCTCGCCGAGGATGTGAGCGTCGATCACGTACTCGTGGGCGGCGAGGACCCGCTCGAACAGCCCGGCGGACGATCGCACGGACCCGGCTGCTGCGCGAGACGGCGGGGGTCTGGTTCGACCCTGGGCGGGCTGAAGCGCTCCGCAGCGAAGCACCCTCGGCCTACAAGCCGATGGAGCGCGTGTTGCGCGCCGAGCAGCAGCTTGTGAAGATCACCCGGGTCTTGCGACCGGTCCTGGTGCACAAGGGTGCCTAGACGGCCACGACGCCCGCGGTGACGCCACCCCGATCAGCCGCCACGCGGACACCGAGCCGAGCATGCCCAAGACCCGCGTGGTGTACATCGAAGACAAGTCCGGCGGCCTTGATGGCCACGGTCGCATCGGCCGCGTCGTGTTCTCGAAGTCGGGCCGCACCGTCACCTACGCAGGGCGCAGCTTCCGGCGTGTGGGGAACGGCTACAAGTACAACCACGTCGAGGTCGAGACCGGTGCTCCGTTCTGGATCTCCGGCCCGCGTCGGGACGGCGCCGATGCGCTCTACGGACGCATCACCCAGCCCGAGGACGTCGATGCGGACGTCGCCGAGGAGTACTGGCAGCAGATCCGAGGACCGAGGACGAAGCGGGCCGTCACCTGAGGGACACCGGGCGGGCGGCCGCCCTTCGGCCCCTCACGGTTCCGCATCGAGGAGTCGGGGGTACACTTGGTTCCAGAACGCCCGCTCGACCCGGCCGAGCGCATCGGCCGCTTCGCGCTCCGTAGCGGCGACACTGGGCGCGTCGCACGCGAGCGCCGCCAGGGAGGAGACGGTGCTCCGCGCATGGACGCCAGTCATCAGGAACGCGACCCAGGCGCGACGCAGGGGGTCGTCTTGGTCGAGGTGGCCGTTCGCGAGGCGGGTCATGAGGTCCAACCCGGACGGGACCGCACCGAGCGCACGGGATGGCGCATCCCGCCAGAGCGCGTCAGCTTCGTCCTCGCCTCCGGACCAGGTCCTCGAGCGTTGGCGGCGCGTTCCGGCCGTCCACTCCCGGAGGGCGGAGGCGAACGCCTCGCAGGACGGACCAAGGTCGGCGAGAGCCTCCTCGGGGAGGGTCCGCAGGGCGTCCAGCAACGGCCGCGCGGTCGGCGGATCGGTCGAGCCAGGAGCCTGTGCATGAACCCGCAGCGAGAGCTCGCACGCGGCCTCCAGCCAGATCACCACCCCACGCCGGAGCGCTGGCCGCACCATGGCACCGATGCGTCGGGTCACCTCATTGGGACCATCGGCTGGGCGCTGGGCCAGCGCGGTGATGGCCTGGACCTGGGCTGAATCGACCCACTCGGCCCCCTCGAGTCGCTCTACGATCTCGCCAAACGGGATGCGCAGGCGGCGGACCGGTTCGTGCTCGGGACGAGCGCGGGGCACAGCGGGGGCCGGGCGTTGCGGGAGGAAGTTCACGCCCTTCCAACTCGAGGACGCGATGCCGATCGCAAGCCGGTCGCCGTCGTCCGCCTGGCTGCCGCGCGCAGCCACATTCGCGATGGCCCTCAAGGCCTGGTCGGGCGGCATGACCTCGTGCGGGAGAAGCACCAGCCAGGCCTTTGGGGGCCGCGCGCGCCAGAGACTGAAGAAGGGCGCCAGCTTGGGGTTCGCGGGGTCGAGGAGCGCGGCCAGTCGGGCAAGGCCGTCGGGCCCGGCGATCACGACGTCCTGGTCGCCCAGGATCGAGGAGCGGAACAGACGGGGCGCGTCGCCCATCAGCACGCGCCAGGCGAACCAGAAGGCGTCTGCCTCGGCGCGGTCCTCGTACGGACCCGCCACGGGGTCGTCGGTCGTGTACAGGTAGACGCGGTTCGACATGCAGACCTCGATGGGCGCGTTGCCAGCCTACACCATGGACTGCCGCGGGCCGCCGGCCGCAGAGGATCGTGATGCCCGCGGCTCCCGTCTCCGCGGTCGCGGGAGGACGCGACCCCTGCTCACCCGGGGCGCGGGTCCGCAGGCGCGTCGCGCCTCTCCCGGTCGTCCCGTGCCTGCACGAGGCATCCGTCCGCGCAGCGGTCGGCGCGTCGCTCACGTCAATCCGGCGGGAGGCGTCGCTCGCTCGGAGCGTGGCGCTCGACCCGGCCGCTCGCCGTCAGCCCCACCCGGGCGCCGCGGGGGAGCTGCACGCCGTCCCGGGCCACCGCGGTGTCGAGGACAAAACGCCTGAGCTGCCCTCCCGGGTGGAACTCGATCAGCGCCTCGAGCGATCCGTCCCCTCGGCACGGCCAGCCCTGCACGACCGCCGGCGCGTACAGCTGCGCGCTCTGGACCGCGCCGTCTCGGCGGAGCGTGAGCAGGCATGGGCCGTCGAGCCCCGCAACACACGCGCCCCCAGGCACAAAGACCTCGCGGAGCGCGCCGTGGGCGTCGAAGCCCACCTCCGCGCCTTCCGGTAGGTCGTGCCCGTCGATGCAGGCCGATGCCCCAAGGACGATCTCGACGGCCACCGGGGGGACTACGAGACCGGCCAACACCCGGGACACCACGCGCCAGAAGAGGTCTCCGGTCGGGGGAAAGCTGATCTTGGCGGCGTGCAGTGGCCTGCCGAATACGTCGACGGTGACGCCCTCCGGTGGCCGCGCCTCGAGATGCCCCCGGTCGACGTCGTGCCACGCAGCTGCGCCAGCTGGCAGGCGCACACCGCGGACGACGTTGCCGTCCGCGAGCACGCCAGCGCGCTCGAACTCGTCCAGTGGCGCGTTCGGGTCGAAGTTCAGTCGCCACCTGCGCCTCACGGCCACGACAGCCCCCGTCCGCGTCGAAGTGCGTATCCCACCCCGGGCGTGCGCCCAGGCGCAACCTCACGGCCGCCTCGTGCGCGCCGTCCCCGCCTCTCCCCCTCGGGGCACACGCCCCGACGATGCGCGAAGGGGGCTGATCGATCGGGACGGGGCTCCGCGGTGCGAACGCAGTTCTCCGCGGTGCGACCTCAGTTTTCCGCGGTGCGATCGCAAGTCTCCGCGGTGCCGTCGCAAGTTTCCGCACCGGGATCGCAGACTTCCGCACCGGGATCGCAGACTTCCGCACCGGCTTCGCAGCGTTCCGCGGTGGCGTCCGCGCGCCGGGGCCCTGTCTGCGACGATCCGGGGTCGTGCACTCGGGCCCCGACACCAGCGTGACACCATCGTCGCATGACGAACCCGACGCCAGGCCATAGTCCCAGGACCATCCCGGAGAGACCGATGGCCCGTCGACTGCTCATCCTGCTCGCTGTGGGCTGCGGCCGCACCGATGCCGACACCGCGAAGGACGATGTGGACTCCGATCCGCTCGTCGCGGCCTGCAACGTCGAGTTCGACGAGCTCGCGTACACGCCCGACCAGCGGCTCCTGCGGTGGCCTTACACGTCGAACGTCACCGACACCGCGGTCACCGTGCAGTGGGGCCTCCCGCTCGATGTGGTGGGTAAGCTCCACTGGGGCACCGACGGCAACCTCGGCACCGTGTCCGACGCTGTTGCCGACGCGATCGACGGGCTGATCGACCCCGTTCAGCTCCACCGCGTGCGCCTCGAAGGCCTCGAGCCCAACACGGCGTACTGCTACCGCATCGAGGTGGATGGGAAGGACATCTCGGGCCCGCTGCTGTTCCACACGGCGGCATCGAAGGAGAGCAAGGAGCCCGTGAAGATCCTGGTGCTCGGCGACTACGGCGTCGGCATCGGCTTCTCCACCCTGGTCTACAACCAGATCAAGCCGTACATGGCCGACATCGACCTCTGGCTCACCGTGGGCGACAACGCCTACTCCAACGGCACGGCGCTGGAGTGGCACAACAACCACTTCACGTTCTACCGCGACCTGCTGCGACGCGTGCCGTACTACCCGGCGCCGGGCAACCACGACTACGGGAGCCCGCTGGGCCTCCAGCCGATGCTCGACAGCATCGACCTGCCCAAGCAGGCGTACCGGGCCGAAGACAACGGCCGCTACTACGCCTTCGACTGGGGTCCCGTGCACGTCAGCGTGCTCGACAGCCAGCTCGCGATCGACCAGGTCACGCCCGACACGCCGGATGACGACATGGTCGACTGGTACGTCGACGACCTCGCGGCCAACCAGGACCGCCCCTGGCGCATCGCGTCCTGGCACCACCCGCTCTACAACACGGAGCCCGGCCGCTCGCCGAAGGCCTCGATGAAGCAGTACCTGCAGCCGGTGGTCGAGGCCGGGAACACGCAGCTCGCGCTCTCGGGCCACAGCCACGTCTACGAGGCGTTCATGCACCTCAAGGACGAAGCGAAGCTCAGCTCCGGCGGCACCAGCTACATCGTCACCGGCGGCGGCGGCGCCAATCCCGACCGCATCGACGGCGAGGAGCACGCCGCCGAGATGGCGCTCCGCGACTTCGGTTTCTCGGGCAACCAGTTCCTGCTGCTCACCGTCGACGACTGCACCCTCTCGGGCGAGTCCATCGATCGCGATGGCAACACCATCCACACCTTCGAGCTCACCCGCGCCTGCGAGTGAACGGAGTCCGCGTGCGCACGCTCCACCCGCTCCTGATGACGTTGGCGGCCTGCGCGACCAAGGTCGTGGCACCCGCCGATGACGCCGACACCGATGCGGCGGATCCCGGCAAGCCGTTTCGCTGTCCGGTGGTCGACGACGACAGCGCCTTCTCGCCCGATCCCCGCCTGCTGCGCTGGCCGTACGTCACGAACGTCACGCCCACGACGGCGTCGGTGCAGTGGGGGCTCGCGCTGGGCACGACCGGCGAGATCGTGTGGGGCGAAGACGACACGTTTGGGGAGACGGCCGCCGTCACCACGGCCCCCGTCGACCTCATCACGAACCCGCTCACGCTGCAGACGGCAGCGCTCTCGGGCCTCAAGCCTGGCCGCGGCTACTGCTACAAGCTGCTCGTCGACGGCGTGGATCTCACCGGCCCCATGGCCTTCCACACGGCACCGCCGCTGAGCACCACCGAGCCGGTCTCGTTCCTGGTGATGGGCGACTACGGCGGCGGCGTCGAGAGCAAGGCGGGCGAGGTGCTCACCGAGATCCTCAAGCACACGGAGGAGTTCGACTTCTGGGTGACCACCGGCGACAACGTGTACGGAAGCGGCACCTGGCAGGAGTGGGAAGACAACCAGTTCACGTTCTACCGCCAGCTGCTGCGCCGGGGCATCTCGTACTGGCCGGTGCCCGGCAACCACGACTACGGCAGCGTGTTCGGGCTCACGCCGATGCTCGTCAACCACGACCTGCCGAAGAACGCGTACCGCCAGGAAGACCTCGAGCGCTACTACAGCTTCGACTGGGGTCCCGTGCACTTCACGATGGCCGACTCCCAGATGGCCATCCGCCAGATCAACGGCCTCGACCCGGTCGACGACATGGCCGTGTGGATGCGCGACGACCTCGAGAAGAGCAAGGATCGGCCCTGGCGCGTGGCCGTCTGGCACCATCCCGTCCACATGACGACGCCGGGCCGCACCACCGACATCCTCGTGGCGCTGCACCTTGTGCCGATCATCGAGAACGCGGGCGTGCCGCTCCAGCTCGCTGGGCACAACCACGTCTACGAGCGCTTCAGCCACATGAAGGGCACCGAGAAGCTCGCATCGGGCGGCACCACCTACGTGGTGACGGGCGCGGGCGGAAAGTCGCTCTACGAGATCGGCGAAGACGCCGAGGACCGCGCGCTCGCCGAAGCGAGCTTCTCCACCTACCACTTCATGATCTTCGACGCGGACACCTGCACGATCACGGGTCGCGCGATCGACAGCACCGGCAAGGAGATCGACAGGTTCACGCTCAGTCGCTGCGACTGATCGGCGCTCACTCCTCCCACGGACTCCCGAACGCGGGGTCGGTCAGGAACGCCTCGTCCGTCATCGACTCCAAGAACGCGATGACATCCGCGATCTCCTCGTCGGTGGCCTCGAAGGGCCGGACGAAGTTCGAGCGGTTCGGGTTGTTGCGCCCGTCGCCGGCCCAGGGCCCTTCGGTGAGGTTGCGTCCGCCGTTGCGGTAGATCGCGAGCACATCCTCCAGCGTCGCTGCGCTCCCGTCGTGCAGGTAAGGCGCGGTGACCGCGACGTTGCGGAGGCTCGGCGGGCGGAAAGCGCCCCGGTGGCGGTCCTCGCGGGTGAGCTCGAACAGGCCCTGATCGGCTGGCGGGTAGCTGCCGAGGTCGTCGAGGTTGTACAGGCCCGTGTTGAAGAAGGCGCGCACCCGGGATCCGGGCGGCGTGCGTGCGTCGATGTAGCTCGCTGTGGTGTTCACACCGCTGTGGCAGTGGAAGCACTCGAAGCGCTCCCCGTTGAACAGCGACATGCCGCGCTTCTGCTGCACCGTGAGGGCCTCGGTGTCGCCCGCGTAGAAGCGGTCGAAGGGGCTGCTCCCCGAGACCAGGCTGCGACAGAAGCTCGCCAGCGCGAACGCGATCTTCGGGAGCGTCAGCCCGCCCTCCACGTCCGGCCAGGCTTGGAAGGTGAGGTCCTGGTAGATCGGATCGGCGTCCAGGCGTGCGAGCACCTCGTCGAGGTTGCCGTCGTTGATGCCGATCTCCACAGGGCGATCGCCCAGCAGCGGCACCTCGATCTGGGTCTCCAGATCGGTGAAGCCGTTGTGGGCTCAGGTGAGGTCGCCGAGCCAGGCGACGTTGGCGAGACCCGGGCTGTTGCGCGCGAGCGCTACGCCTGTGGAGCCCGTGGGCGCCACCTCTCCGTCGGCGAAGCCCAGCGCCTGCAGGTGACAGTCGGCGCAGGCTTGGGTCTGGTTGCCCGAGAGGCGCCGATCGTAGAACAGGTGACGGCCGAGCGCGATGCGCTCGGCGTTGATCGGGTTGTAGTCGGGGATGCGCGGCACCTGCAGGTGGTCGGGCAGGCGCAGCAGCGCGCGGACGTCGACGAGGGGAGGGTCCGTGTCGGGGAGGTCGGTGTCGTCCGACTCCACCGCTGTGTCGTCGGTGTCGACCTCGACGTCGGTGTCCGTTGGGTCCGAGACCGCCGGCGCAGCACACCCTGCGGCCCACAGGGCCACCAGTGCTGCACCGGCAGGACCGCTGCGCATCACTTCGTGTGGAACACGGTGTTGGTGGCAGCGTCGGCCGTGCCCGTGGCGATGTCGAGGCCGAGGTTGCCGTAGAAGGTGCCGCAGTCACCCTGGTCGGGTGAGGAGTGGCACTCCACGCCGGCCTTCTCGCCGCCCTCGTGCTTCGGCACGAGCCCGTGGTGAACGTCGGGCACCGAGAAGTCGAGGTCGGCCAGCAGGGCGGCGAGGTCGACGGCGATGGTGTCGTCGGCCAGGCTGAACCCGTCGAGCATCACATGCGGCGTGTTCACGTAGTCGCAGGTGGTCTTGGACTCCAGCGCGAGCTCGCCCTCGCCGGCGCAGCCGGTGCTGCCGACGTGCAGGTAGCCTTCACCGGTGTGGTTGAGGTCACTGAGCGTGAAGTTGAACACGAAGTGGCGGCAGCCCGAGGCCCACGACCAGTGCATCTCGGCGAGCGGCGAGGGGGCGCCCTCGATCGTGTTGTTCGAGATGACCTCCTTCATCAGCGCCTGGGGGACGCCCACGTCGAACGACACCGATGCGACGTGCTCGACGATCGCCGTGCCCGTGATGGCGTTGTGGGTGCGTGCCGTGCCCTCGCTGAAGCTGATCGAGCCATCGGCGCAGGCGCCGCCCGTGTTGGAGGTGAGGTCGACGAGGCCCACCCAGCCGGCGGTGCCGGTGTACTGGAAGTCGTCTTCGTCGTAGGTGGCGTCGACCACGTCGCCAGCCTCGTCGCGGAACACGATGTTCGACACGTAGAAGCGCAGGTCGTTGAGGCCCACCGTGTAGCCGGCCTCGGGGCCGACGGCGGCGAGGTCGGTGCCGCAAGCTACGGGCCCGGTCGCGCCGGCGGCCTCGAAGCGCAGCTGAAAGGCGCTCGGCGTGGCTTCCTCCACATCGGTCTCGTCGGTGGAGTCGGTCTCGTCGGTCTCCCCGGTGGTGTCGGTGTCCGTGTCGGTCTTGTCATCGGGGGCAACGTCGGCGCAGGCGGCGAGCGAGAGCAGCACAAGGGCGTAGGGTCGCATGGAGGTCTCCTGTGCCCACCCTTGCAGAGCCTGCACCGCGTCCTCTCAACGTGACACGATGTCACATGGGACAACCTGTCGCAGGTGCGACAGGCGGATCAGGGAGTGTCGGGACCGGGATCGTCGCTGGTCTTGCGGAGGTGGTTGACCCCACGGGCCCAGGGCGTGGTGATCACGATCTCGCAGTCGGTGGGCGAGAGCGTGGTGCGCACGTCCACCGTCGTGCCGAACCACGGGAGCTGGTAGTGCCCGTGGGTGGCCGTGGAGTCGACCGATCCGGGTGTGGGCGGGCCCCGCCTGGGGATCCACCGAAACGGCACCGTGTACTCGGTCATCTGAACGGTGAGCGACGTGCCATCCGGGTGCAGCAGGAACTGCTCTTCTGCACGGTAGGTGACCATGCCCCACTGGGTGAGCCAGGTGCGGTGCACCATCGTGTGGGGCGCTTCCCGATCGGGTAAACACAGCACCCGCGTGCTCAGGCGGGCCCCCAGGAGGCTCGGCGGCAACAGGGCCACGGCCAGGATGCTGAGGCGATCGAACAGCCGCATCGGCGTGCGAAAGAAGCCGCGCCAGTCGTGGACGTGGAACGACATCGTGCCCGCCCAGCGCCCGTGGGCGGATCCGTAGTAGCGCTGGTGGGGCTGCTGCATGGCTTCGGCTAGCGTGGAGCGCGCCGCCTCGCGCGCAGGTGCTACGCTTCGACCCAGGTCCATGGCGGCCGGTTGAGCAGGGTCTGGCCCACCACCATCGTCTCGCCGTCCAGCTTGATCAGCTCATGGGTGACGATGCCGTCTGCGGCCTGGAGCGCCTCCACGAGCTTCGGCGCGTGCGACACCACCCAGACCTGCGTGCGTCGACTGGCCTCGATGAGGCGGCGTCCCAGCGCGGGGAGGAGATCGGCGTGCAGGCTGGCTTCGGGCTCGTTGAACACGAGCAGAGGGGCAGGACGCGGCGCGCAAAGCGCTGCCGTCAGGATCAGGTAGCGGAGCGTGCCCTCGGAGAGCTCGGCGGCCCGCAGGGGGCGGTGCAGACCGGGCTGATGCATCTGCAGTTCAATGAGCCCGTCGCCGCGACCGACCACGTCGACGGATGCGCCGGGAAATGCGTCGTCCACGGCGCGGTCCAGGTCGCGATCGTAGCCGGCCTCCCGGATGGTCTGCCAAACACAGGCCAGGTCACGCCCGTCGGCCGCGAGGATCGGGGTGCGTGTGGCCACCTGGATGCGGCGGGCTGCGGCGCCCGGATCGGTGCGGACCACGTCGTAGAACCGCCACCGCCGAATGGCGTCGCGGACCGAAAAGACCTCGGGCACGGCGGCTGGGTCGAGCGGCAGGGTGAGCGTGCTCTCTGCGTCCGGCAGATCGATGGACGCGACGTTCCAGTCGCCTTCGGTGTTGCGGACCTTCAGCATCTTGCCGCGCCTGTCGGTCATCAGGGCCGCGGGCCTCGGCTGCGGGCCGGCCCAGATCACCTCGCGTCGAAAGTGGGGATCTCGGGAGAACAAGGTTGGGCCCCCACCCCAGTCGTACGGGCCCATTTGGCCCAGGTGCAGACAGTACCCCAGATGGTCCGTGGCGAAGCCGAGCTGCATGCGGTCGCTCGGAATGGTCTTTCGTCGCAACACCGTTCCGTGTGGGCTGGGCTGGGTGCCGGCTCCCGCCCACAGCAAGGAGTCCAGGCCGCCCTCGCGTGCCACGGCCCCTGCCAGCGTGCCCTGGGCTGAAGCGTGCAGCAGCGCCAGCGCCCGGTAGAGGCTGGTCTTACCGACCCCATTGGCCCCGGTCACCAGGGTGAGCGGCCCCAGCGGAATCACCACCTCACGCAGGGATCGGTAGCCAGCGACGGCGAGGGTGGTGATCATCGCGGGAGGTGAGGCTCCGAAGGGTGGGGGCGTGCGACGCAGCGTGGCGGACGGGGTCGTCCCCTGAGTTCACGGGGTGTTGCGCTCGGCGGCCAGCGCTTTGGCCTGCTCCTTCTGGAGCTGCTTGAGCGCAGCCGGCGCATGGGTGCGAAGGGCCCGTTCGTAGGCCGCAGCCCAGTCGTAGCGCTCGGGGGACATGCCCGCCTGGTTCAGCGCCCCTTCCACACGCTCGGCGGGGCCCAACACCACGGCCACCGTGGCGTCTCGGCAGGGTGCAGCCGTCGCGGCGACCTGCTCGGGCGTGACGCCCAAGACGTCGTTCGGAAGGGAGAGCAACGACGCGATCGACTCGCCACGGGCGAGGCCATCCGTGAGATCCGTCGACACCGCCATCACAGACGCCCGACGTTGAGCCAGGGCGGTGACCAGGCCCACACGCGCCACCCGCGTCTCGTCCTCGCCGACGCCGTTCGCCAGCGAGGCCAGCACCGCCCGAAGCGACCGAACCATCGCGGGGGCGGCCTCCGGCGTGGTCAGCGCGCTCACCGTGAGATCGTGTCCGCCATCTCGCGTCTGCACCCCGGCGGACGGTGTGTACGTGGCACCGTTGGCCGCTCGGACGGTGTCCCACGCGCGCCGGAACGTGATCTCGCCCAGCACATCGGGTGCCCGCGCGGCACCGGGGACCCCACGCAGTGGGCACGTGACCGCGACATGAGCGAGGGTCCAGGTGGGCTCGTCGAGCACCCAGAGCTGGGGGGCGAAGTCGACCTGCCGTTCGGGGAGATCGGGTGCAGCGGCTGGGGCCGGGCTGGTCGTGGTCCAGTCGTTGAGCTCTTCGAGGATGTGCTCCTCACTCTTCGCATCGTAGTTGCCCACGACCAGGAGGGTCGACGTCTCCGGACGCAGCACCCTGGAAGCCCACGCCTTCGCCGCGACGGATGAAACGGGCCTCGAGGAGAACCCGTCGAGGGCATCCATCGTGTCCAAGGGCTGACGGGTCCACGCAGCGCGCGCAGGCAGGTGGGCCCAGGCAGAGGCGCGGTCCGACGCCCGGGCCCAGGTGAGGATGTGCCGCTCGGTCGCTTTGGCGACGCCGGCGATGCGTGGGGCCTGAACGGTGCCCCAGAACGCACGAAGGAGATGGCGGGGTGCCCACACCCCCCGTTGGGCCGCTCGAAGCACCACGGCTCCGTGCACCGTGCTGGGGCGAATGGTGTACTTGAGCTTGTTCCCGTCGACCTTGTCGGGGGATACGAGCGACACCGCGAGCGACGGCGAGACGATGCGGTCCGCGCGCGCGGTGGGGCTCACCAACGACCAGATCGTGCCGCCGTAGCTCTCGCTCGCGATCTGCACCACGGTGAGCCCGTTGGGCAGCGTGTAGACCGACGGGTCGCGGGGAGGCATGTCGAGGGTCCAGGATGGGTCGGGCGGGGAGGCGACGGGTCGAACCAGCGCCTCTGTGGGGGCGGGGGGGCTTGACGACATCGCAGCCCTCGACCCCGGTCGTGCCGACACGCTGACCGCCATCCGGGGTTGCAGCCAGGCCGCGGCCCACTCCTGGTAGGCTGCCAGCTCCCCCGCCCGGGATCCGGATGCCGTCGTGCTGATCCAGGTGGAGATGCCGGCGGTCTGGCGCGCCACAGCTCGGGCCATCAGCTCCGTCAGCGAGGCGTCGTCCATCCGCCGATTCAGCAGGGGTGCGCGTCGCTCATCGCGCGTGCCGTCCGCCACGGCGGCTTCGCGCTCCAGGGTCCACGGCCGCACAAAGGTGTCGCCGAGCTCTTCGGCGAGCGCTTCCATGTGGACCCATGGGCTCACGTCGATCGAGCAGAACAGCACGCTGCTCTCGATGCCGCCGATCACGTCGCAGCCGCGCGCCTCGACCCCAGGTCGCTTCGGTGCCGCATGCTGGAGGTCGGCGGTCGTCATGTCGACCAGGCGCTCCAGGCGTGGGTTGCTGCGCGCGTCGGCTGCGGGCAGGCGCCACGCGAGCATCAGCGTGTGGTGGAGGCCTGCTTCGACCGTCACATGAACGGGGCTTGCCCAGTAGGTGGGCGAGCTCGGGTCGCGAAACATCGCCTCCGTGCGGCGCGATCGGAGCGGCTGCTCCGGGGCATCGGGCTGGACGAACCAGGGACACGGGATCTCGGTGCGAGGGAACGATGCCAGCTCCTGGCTCGGAAAGCTCCGCACATGTTCCGACGTCAACCCATCCGCGAACACGGATGGGCGCGGGAAGGACGTGAGGATCTCCGCCAGATCACCGGGGGCGAGGTCGCCACCGATCGCGAGCACCGTCTCCCGCGCAGGATCCTTCGGGGAGGCAAGGAACCGCCTCACGTCGTCCGCGGACACCGGAGTCTCATCGAAGTCTGCGGGTGGGAGCGTGTAGCGGTGGGGTGCCGGGAACAGCTCCCGAAACATGGCGTCGTAGACCGGGCGCGCGAAGAAGGTGTCGCGGAACCCAGACTCGTGCGCCAAGACCGACACCTCGGCGGCCAGCACCTCATCGCTCACGCCCTCCAGGCGACGTTCGGCGATGACGAGCGCGCTGTGGATGGCGAGCTTGCGCGCAGTCGCCGGGCAGGTCCAACCATAGGTGGTGATGTCGGTGCGGGTGGAGGCATCGACGGTGCACCCTGCATCGCGCAGCTGGTCCCACAGGGTGACGCCATCGGTGGGTTGACGAAACGCCAGGTGCTCGACCAGGTGCGCCAATGACTTCTGGTCGCTGGGCGCGTCGGCGGTGCCGAGTGGCATCACCAGGGCCACACGAACCAGGGGTGCTCGGCGGTCTTCGAAGAGGTTGACGGTGAGCCCGCTCGGGAACGCCCACTCCTTCTCGGCGTGCGTGCGCTCTGCGGCTGGTGCGCTGACCGCAACACCCTCCGCCAGCACCATCAGCAACAACCCGCTCGCGCTCGACCGCCGCACCTTGCTCAGCATCCGCCCCTCCTGCCGGCGCGAGCCTAGCACACATGGAGCGGACGCTTGTGGGCGCGGAAGGCAGCGCTAGAACGGTCCTTCTTGTAGCCACCGGGTGAGCTGCGGCTTGCGATCGTTGCCCCAGAACAGCTCGCCGTCGACCACGAACGAGGGGGCACCGAACACGCCCGCGCTCACGGCGTCCTCGTTCGCGCGGCGGAGCCGATCCTTCCACACCGGGTCGGCCCCGAAGGCTGCGATCTCGTCGGGGTCTAGGCCTTCGCGTCCAGCCAGCGCCTGGAGGGAGGGCAGATCGTTCAGGAGGACGCCCTCCGCGAAGTAGGCGCGTAGGCCGGCCCGCCCCCAGGCTGCGGCCGCCTCGGGGCCGCGGGTCTCCCAGAGCCACCAAAACACCCGCGCGGCGTGCTGAGTGGGGATGGGGAACACGGCGGGGTGCACGTAGGGCACGCCCTCGAACCGTGCCGACCGCAGCAGGTCCGTGCGCGTGTAGGCGCCCTTGAGTGGGTAGGTGATCGGAGGCCGCAGGTCGGCGGCCTGGAAGGTGACCCCCAGCAGGATCGCGTTCCACTGCACCTCGCGCCCGTGCGCGTGCGCCAGCTCCGGCAGCCAGGTGCTGGCCAGGTAGGCGAAGGGGGAGGAGAAGTCGAAGTAGAAGTGGATGGGCGCGGGCATAGCTGACCCCGGGAAGGTGCAAGGCCCTAACCGCCTGACGCGACGCCCTTGTCGCCGGATTGACGGTGCCTGCACCGACGTTGAGGGCAGGGAAGGGGCCCGACGCGTTAGCTGCGGCCCAGCCCCGGCCCCCCGACCCCAGGAATCCCGATGTACGGCGAACTGCTCGTGTTCTCTGGCAACGCCAACCCGGGCCTCGGGACCGGGATCGCGGCTGAGCTGGGCGTCGGCCTGGGCGAGGTCCGCCTCGGTCGGTTCTCCGATGGCGAGACGCGCGTCGAGATCCTCCAGAACGTGCGTGGGCGCGACGTGTTCATCGTGCAGCCCACCTGCGCCCCAGCGAATGACAACCTGATGGAGTTGCTGATCATGGTGGAGGCCTGCCGGCGCTCGTCGGCCGGCCGGATGACCGTGGTGGTGCCGTACTTCGGATACTCGCGCCAGGATCGTAAGGCGGCCCCTCGGGCCCCGATCAGCGCGCGCTTGGTGGCCGATCTCCTGGAGGCCGCAGGCGTGGATCGCGTGCTCACGCTGGATCTGCATGCCGCGCAGATCCAGGGCTTCTTTCGGGTTCCTGTCGACAACCTCTACGCCCAGCCGGTGCTGCTGGAGCACGTTCGCAGCGTCCTCCATGGACGGGAGGCCGTGGTCGTCGCGCCGGATGCGGGTGGTGTCGAGCGTGCACGCTCGCTGGCCGAGCTTCTCCATGCGCCGCTGGCGATCGTCGACAAGCGGCGCACCCGCCCCAACGAAGCCGAGATCCACCACATCATCGGCGAGGTGGGCGAGCGTGTGGCGATCTTGGTGGACGACATGGTCGACACGGCGGGCACGATGACCAAGGGGGCCGAGGTGCTGGTCCAGCACGGAGCCATCGCCGTGATCGGGGTGGCCACCCACGCCGTGCTCTCGGGCCCGGCGATCGAGCGGATGGAGGCGTCGTCGTTCGAGCGCCTGATCGTCACCAACACGATCCCCGTGGCACCCGAAGACGCTGCCCGCGCCCGCATCGACGTGGTCTCAGTCGCGCCGTTGCTGGGCCGAGCTATCCGCGCCATTCACGCCAACGACAGCGTCTCGCGGCTCTTCCGTCCCGCGCCCCCCTCAAGCACCTGACTCGCCGAATGGGTGGGGATGCTTCACCCTCCACGCCCTGAACCTTGACGGATCCACCGCGTCACGGTTAGCCAGGGGGGCCGCCGGAAGGACCTCCCTCCGGCCGTTTGTTGCAACCTCGAATCCGGCACCATCCCGGTCGCGATCGCGGCCCGCACGTCCAGGGGAAGGTGGTCTGGGCAGCCTAGCTGCTCCGCCCTCCCACGTGTGCGGTCCCGATCCTCCGGAGTCCGGGAGGACCCATGACCGACCTCACGCTCACAGCCGCTCCCCGCATCGAAACTGGTAAGGGTGGTGCCCGCAAGGCTCGCGCTTCCGGTCAGGTCCCCGCCGTGATCTACAGCGGTGGCTCGGATGCCACCTCGATCACGGTCGACCCGATTCGTCTCGAGGAAATCTTCCGCAAGACGCGCGACGCGAACACCATCGTGCAGCTCCAGCTCGGTGCCGAGACCATCCTCGCGCTCGTGCAGGAGGCCCAGCGGCACCCGGTCTCTCGCGAGATCATCCACGTCGACTTCTTCCGCGTCGCCGATGGCAGCGTGGTCCGCGTGAAGGTGCCCATCTCCACCACGGGCCGCGCAGCCGGTGCCGCCGTCGGCGGTCGCATTCGCATCATGGCGCGCACGCTGCCCGTCGAGTGCGCGTTCGACAAGATCCCCGCGTCCTTGCCGGTGGATGTCACGCCCCTCGAAGTGGGTCAGTTCCT
This sequence comes from uncultured Enterobacteriaceae bacterium, assembly GCA_964396405.1. Taxonomy (GTDB): domain Bacteria; phylum Myxococcota_A; class UBA796; order UBA796; genus JACKEO01. Next base: position 45,839 of record CAYNFK010000026.1, read on the forward strand.
GCGTGCCTCCCAGGTGCCGATGCCCGAAGGCGTCAAGAGCACCACGGAGCGCGACTTCAACGTGGTGACCTGCGAAGGCAAGGTCAAGTAGCGCGGGATGCATCTGGTGCTTGGTCTCGGCAATCCCGGTGCGCGCTATGCGGGCACCCGACACAACGTCGGGTTCCTCGTAGCGGACACGCTCGCGCGGCGAGCGGGTGCCGGGATCGATCGGGATCAGCTGGGTGCGGTCGTGGGGAAGATCACGGTGGGCGGCAAGCCCGTCACCGTGGCTAAGCCCCAGAAGTTCATGAACCTCTCGGGCGGGCCCGGGCAGCAGCTGGCCGCCTTCTACAAGGTGCCTGTCGACCACACGGTGGTCGTGCACGATGAGCTCGACCTCCCCTTTGGCGACGTGCGCGTGAAGGTGGGTGGCGGTCACGGTGGTCACAACGGGCTGCGCGATCTGATCGGTCGCATGGGTCCGGAGTTCGTGCGTGTCCGCGTGGGCGTGTCGCGCCCGCCCCCAGGCTGGGAAACAGCCAACTACGTGCTCGCAGGGTGGAGCGATGCTGAAGCGTCGCAGCTCGCCGAGGTGGTGGCTCAGGCCGCCGATGCCGTGGAGGCCGTCGTCGTCGATGGCACCGTCGCGGCGATGAACAAGTTCAACGTGCGGCGTGGCGCGGCGGAAGCCTAGCAGCGCCATGGATCGGGCCGGCGTGCCCGGCATGGGAGGGTCAACATGCTCAACTACATCTATGCGGGTCCCATCGCTGCGATCATCGCGCTGGCGTTTGGCTACTACAAGGCGCGCTACACCTCGAGCCGCGATCCCGGCACGGCAGACATGCAGGAGATCGCGCTCCGCATCCAAGAGGGTTCGCTCGCGTTCCTCAACCGTGAGTACCGCGTGCTCGCGGTGTTCGTGGTGGTGGTCGCCGCCTTGCTCGCCGGTGCGAACATGAGCGGGGAGAGCCAGTCGCCCCTGATCGCCGTCGCCTTCGTGCTCGGCGCGTTCACCTCCGGCCTCGCCGGCTACTTCGGCATGATGGTGGCCACCAAGGCCAACGTGCGCACCACCGCCGCCGCGCGCACCTCCCTCACCGCAGCCCTCGATGTGGCCTTCTCGGGCGGCACCGTCATGGGCATGTCCGTGGTCGGCCTCGCGCTGCTCGGACTGTCGGGCCTGTTCATCGTGCTCACCGCGCAGTTCGGTAGCGACGTCCCGGGTCTCACGAAGGTGCTCAACACCGTCACGGGCTTCTCGATGGGCGCGTCCTCCATCGCGCTGTTCGCCCGCGTGGGTGGCGGCATCTACACGAAGGCCGCCGATGTGGGCGCCGACCTCGTGGGCAAGATCGAAGAAGGCCTCCCCGAGGATGACCCCCGCAACCCCGCCGTCATCGCCGACAACGTCGGTGACAACGTCGGCGACGTCGCGGGCATGGGCGCCGACCTGTTCGAGTCCTACGTCGGAGCCATCGTCGGCACGCTGGTGCTCGGCCTCAGCTTCGCGGGCGGCACGGGCGCCGTGGAGATGGGCCCCATCGTGCTGCCGTTCTTGGTGGCCGCAGCGGGCATCCTCGCCTCGATCGTCGGCACGCTGTTCGTGCGGGTGAAGGAAGGCGGCAACCCCCAGCACGCTCTCGATACGGGCGCGTTCGGCGCAGCCGGCGTCACCGCACTGCTCACCTTTGGCATCGCCAAGGTGGTGTGGCCCGAAGCCGGCCTCACGGCGCCTTCGGGTGCGCTCGTCGAGTGGTACGAAGTGGGCGCGGCCTCGGTGATCGGCCTTGCGGCCGGCGTCGCCATCGGCCTCATCACCTCCTACTACTGCTCGATCGGCAAGCCCCCGGTGCTCTCGATCGCCAACCAGAGCCGCACGGGCCCCGCCACGAACATCATCGCGGGCCTCGCGGTGGGCATGGAGTCCACGGGCTGGCCGGTCGTTCTCATCGCCGGCGGCACCATGGGCGCCTACTTCATCGCCGACCTCTACGGCGTGGGCATCGCGGCGCTCGGCATGCTCTCCACCACGGGCATCCAGCTCGCGGTCGACGCCTTCGGCCCCATCGCCGACAACGCGGGCGGCATCGCCGAGATGACCCACCAGGAGCCCAGCGTGCGCACCCGCACCGACTCGCTCGACGCGGTGGGCAACACCACGGCGGCGATCGGCAAGGGCTTCGCGATCGCCTCGGCGGCCATGACCGCGCTCGCGTTGCTCGCGGCGTTCGCGCAGCAGGCCAAGCTGGTGTCCGTCGACCTGCTGAACCCGCTCACCATGTCGGGCGTGTTCCTCGGAGCGATGCTCCCGTTCGTCTTCTCGGCGATGGCGATGCGCGCCGTCGGCAAGGCCGCCATGGAGATGATCGAGGAAGTGCGCCGGCAGTTCCGCGAGATTCCCGGTCTGAAGGAAGGCCTGCCGGGCGTGCGCCCCGACTCCGCTCGCTGCGTCGACATCTCCACCAAGGCCGCGCTCAAGGAGATGGTGGCCCCGGGCCTGATGGCCGTGATCGTGCCGGTGGTCGTCGGCTTCTCCATGGGTGCTGAGGCGCTCGGCGGCTTGCTCGCTGGCACCACGGCCTCGGGTGTGTGCCTCGCCATCTTCATGTCCAACGCGGGCGGCGCCTGGGACAACGCGAAGAAGTCCTTCGAGGGCGAAGGCTTCAAGGCCGAAGACGGCG
>CAYNFK010000027.1:0-47220 GCA_964396405.1 uncultured Enterobacteriaceae bacterium
TGAGGTCGACCGCACCGGAGCGGACCAGGGCCTCGACCACCTCGAGCGCCTGCTCGCCGCTGTCGGGCTGGCTGACCAGGAGGCTGTTGATGTCGACACCGAGCTTCTCGGCGTAGATCACGTCCAGTGCGTGCTCGGCGTCCACGAACGCGGCCGTGCCACCGCGCGACTGCACCTCCGCCACAGCGTGGAGCGCGAGCGTCGTCTTGCCGCTGGACTCGGGCCCGTAGATCTCGGCCACACGACCGCGCGGCCAGCCGCCCACGCCGAGCAGCTCGTCGAGGGTGAGGGAGCCCGTGGGGATCACCTCGGTCGCGACCGCGCCGCGCTCGCCGAGGCGCATGATGGACCCCGCGCCGAAGCGCTTGTGGAGCCCGTCGAGCGTGGCTCCGAGCGCTGCGCTGCGCTCGTCGTGGAGGGTGGGGTTGCTCTGCTTCGTCGCCATGTTGTCGTCCTCTCAATGTCCGGGAACCGCCCGGTGCGGGAAAGGACGCGACGACCACCGCCGCGCCCGGGAAACCTCACAAGCCGCTGTCGCGGGGTCGGAACGCGAGCGCCTCGGCCACATGCGGCTCGAGCACGTCGTGACTGCCGGCCAGATCGGCGATCGTGCGGGCCACACGGGCCACACGGGTCGCCGACCGTCCGCTCATGTTCAGGCGACGCATCGCCTCGTGCAGCGCGAGCCGCGCGTCGGGTCGGAGCTGCGCCACCCGTCCCAAGGCCGCACCATCGAGCGTGGCGTTGGGCCCTTCTTGCCCGCGGGCATCTTGGCGACCGCGCGCCTGCAGCACCCGCTCCCGCACCACCGCTGACGCCTCACCGCGAGGGCCTTTCAGCAGCTGGTCCGCCGACACCGCGCCCATCTCGACGTGCAGGTCGATGCGGTCGAGGATCGGGCCCGACAGCTTGCGTCGGTAGCGGATCACCTCGTGATCCCCGCACGCGCAGGGCAGCTCGCTCCCGCGCATCCCGCAGGGGCAAGGGTTCGCCGCCAGCACCAGCATGATCCGCGCCGGGTGGCTGACCGTCCCTTCCGCGCGGGTGAGCTGCACCCGCCCCTCCTCCAGTGGGGTGCGGAGCGCTTCGATCGCCGGACGCAGAAACTCCGGCGCTTCGTCCAGGAACAGCACGCCGTGGTGCGCGAGGCTGGCCTCACCAGGCCGCAGCGTGCGGTCGCCCACCAGACCGGCGAGCGTCACCGAGTGGTGCGGTGCCCGGAACGGACGGGCGCTGATCAAGCCCGCCGCAGGGTCGAGCAGGCCCGCCGCACCGTGGATCCGGCTCACCTCGAGGGCTTCTTCGAACGAGAGCGGCGGGAGAATCGTGGGCAAGCGGCGGGACAAGAGGCTCTTCCCGAAGAGCTTGTCACGGGCTGTAGTTTAGCCGACGTGGCTTCCCCTGACAGACTCCTGGCAAGGCCGACACACTCACGACGGCGGACCTAGGCGGTGCCGGCCGCGGAGCGCCGCTGGCTCCGGTGGATCGCGTGCTTGACAGCAGGCAGAATCGATGGAACTCGCCCTTGAGGGGAGTTGCCATGACCACCATAAACGCATTCGTAGAACCTGAGGGAGTCTCAGAGAGCGCCTTTCGGGAGGCGTTCCTCTCATCCCCAGAGTTTCGAAAGCGCGAACTGGCGCTTATCGCGGATGCACCACCGAGTCGCGCCTCAGCCAGCCTACTCCACGACGTGCTTGCCCTGACCAAGCATCCGGACGCGCTTGACAGAAGGGCCATCGGTGTGCTCGCCGAGCGCGAGCGCCCGTGGCTCGCCTTCCATACGGGCCAAGTCTCCTCGTACCCGCAATTAGGAGATCCAGTTGCCCTCATGCGCGGGACCCCCGCGCCCGGGTGGTACGGCCCAATCTGGGACGCCGGCAGCAAGAAAGCGTGGTACCTTCGGTACAAGCGCATCGAACACTGGGTCTCGGACCCCAACCAAAATGGCACCGCTTCTCCCGCACGGGTGAAGGTCCATGCCAGATGGTTCATCGTCGCAGAGGTCACCCAAACTTACACCGCATTCTCCTGGCAGAACTTCACAACCGGAAGGCACGACGACGACATTCACGACGCAATGCCCTACTGGCAGCACTTGCCCGGCGCGGTGGAGGAGCTACGGAAAATTCTTGGAGCCACCTGGAACGAGCCACAGATGTACGATCTGGTTCTTGACGCAATGTGGGAACGGTACATCAACGACACGGGATGGACATGGGAGCACTATCGGATTCGCGCAGAAGAGGACCGCGTGGTGGTCAACGCGAGAAGCGTCAGGTCCGGTGGCGATGGCGTCGATGAGATGAAAGGCCTAGAGAAGTTAGCGGACCGCTTGGGGAGGACAGCGATACAACAAGTCGGACTGGCAGGCAGCCGTCTGGCAGTGGCCGGGATGAGAAACGCGCTCCTACACACCCTAATCAAGGACTGGAGCCCCAAGTCCTACGAATTTTTCCTGGCCGATGTCGGAGCCGCAAAATCTAACGACCTGCATGTACATTGCTTTTTTGGTGCTCGGCCATCTGAGCAGACCAAGGATCGCTTCCAGCACTTTCATTGCATGTCGACATCAGGCGGACACAAGCAGGCGCTCCGTCGCCTCCTGGAGGAACTCGACAAGTGAGCGCGTTCCGGCCAACTCCGCCGCTGACCCTCACTGCGCGCCAGAAGCAGCGCTTGTCGGAGGCGTTTGCGCAAAAATCGACCTTGGAACCACATAGCATCCGCTCCGTGTCCGGCCTTTCCCACGCCGAAGCAGTGATCCTGATGTTCCAACTGCGGGACGCAGGTCTTGCAGAGCTATGGCTCCGGGTTTTCGAGGTCTCGACCGGCCTTCCCATTGCCGACATCCCGTTCGCTCAGGGCTTCATTCCGCTGCCTGTCGTGGTTCCGGACCGAGACGAGCCGATTTCCAGTCCTGACGACCTGAGGTACGGGTTGGTGGTTGAACCCACTTCGAGGATCGACGTCCAGTGACCGAAAGCGAGGCATGGGATCGACTCAACACCCTTACCCAAGCTCCTATGACCGAGGATGGCGTCGCCGAAGTCATTGCGCTTGTGGAAACCCTCCAAGGGGCGGGAGCTGCGACCGACGGCCACTTCTGGCGGCGTTTGCCCGATGTTGGGGACGCCGTTGATAAGTTCACCGCAAAGCTCAGAGAGGCGGAGAGCCTCCAAGGACTAGCGCGCACGGCCGCGAGGAAGGAGGCGGGGTACATCTTTGAGGAGGTCGCCGCGTGCGTCGTGGGTGGCCTGATGGGATGGAATCGCTTTCGGAGCTACCAGTCAGCGACCCTACAGCACGACGTCCTGCTTTACGGCGACGGGCCTGCTTGGGGTGCCGTCTGTCGTCGCCTGGAAATGGCTGCCTCCAAGACTCGCCTGCTGGTGGAAGTAAAGGCTACCCATGATCCTATCGGCGTTGCCACATTCTGCCGTTTCTGCGAAGCAATCAACGCAATGCAACGGGTTGGACTCGGGTTGTTCATCTCGATCGACGGGATCGCTGACTTCCCAGGTCCCGACCAACCAGGCCACGCGCGTAGCGGCGCACACCTCCAACAGGCGCTCTTCTTCGCAAGAACGGGGATTCCTGTTGTCGGGATCTCGCTACCTGACATTGAGGATCTGAGAACCAGCGCCAACCTAATCAGCATTGTCAAGGGGCGAGTGGATGCCCTCGTTGACCTCGCCCGCAGTACCGAAGGTTCTGACCCGCTCCGCCATATCGAAGGCCCCACTAGGGTTCGCGAACGGCTGACCCAACTCGGAGGAACCGAGGATGACGAAGACTCGACCTCGTAAGGGGTGTACCACCACGAACCGCTTCTGCCGCATCAGCGCGCTCCGGGTCCGCTGGCTAAACGTGGCGATGACCCACGATCGCTCGGGCAACGCTTGGCCGAAGCTGCGCAACCTCACGGCCCCCGGCAACGCGCCAGTCGTCCCCGCCCTACACCACCCGCACCCTCTCCCCTTCCCTCGCCAGCATCCGCATCGCCACCAGCTGCTCGACCTGCCGCGCAACGTCCTTGCGCGGCGCGCGCTCGAACCGGCTGGCGATGCCCTCCACGTCGACCGGCCCTGCGGCGGCCTGGGCGGCCGCGTGTACGCGCACCATCCGCTCGCCGGGGTGGGAGGGCCATGGCGAGCGCTGGGCGGCCACAGGGGCCTCGGTGGGGGCCTGGTCGGCGACCGGAGCCGGTCCCCGAGAACCTACTGCGATCGGCTTCCGGCATGTTTGGACTTCCTGGCGCTACTCGGCAGATGTCCGAGCAGACTCGGTGGCACCCTAAACAGCGCGCACCGGCCTGTGGTTCCAACAGGGGTCGGCCCATGATTCAGGCAAGAGCTGGGGGGCCTGATGGACGACGGTGACATCTAGTGTCTCGTCCGTTAGAGGTTCGCTCCAGCAAGCCTCATTGTGCGAGAGCTCGACACGTCCCGCGACCTTCCCCATCTGCCAGCCAACCCGCCCGGCGCCGACCTCAGCGGAGCGCCCCGGGCCCAGGGGCGCTCGCCATCGATCATCATTGCGTGGCTTCCGTTAGTGACTATACGCGCCGTTACTCAGCATTGCTTTGCAGCTCTTTCTGCGGTGTTTTCGCTCTCTCTGGTGGAGCGGGCCGTAGTCGCGCTAGTGCATCACGAGCCGACCCGCCAGTTTGCTGAACTGGTCGAGGGATTCACCTTCGTGGCCATCCTCACCGTGCTTGGAGTCCACACAGTTGCCACGGTTTGGCGCGGAGAGGGCCATGCCTAGACAATTTGCGACGAAGGTGGCCACCCTGTACTTCCAGTACTTGCTCGTTGGCATAGCGGTAATTTCGCCTGGCATGGTGTACGCCACGTTGTTGCGCGGTCACTGGACGCCTGCAGGGGCGATGTCGATCGCAGCCATGTTGGGGATACCGCTTGCCCTCATGGCGTGGAAGGCTGGCGCGCTAATTTTGGATCAAGCTGGCGATCGCGGCGAACAGGTCACGGGTGCCGCCGCGCTACTGAAACGACTCGTTTCGATTTCTACGTCAGGTTTGACGAGCGACGGCTTCCGTTTCGCCATCGACCGAGCATACACGGAAACACTCGACGCCCTCCGATTCTCGAGGTTGGATTGACCGACATTCGCGAGGTCGAACGTAAGCTTCAAGTGGCGCATAAGGTAGCAAGCGACGCCGTTCGCGCTGCGGAACTGACAGGCCCGGCGGAGGTCGTGTTGCCCGCGGTGTCAGAGATTCGCTTCGCCGCCGGCCACCTAGTGTGCGCCCTTTCACTGGAGAGGGGGTCTCCGGAATGGGTGACGCAACTCCAGCATGCAACGGAGCACCTGCACCGGGCCTCGTTCGACGCCCGACAGGCCTCCGCCCTCCACGTGTTGCTCAACCTGCGCCAGTTCCTAGACGACTATCGGTTGTCGGATATCCTTGAGGTTGCGCCCGACTACTCGGAGACCCTGCGCCACGCGGAGCAGTTGAGAGCATCGCTAGTTGCAACGAGAGATCACGGCGGTGGAGCCAACATTGCGTCGCTAGATGACGCTATGCGCGTTGTCCGGGACGATCTGTCGAGGATGGAACAACTGCGGCGCGACCTGAATCGGCGGACCCGCATCCGACTGCGACAGACAATTGCCATGCTGTTGGCCGGGCTTGTGTCATCAGCAGTCGCATCCGCAGTTGCCCTTTGGCTAGCGGTGGGCAGCTAGCGCCTCAAGTCGAGCGCCACTCCACTGACTGGGTTCGCCGCTCTGCACCCACGGTCACTCGCCGCCCCGAATTGCCCGTGCGCCCCACGCGCAGAATCCTCTCGACGTCCTCCGCCGCGCGAGCAAGAGTCCCGGTACGAGGTGTTGCAAGGCGACCAGGATCAACCGCCCGTAGGGAGTTGGTGCCGTGGCAGCACCTAACCCAAGTCGTCTACCCGAACCACCGCCACCACCCGGCCGCTCGCCACGGGCCGCATCTCCTGCGCGACATCTCCCCTAGCGACGAGCCGCCCCAGCGCCTTGGGCGAGACGCCCAGCTCGCGGATCGCGCGCACCCGCGTGACCCAACCCTCCGCCTCAAGCGCAGCCGCCTGCGCCGCCTCCCACTCCGCGATCGCGCGACGTGCGGGCACCACTTCGCCCTGGGCGTAGAGCCGCTTGCCGCTCGCCTCCTTGGTCGGCTCCGGCAGCACGCCCTGTCGCTCGAACCACCGGAGCCGCGACCGCGCGATGCCGAGCGCCTTAGCGAACTCGGGCGACGTCAACCGCTTCACCGCCTCGGGGAGCAGGCCGCTCTCGGCGACCAGCGTCATCACGTTCCGGCGGGCCTTCACCGTTCGCGCCTCGTAGTCTCCCCTCGCCACCCGGCGGCGCATGGTGTTGACCCCGATACCGAGCCGCGAGGCCGCCTGGGTGATCGTGAGCCAACCTTCGGCATTCGCCGCCTCACGGATAGGCCCCGCAGCCCCGGGCGTGTGCCCCTTGATGTAGCTGGGCAACCCCTTCGACCGGTGCCGAGGCCGCACCACGATCGCCTCCCCGCACCCGCACCCGCAGGTCGGTGCCGTCGCCTGCGTGGCCGCCACCCACTCGTCGTTGCTGGGCGCGGCCTCCAGTGCCACCTCCACCGCGAGGTGGGCGCTGCGGCCCTTCACCTCGATGTCCAGCTCCACCAGCAGCCGGGTCGCATCCACGATCGTGACCACCAGCCCGTGGTGCTCTGCCATCAGCTGGAGCAGCTCCTGTAGGCCGCCCTCGTCGAGGCGCGCCGCGAGGTCCTCGCACAGCGCCGCCACCTGCCCCTTGGTGGGCACCGTCGGCAGCACCACCACCTGGGAGGCGGGCTGGTCCTCCAGCTGCGCGCGTAGGGCCACCACGCGCCCCTGCCCTTCGTTCAGGCGGGCCAGGAGCACCTCCTCCACACCGGACCCGGGCGTCGCCGCCAGGAGCAGCTGCGTGCATCGTGCGACTGCCGTCTCCTCCTGCGCGAGGGCACCGGCCACCGCAGCCCGGTCGTCCGCATCGTGCCGAACCCGCTCGGGCTCGCGCGCCCTGGCCGCCGCCGCGAGGTTCCGATGCAGGCTGGCTGGGTCCGCGAACAACTCCGCCAGGGCGTTGGCCACCGCAGCCTCGGCCGTCTCGGTGTGCATCGGGGTGGCGGTGCAGCCACCGTCCTCGACCCGAGGCCCGTAGATCGCCCGCTTGGTGCAGGTGTAGTAGGCGCGCGATCCGGCCTCGGACGCACGGGCCTTCACCCGGTGGCCGTGCGGGCAGACCGAGAGGCCGCTGAGCGCGTAGGTCGCCGGTCGAGCGGTCACCTCGCGCTTCGAAATCGCGCTCCACCGCGTCTCGGACTTCGCGAAGGTGTCGGTGTCGATGATCGCCGGGTGCTTGCCCGGGTAGCGCGGCTGAACGTGGACGGGGTTGAAGGCCTTCCGCGCCTCCTTGAACCCCACCTCGTCGAAGGTGACGTAGCCGGCGTAGAGCGGGTTCTTCACCATGGCGCGGATCTGCTGCGTGCTCCAGACCGCGCCGTTGCGGGTGCGCAGGCCCTTGGCGGTGAGGTACTGCCCGATCTTGCGCGTGCCCCACCCCTCGTTGACGTAGAGGCCGAAGACGAGCCTGACGACCAGGGCCTCCGCCTCGTCGACCACGAGGTCGCCTCGATGAGGGTGCTGCCCCTCCGCCTGGCGACGTGCCTCGTCCTCCCCGAGCACCGGGGTCAGCTCGCGCTGGACCCGCGCCTGCGAGGTGTAGCCGAACGGGGTCGGGCCCACGTAGATGCCGCCCCTCGCCTTCTGGCGCTTCATCTCGCGGATGCGCTCGCCGGTGCGCTCAATCTCGAAGGCACCCACCATCGCCTGCGCACGCACGGAGAGGCGACCCGCTGACGACCGCAGGTCCAGCGGCCCGTCGAAGGTGCAGACCTCGATGCTGCGGCTGGAGAGGCGCTCGATGAGGTCTTCGAGCACCCGGCCACGTCCGAGGCGATCGAGGTGCCGCACCACCACCCGACGGATGGTGCCTGCCTCGACCGCTTCGAGCAGCCGACGGAGCGCAGGGCGTCGGTCGGCGTCCCAGTCTCCGTGGACCGGGTCGTCCTCGACGAACAGCTCGCCGTCCCACCGCTTCTCCTGGGCCAGCTCCTGAAACCGCTTCGTCTGGTTCGGGATGGAGAGCTCCTGCGACTCCTCCCGGGTGACGCGCGCGTAGAAGGCCGTGGCGGTGGCGAGGTGGCGGGCGACGTTCATCGGCCGCCCTCAAGCACCGCGAGCAGTGCCCGCGCGACGTGGGGGTGCAGGTTCAGGCGCAGCGGCTTCGGGTCATCCACCTGGACTCCGTCGACCGAGAGGCGCACCTTGAATTGGCGGCCCCGGTCGTCCGCATACACGCTCCGCTCGGCAGCGAAGTCAAGCGGAGTGTCGACCGAGAGAGGCTCGGCGGCGCTTACGCTTGCGGGGGTTCGTGAGGGGGTGCGCAGGGGCCACGTCCGGAGGTTCGGGGACGTGGTCATCTTCAGCGAACCGGGGCCGGTCGGCCTCCGCGTTCTCGCACCGATCCGGTCAAGCGGCAGCCAGCAATCCGGAGACGGACAAACACCGGATTTACGCCGTCGCTCCGCGATCGTAGCGAGTTACGACCGTTCCAACGTCACTTCGGCCACACCACTTCCGACCCGCGCCTCAACTCTACCGACTCATGGTTCAGCCGGTAGGCGTGACCATCACTCAGAACCACGGGGAGCACCGCCTTGCCGGGCAAAGCCACCGTCCAGCCGCGAACGTGATCCAGCATCCGATGGAACGCGTCCGAGAAGGCGTCGCGCTGCGCCTGCTTCGACCGACCCGCGCGCTTCGCCACGTGATCGAACGTGATGCCGGGAGCACTGCCATCGGACGCTAGCTCGGCGGCGAGTTCCAGCAGCGCGCCGAACGCCCGCACGATCTCCGAACCGCCTACGAACGGCTTCACCCCGTTCACTCGATGTGGCGGCTGCAACTCGATCACGAAGGTGCCGATGGAGGTGGGTGCCGGTTTCGCACCTGCCCCACGAGGTGAGCGCGCAGTGCGTCCGAGCGCTTGGAGCAGCCTCGCGGACTTCAGCTTCGGGTAGAAGTCCCCGAGGAGCAGGCACCGCCTGCCCCACTCCCCCTTCAGTCGCTCGTCTTCAACGGGATGCCCCGCCCAGACCAGCAGTCTCGTTCGACCTGGCACGCTGGATGGAAAGTCCGCGAGCTCCTCGACGCGCAGGGCCAGCGCAATGTCGACACCTGTTCGGCCGTGCACAGCTTGCCACCTACTAGGCGAGATGGGGCACAGGCCGTCGAGTGCGCTGGCACGGAGCTCACCTTCCACCCGAGCCTGCGCTACCTCACGATCGAGCGCGAATTCCCACACGTGCTGCATCGCGCGATCCCGGTAGTCCGCTGCCTCCCGACGGTGCCCCAACGTGCACGCCACCTTTCCATCATCGGCATCGCGGTGGACGTCCTCGTCCTTCGACCACTCCAAGGAACCCTTGACCTCCACGAGGCCGGTGCACCCCTCGACACCGTGCTCGACGTCTGCCAAGGACGCATCGCCGGACTCGCTGCACCTCCACGCCATGCACGTCCGAACGGCACCGAGGCGGGGCGTGTCTGTAGACCACCCCTGAAGCAGCGCTCGCTCGCCGTCTACCGGTGCGACCGCTGTCGATCGGTGGCGCAGCAGCCTCGATGCTGCGGACGCCTTGTCGAAGCGCTCACGACCGAGTCCGCCCTGCCCGGCGTAGTGTCCCAGCTCAAGTCCACGCGCCCGTAGTCGCGTCTCCAGCGCCAGCTTGATCACGTCTGGTGGATGTAGACCCGCGAACGCCAGTCGCAATCGTTCGTCCCCTTCGTCCACGACCACGACTTCGACAATGCGCTCGCGGAACCTGAAGCTGATGCGCTCGGCTGCCGATGCGTAGTTGTCGAGGGGACCACGAAGACCCAAGTTCGCGAGGTAAGGGCCCAACGGCAGCACGCCGGCATTCGGGATCTCCATCGAGCGAGGCTCGCTGACTCCAACAGGCAGCCACCTGATCCCACGCAGTACGATGCTGTCTCGCTCATCCTCTGGCTTGTCCTGACCGTCCAGCAGCACCTTCACGAACTCGCGTAGCGCAGTTCCGTCCACGGCTGGATCGCGAAGCGACAGCTCTACCGATGACCCGAAGGTCGACTTGAAGAACCCCTCCAGGCGCGTCCGCCAGCGCGCAGGGCGGAGCGCAGACACTCGCACCTCGGAGCCAGCGCAGCGGAACACCGCGAACCTTCGGCCGCGACTCGCTGTCGCAGCCTTCGACTCTGCATCCTCGCCGAGGTGCAACACCCCAGCCTCTCGGGCGACCAAGTAGAGCGCATCGCCGGCCCAGAAGCAGCAGTGCCAGATCCCGCTCGATGGGGACTCATCTAGCCGCGCACCAATCTCGAAGGCCTTCTCGACCTTGCGCTTCCACCCGCCCGCTCCGACTTCTGCCGGCTCGACCTCCAGCGAAATCCGACCCTGACGGTTGTACCGCCCGATGAACACCGCGCGGCGCAGGTACTCGGGGTTCGACGCGTACAGCCAGACAGCGGCTGCATGCCGCTCGACCTCACCCTGGACCACGAAGTCGTCGATGTTGATGCCCGTGTCGCGCAGCACCTCCTCAAACGCGCCAGAGGGGAGCGCATCCACCGACGCCACCGCAAAGCGCATGTGGCGTGCCGCCCACCCGACCTGTTCTTCGCTCAAACCCTCTTGGAGCAAGGCCTCGGGCACGGCAGCGGCTTTCGATCGCTCCACGCCCACGAGGTCCTGGAAGACTCGCGCGCCAGGATCCCCGCCGAGCTTTTGGCCCAGCCGTTTCCACAAGGTCTCGGCTGACTCCGTAGCCAGCGACGGCGGAGCACCGATCAATCCGTACTCCAGCGCCCTCGTCACGGCATCGAACGCCGCCATGAAGTGGGGCGGGAGCTTGTGCCGCACCCCGTGCCGGTCACCTGCCATCGACGACCTTGTCTCCGCCGACCCGGGATTCCGCACGTGGAAGCTCTGCAGTTCGCCCAGTTCGCGGAGCGCACGCTGATTCTGGTGTTTGCTCCATCCGCGGTTGGGCTCCGTGCACCGCATCATGCCCGTCCAACGTCGCGGAGGTCAAGCGCGGTTGTCCAGTCCATCCTCGGGACCCTGGAGGTCGCCATGACCGAGAGTCCGTCAGAGGTCGCGGAGGGTTGGTCCGAGGGCCCGCCCTGTGCAGCGAGCGTAGGTGCCAACTACCCCACAGTCCCTCTGAGTGGAGCCGCTCCTGAGGGGGTCAGGCCTCTGCGCGAGCACGCCATCGAGGCGCTGTGGAGGCAGGCGTACTCGTGGCCCTACGACGAAGCCTGCCTCGCCTGGATCCGAGCCCATGGCGGCGACCGCAACGTCAACCTCGTGTACCGCTACTGCAGGGCCGTGCCGCACGAGGTCGCACTCCCTGCCTGGGCCACCCATCGGGGAAGCGCAGGCGTCTCGCAGCGATGGACGAGCCATGGCTACCGCCTGCTCTTCCCGCTCTACGACCGCGACGGGTGCCTGAGGTCCCTCCGCGCGCAGAACGTGGAGCCCCCAGTCTCAGGCAGACTAAGCGCGCTCTCACCACCCGGGCATCACGTCGCCGGACTCGTGATGGCGGACCCCATCGCACGAGAGGCCCTGGAGAACGGGCCGGACGAGGACCCTTGGCGGTTCGTGATCGCGGAGGGCGAGGCGCAGTTCCTCGCGTGGTGCAACCGCTCCGAGCACGGCCGGCGCGAGGGCATCCTCGGGGTCGCGCCCGGCAGCTGGCAGGACGACGAGGCAGGCCAGACCCTGGCGGCGCGCCTCCCCGCAGGCAGCGACGTGACGCTCTGCACGTACCGAGACGCCCGAGGCGAAGCCCAGGCGCGCGTGATCGCCGCCACACTCGCAGGCCGGTGCGCGGTCCGCCGCTGGGCTGCGCCAGGCGTCCGAGGGGGTGGCCGATGAGCGGCACCGACACGAAGCGCCCACCGAGCAGCGCCGACGAGGTGGTCATCTCGCTCGGGCTCGACGCGCTGACCACCGACGACGCCCTCCCCGTGGTCGAGCCCGAGCCACAGCCGGAGGTCCTGCTCTTCGACCGCACCGACACCGGCAACGGTGCGCGCCTTGTGCACTGGTTCGGGCCGGACCTCCGCTTCTGCTCTCCGCTCGGTGGCTGGCATCTGTGGAACGGGGTCGTCTTCAAGCAGGACGAGCTCGGGACGGTTCGGCAGAAGGCGGTGGAGACCGCCTGTCGGGTCACGAGGGAAGCCGACATCGTTCTCGCACAGGCGAAGCAGGAGTCGGACGACGACAAACGAAAGGGACTCGAAGAGGACGCCAAGGCCCTACTCGCCTGGAGCCTGCGCTCGCAGAACACCCGTCTGCTCGACAACATGCAGAGAGAGGCCTCGACCCGAAGCGAGGTCGCTCGCTTCGTCAACGACTTCAATGGCGAGCACCTGCTTCTGCCGGTGCGCAACGGCGTTGTGGACCTCGCTACCGGCAACCTGCTGCCAGGCCAGCGCGAGTCACACTTCACCAAGCAGGTGCCCATCGCCTACAACGGCACCGCCACGTGTCCTACGTGGCACGGGTTCCTGGCCACGACGTTCCGCGGCGACTCCGACCTCATTTCCTGGCTCCAGAAGCTGCTGGGCTACTGCCTCACGGGGTCAACCGAAGAGCAGTCCCTCTTCCTCTGGTACGGAACGGGTGCCAACGGGAAGTCGACCTTGCTCGACGTGCTCTTGGAGATCCTCGGCCCCTTCGGCCAGACCGCCGCTCCGGGCCTGCTCCTTCAACGGTCGAACGAGGCGCACCCGACAGGGATGGCCGACCTGTGTGGCGCGCGCCTCGCTGTCGGAAGCGAGGTGAACCACGACCACCACTTCGACGAGGCCATGGTCAAGCACCTCACGGGAAGCGATCGCGTCAAGGCGCGCAAGCTCCATCGTGACCACTTCGAGTTCGTGCCGACACACAAGCTGGTTCTCGCGGTCAACCACCTGCCCGGTATCTCAGGCACAGACGTCGGCATCTGGCGACGCCTCGTGGTCGTCCCCTTCGCGCACCAAGTCCCCGAGTCGGAACGCGACCCGAAGCTGCCCCAAAAGCTGCGCGACGAGGCGCAGGGCATCCTTGCTTGGGCGATCGCGGGGGCGAAGCGATGGCTGGAGGACGGACTCGGCTCCTGCGCTGCGATTGACGCCGCCAAAGCCAAGTACGTCGAGGAGGCCAACGTGCTGGTTCAGTTTCTCGACGACGAGGTCGACCTCGCCCCCCACAGCTCTGTGGCCAAGGCCGACCTCTACGAGCGCTTCCGAAGCTGGTGCGCAACGAACGGACGCACGACGTGGTCACAGAACACGTTCACCCGCCGCTGCTCCGACCACGGTCTCGAAGGAGGTCGCACCGCGCAGGGCCGGTTCTGGAGAGGCCTGCGGCTCCGTCGGGAGTCCAAGTGACACATCGGTGCGCTGAATCCGTCACGCGACGATCGTCTTACAAAGCGCGGTTCCGCGCGAATGACGCCAATGACACTTTTTCGGAAGGTTTGTTCCCTACTGAGAGAGCAGCGGCACATCCCTCTAGGAGAAATCCTAGAAGAAAAGTGTCACTAGTGTCACTACCTATCCAAAGCGACGGTTCTCGGCCGGCATCCTCGATGACACTTCGCCAGGAAACGCGTCATGGATGCGTCACATGTGTCACGGCGAACGGGTGGGTCCGATGAGCCGCCGTCACCTCACCGTGCAGCAGGTCGCTACGCTCCTCCGCTGCCGGACCGACACGGTGCGTGCCTGGATCCACAGCGGCGCGCTGCCAGCCGTCCGGGTGTCCGATGGGTACCGCATCTCCTCGGATGCTCTCCAACGTCGCCTCTCGCCCGTGGTGTCGATGGGCGTCAAAGCACCTGCGAACCCCGGACATCGGCGGACGAGTGGCAATGCGAGGACAGGGTACGTTGAAGGTACCATCCTGGAGGACCTCATGCTCAACGACCACCTGTCCCTCTCCGACGCCGCCTCTTACGTGGGCCGTTCCACCCGCACCGTTCGTCGGTGGGTCGAGGATGGGCGGCTGCCGAACGCCAAGCGTGTCGTGCAGCGCCTGCTCATCCCCGTCCGCGACCTCGACGCCCTGGTCCAGCCGGCCAACCCCGCCTTCGCGTCGGTGGGCTGAGCACCATGTCTTCCTCGGCGGAGTGCATCGACGGCCTCACCGAGCGCCAGACCCAGGCCATCCCGGTGGTGCTGGGTTCAGCGACGCTGCGCGCGGGCCTGGAAGCTGCGAACCTGCACCGGTCGACGTGGTACCGCTGGCTGTCCGAGCCCCCCTTCCGCACCGCTGTCGACACCGCTCGCCGCGAGGCTTCCGACGAGGCGTTGACCGACCTCCGCGCAGGCATCCGGTTCGCCGTCACGTCGCTGCTTGGCCTCGTCGCGTCCAAGAACGAGGCCGTCCGCCTCTCGGCATGCCGCACCGTCCTCGAACTCGCCCAGCGCGGTGTGGAGGCCGAAGAGCTCGCCGGACGGCTCGCCCGCATCGAGGCTGCACTCATCCCCACCGAGGCCCGGCCGTGAACCAGCTACCCCCTCCGCCGTTGCTCCCCGACGCCTTCGCGAACACCCGGCTGCGCAAGGTCGCCAAGCGAATCGCTCGCGTCGAGCGCCTGCTCCTCAACGCACTCGTCGGTGGCAACACCCGGGGCCGCCCATGATGCGCATGTTCGAGGCGCTGCCGTCCTACCTCGGCGGCAAGCGGCGACTCGTCGGGGCGATCTTCAAGCACCTCCCTCCCGCAAGCGACGCACCCGTATTCGCCGATGCCTTCCTCGGCGGAGGCTCCGTCAGCCTTTACGCGAAGGCGCGAGGCTACGCGGTCCGAGCCAACGACATCGCCGCCAGGAGCACGACCATCGGCGAGGCCCTCATCGCCAACGACCGCGTCCTGCTCCGCGACGCCGACCTCGCCTCCCTCTTCGTGCCCACCGAGACCGACGGCTTCGTGCGCGACGCCTTTCAGCCCGACATCGTCACCCCGAGGCATGCCGCCTTCCTCGACAACGCCATGGCGGTGGCGCGGGGCGTGACCGGCGAGCGCGGTGCCCTCCTGCGGCTGCTGCTCGTCCGCTACCTCCTCGAACAGCGACCGATGGGCAACTTCGGCGCGAAGACCATCATCCACCAGCTGGATGCAGGCGAGTTCGACCAGGTCGACGAGGCGTACCTCCGAGGCAGCGCCGAGCGCGTGGTCGGGCTCCATCCGCTCACCCTGCTTCGCGAGCTGGCGACCAAGATCAACCAGGGCGTGTTCGCGAACGGGAAGGCCCACGTCGTGAGCCAGGGCGATGCGCTCGACTTCGTCCGGCAGGTGCAAGCCGACATCCTCTACTTGGATAGCCCTTACGGTGGCACCGTGTCCTACGAGGTGGCGCTGCGTCCCATCGACGAGCTGCTCTGCGGAGCAAGGGTCGACGCCACCCCGTCTCGGTTCAGCAAGGCCGACAGCCTCGCGTTCTTGGACGAGCTCTTCGCGGCCGCATCCCACATCCCCATCGTGGCGGTGTCCTACGGCGGGCCGACCACCGACGTCGGGGCCCTGTCTGAGGCGCTCGCGCGCCACCGCTCATCCGTCTCGGCTCAAGCGCTCCGCTACGCCCACCTCGCGGGGCTCGCCAGCGAAGAGCGTCGCGCCGCCAACCTCGAACTCATCCTTGTCGGGAGAACCTGATGCCCAAGTCCCCTGTCGCCGCCCTGCCGCCCGCGGGCACCACGCAGCCCGAGCCAGGCGGCCCCGCACCCGGTGGCGCGGCGCGGACGACCGCTGTGGGCCTCCAGGCCCTCGACGTGAGGCTCCTGCCCGTCGGTGCCCTCACGCCCAACCCGTGGAACCCAAACCGCGTCGACACGCGCACCTTCGCGAAGATGAAGGCGTACATCCAGCGCGAGGGCTTCGTGAAGCCGCTGGTCGTGCGGCTGCATCCCGACGACGCGGAGCGGTACCAGATCATCGATGGCGAGCACCGCTGGAAGCTGGCGACGCAGCTGGGGCTCGGCGAGGTGCCTTGTGTGGTGCTCGACGTACCCGACGCCCGGGCCAAGATGCTGACGGTCAACCTCAACGAGCTGGGAGGGCAGCCGGCACCTGACCTCTTGGCGGAGCTGGTGCACGACCTGTCGCGCACCACCACCCTCGCCGACCTGGAGACGCTGATGCCGTTCAGCGAGCGTGAGTTGCAAGACCACCTCGCCCTGCTCAAGCTGCCCGCCGGCCTGGTCCTTGAGCTGGAGGAAGAGGCCGCTGCACACGAAGGCGGTGCGCCGAAGGTGATCACCTTCGTCGTCGAGGAGGCGTCGGTGGTCGAGGACGCGATCGAGCACGTGGTCGGCACGCTGGAGGGTCGCAACCGCCGAGGCCGGGCCCTGGTGGCGGTGTGTCGGGCGTGGCTCGACGCGCACCCCGAGCGCAGCGCCGCGCCCCCCGCTGCGCCATGATCCAGTGCCTCCACAGCCCATCGGCCAACGAGGTGCAAACGTGTGCAGATGAGGCCGCCTGCGGCATGCAACCGACGTTCGGGGTCGTCGCACGCATTGTCTGCGACGTCCGCCGCTTCTGGCGATGTGCCTCCGCCGGAACCTGTCGCATTCAGTCGCATGGTGTCGCATGACCCCAAATCTGCCAGCCCTTCAGGATCGCTCGAAAGAGGCCCGCCAGGCCCTCCATGAGCACCTCGTTGCCGTGTTCGGAGCCGACCAGCCGGAGGACGCCGCACCCCTTGGTCGCGTCGCCGAGCTGACGTGGGCCCTTCGCGGGATCCAATCCGCCCTCGGCGCCCTAGAGGACCGCGCCACGGCCGAGCTGCTCGCCGAGGCCGAGGCCGCCTCCTTCGGTGAGGCCCAAGACCCCCACGTGCCTTCCTTGGTCGCGGGCCTGGACTCGCTCAACCCCAACGTCGTCGACGATGCCCGCTACGACGTGGGTCAGCTTTGGGGAAAGCTCGGCGACCTGGAGTTCCCCAAGTGGGAGGACTGCCATCACCTGCTCTACAAAGCGCTAGGCCCCGCACGAATGAACCGCCTGGAAGGCAGGTACGGCACCATGGTCTTCATGCTCCGCTGCCACCACAACCTGCCTGGCGACGACTTGAAGGACGCCAACTACTCCTTCTGCCTGGACCGTCTCAACGAACTCCACGATGAGCTCGCCGCCCGCACCGAGACCGCCAAGGAGCATGTGCTCGCCGTCGGTGAAGGGATCAAGGGTGCCTCCCCCTCTGCCCCGGACCCCCGCTACGACCAGCTACTCAAGCGCCTCGAAGTGGTGAGCAAGCAACTGGACATCGCCACCGACGCGCTGCGCTTGGCGGTGGGTCAACGTCGTCTACGCCAGGTCGCGTCGGCGTGGGCCAGCGGCTAGGCGACGTATCGACGGCGGGCGCGCCTAACGGGTATTAGACGAGGGAAGCCGACATCGGAGGCGACGTGCCCAACCCGTCGTGGTTCGCTATCGCAAGGTGCATCCCGCTCTGGATCTACTTGGCGTGGATGGTACTAGCGGGAGCCGCCTTCCTACTGTTCCGGGTGACTGCGCATGCAGTCACGGATGTCGAATGCCCACCACCGCCTCCGCCTCCGCCTCCGCCTCCGCCTCCGCCTCCGCCTCCGCCGCAGGACACGGACTCTGTCGCCCGGCAACGAGGGCAGGCGCCGCCTGTTGCGAAGGTCGGGGCGCGTGCGAACGTCGTGCGCGTCGCCAGAGTCGACATCTGGGATCAAGCCACGGTCGCGTACCATGGACAAGATGGCACCGCCGAACTTACGATTCATGTTGCATCACAAGAGTACCGGTGGAAGCTCGGCAGTGACAACGACGTTCAGCTCAATGGCGAGCCGTTCTTGGACATCATCGACGTGCTCAACAGCGACGGCATACGATCGGCCCTCGAAAGCGCGAAGGCCATCGTAGCGATCGGAGTCGCGTCGGAAGAACTGACAGCCGAAGGCGAGACGGCGGAGACAAGGCGTGCGGATGCACGAGCAACCACCATGGTGTCCTGGCTGCGCCGGTTCGCGCGACCTGGGCAACCTCTCTACCGCCTTACCCTGGGTCGGCACGTGTCCACCCTGCGTACACCAGACCCCGAAGGGGCAGGCACGGCACGTCAGCGAGCGATCGTGCTGGTCACGGTCACTAGCATGGACGATGGCGTAGAACTTGGAGACGCACTGAGAGTAGCGTTGAAGGAGAAGTCGCTCCCTTTCGCCCTCGACAACTACCCGCACTTCATGTTGACGAGATCGGACTAGCAGAAGCTTCGCTACGCCACGACCTCTCCCGTCCTTCTCGTTGACGCCTAGTCGGGCGTGCCTACTCCGAGAGAAGGCGAGGACACGCCGGCCTAGGGAGGGCTCCACCATGTTCGACGACGTTACGAGCGAAGAACCACTCCAAACCGCGCGCCTCCGCGAGTTCGCGCGCGAGCTCGCTGTTGAGGCCGGAGTCGGCGACAAGGATGTCGTGCCCGTGGTGGACGCCATGGTGCCGTCGATCACCCTCGCCTACACCTTATCCAACCCGTTGGGTCGGGAACCTCCTTCTAGCCGGCCCAGCAGACCCGAGATTGGCCCAGACGCGGTCTACGAGATCGTCGGAACCATCGGCGTAACCGGCATGCCGAGGGACATGCGATCGTATGGAGCGAGGCACGTCGAGGTAGACTTCATCGGCGTGGTCGCGACGTTAATTGAAACTGCGCTCGAGTTCAGCACCAAAGCGACGCCGCTTGCGATCGCCACCAGCGTTCTGAAGAAGGCTTGGAAGGCCCGAGATAGTTTCTCGCAACCGATTGGCGAATCGGCCGGCCTAGTCCTGTGGGCGGCGTGGCAAGACCGCGACCTGACGGACAACACGATCGCGGCCGAACAGATCCCTGTGGCCGTCACTTCGTACTGCAAGGACTTCCGCCTGGAGGAGCCCGAGCCGAAAGCCGTGCGACGCGCGATCACGGACCTACAAGACCTCGGCTGCCTGACCGAGTCCAACAGCGCGCCGGGGCGGTTCGAGATCGAGAGGTTCATCAGTTTGGACTGGCGCTAGCCCAACCCTCGCGCACGCCTGCCGCGCTCGGGCGAGCGGCAGCAGCGCCGCCTGCGCAGCTCCCATCACCCCCTGCCTTGCCCACGTCCCCAGCGTCCGGACTTGGCCACTGGCGGCCGGCGTTAGCCTACAACGCCTCAACCTGCCGCATCACGTCCGTCAGGCGCTCCCGAGCAATCGCGCGCGCCACCTCGGGGTCGTTGAGGTCGGACGGCTTCCACGTCCCCCTGCTGGCCAAACACCCCTTCAGCGCCTCGTCCGAGTCGACGACCGCGCGCACGCTGTAGTGCTTGGCGACCCCGGTCCAGCGAACGGTCGTGCCTGTCGGTGCCGTGGCCGAGAACCCGAGAACGCAGGAGCCAAGAACCGGGCGCGCCACTGCGTCACAGGACTGCGTCGACCGCCGCTGCAAGGCGACGAACTCGGCTCCGAACAGTTCGGCCATAGCTGTGCGCGCCTGCTCGCTGGTCATCGGTGGTGATGTCGGCGGGTTTAGTGTGGCGGGCGATCCTGGGTCCCGAACGTCCTCAATGGGGATTCGGTTGTCGAGCAGGAAAAGCAGCATCAGGCTCCATCGGTCCATTGCGATGTCACGTCTGAACAGCGTGTCGGCCCGAGGCCCGGCACTGGCGTCATCGGCCACGGCGAGCGCCAGCTGGCTCACCGAGATCAACCCCGGCGTCGTGGGCGGACCTGTCGGGCCCCAAGACACCGTCATGGCGCTGTCCACGCACGCGGCAGCGCGATCGCCCTCGAAGCGAATGACCGCCACCCGCGCCGACCACGGATCTGTGCCGCTCGCCACGGCCACCGCTTGACCCAGCAGGATCAGTGCGAGAACGGGTGCCGAGATGAGCGCCCACGCGCGTTTCGTGCCCACGACGACCTCCCCTCCCACGGGTAACCATCGAGGCAACCACGTGCCCTCGGCCCCCACCCGCCACCAGCAGGCGAGCGCGTGCGCGCCAGGCCGACAGTCATCGCTTGAATGAGTGCATTCCCGCCCAGCACGCCCAGCACCCTCCCCTCGACATGGCGCTCGTTCCACACGACCCGCCGTAGGGTGAGATGCTGCTCTCACACTTGAAGCGCCCGCTTTCCACACACCAAGTTGCCTGGTCGATCACGCCATCGGTGTGGTACGGTCTCGCCGAGTCTGCTGAACCAACACGGGGGGTGAAAATGCGGGTGTCAAGAGTAGTGGTCGCGTGCTCGGCGGCCCTGTTTCACCTCGCCGGTGGCGCTGCTGAGTTCTCGGGCACTGTACCGATCGAAGGTGCGGGCTCCACGTTTCCTGGCAGGATATTCGAGGCGGCCGTTCATGGGGACGGCGTGGGGCTTAGTCACGCTTCAGGCGACTTGGACGGAGACGGGCATCCAGACATTCTCATTGGGGCCCCGACGGCGAAAGATATTCTGGGTTCCCAAACGGGGAAGATCTACATCTTCTATGGGCCGTTTGCGTCAGACGGAACACCTATACCAGTCGGCACCGCCGCTGCGACAATCGACAGCCCACCCGTAGCGGGTAAAGCCCGCCATCGTATTGGCAACACACGACAGATGCTCTTGATGGACATCAATTGTGACGGCTTCGACGACGTCGTCCTCGCTCCCCAAGCACCCAACGCAGTTATTCCTACAATCTCCTTTGCGGTGTTCCACGGCCAGGCTACACGAATGTCTGGGACCGCCCACTTGTCGGAAGCATCGGCGACCGCAAACGGCGACCCATTCTTGGCGATTGAAACTGCGGACCTAGACCTCGATGGATGCGACGACCTCATCGGCTCCAGTCGATTCGAGACCAGCATCGTACCTCCGCTGGAGGGAGTACAGACAGGGGCAGTCTACATCACCTACGGGACGACCAATCCCATGGTTGGAGACCTTCCGAGTTCCACCGTGATCCACGCCAGAATATTCGGTGACGAAAAGGACAGGGAGTTCGGTGCCTCGCTGGCGGTCGGTGACGCGGATGCTGACCTCTTCCCCGACCTCTTGGTTGGCGCGCCCGGGAAGCCTCACTCGCAGGCTGGTGCAGCTTTTCTATGGCGAGGCAGCGCCGCTCGGTTGTCGACCATAAGCGTCGCCTCCAGTGCGCACCTGACTTGGCTGGGTGCCACTACGGACGAAAACTTGGGCTACCGCGTTGGACTCATCGACCTCTACGGAGATGCCGGCGCGGAGCTGGTGCTTGGAGCACCACACCATGACGTGCTAGGCAAGAAGGACGCTGGAGTCTACTGGATAGTCGGTGCCACCGATCAAGCAGGTGCTGGCCCCCACAAACTTGGTTCCCCTATGCCGAGGATCTATGGGGAGTCGACCAGCGTACAGGGAGCATGGGACAACGACGGCGTCGGAACGTTTGAAGTGCGTGGCGTCGGCGACCTCAACGGCGACCATGTCGCTGACTTCCTGATCACACGCGACAGCCTCTTCTATGCCGACACCACCGGCACCGTACATCTGTTTTATGGCACGGAGGTGACACCCTACCCAGAGCTTGCGCCAGTGAAGTCCTCCCATGCCGCATTCAAGTTCGAGGATGGCACAACTGACTTCGGCTATCAGATCACGGCAGTTGGCGACGCAAACGGGGATGGGTGCGACGACTTCCTTCTAGGTGCCCGCGCCTCCGGAACTGGCTCTCTTGGTCGGTCATACCTGGTCTTCGGAGACTGCTCGCAACGGGATACCACTCCACCGGACACGGATGGCGAGCCGCCGCCCATCGAACACACCGATCAAGCGGAAACAGACCAAGAGCACACGGACGCGCGCCCGCGCGACTCTGATGAGCGCCCCCGCGAAACCGACGAGCACCGCACCGACACGCCGCCGCCCGACGTTCGGCCCGATGAGGAAGACGGCACGTCGCGCGCTGGCGGCGGCTGCTGTAACACCGGCAGCTTGGGCTTCTGGGAGGTGCTAGCTTGGCTTCTAGTCCTCGCCATTCTTGCTGGAGCCATCGCGCGCGCCCGGGCCGCGAGTCTCTAGCTGCACGCAGCCCCCACTGCTGACCACCGAAGGAGTGCTTGCGCGCGCCGGCGCGTTGACTGCGACTGCCTCACTGCCCCCGAGGGGGATGCCCACCAGACCACCGCGCCCAACGCTCCCCGCTCACAGTGCGGGACCAAGACGACCCCAGCCGTCCCTACTTGGCCGCCTCGAACGTCCACCCCCCGTCCTCGAAGTAGATGTCCACGTCCAGGAGCAGACGTGTCTCGGGCGCACTCCCGCTCTTCGCCTTGGTGGGCCAAACCTCGCGGATGGTGCTCAGCGGAAGGACCAGCCTGCCGGACTCGTGGTTGGACCAGCCTGGAGCGCGACTCAGCTTCGCCGACTCCATCGCGCGCCACCCTTCACGCTTGCCTACCATGTCCGCGTATTGATACTCCTCGTCTACCTGGACTGCAGTTGCCTTCAACGCTGCCGCTGGAAGATCCCCACCCAGCATCACCAGCTCCAGGGTGTCGTCGGACATCGACTCGACATACGCCGCGTGCTGCCCCTTGGACGGCTTGATCGGCATGCAGACGGTTCCGCTTCGCGCCGCCACCGTCGAATGGATCCACACCCACGCCCACTTCTGACCACCCACCAAAGCGTGCAGCCGCAGCCAGGTGCTCCGTCTCGCCGCTTCGTTCCGCATGACCACATCCTCCCACGCGAGGTCCACCATCCGTGCGCCATGCCGCACCGGGAACCGATACGATTCGCCAGTCCCGCCCCACCGCACTCCCACAACGCCGTATGGCCAGGGGCGCACGTTCACGACCAGCACGCCCTTGCCCCCCACCGTCAGCGGCACCGGGGTCGCGTACTCGGCCGCCCCAGAGGGCACCAAGCTGGCGCGCAACTGCTCCACCAGGTCGCGGGCGCGCTGCTCTGGATCGGGGACGCTCGCTAGGCCGTTGGCAACTCCGTCGTTGCCTTCGCCGTCGCCGATCCCCACCACGATGGTGCCACCGAGCGCGTTCAAGAAGGCCGCAACGTCCTTCCCGGCCTCCTGCGCAGCCGGGCGGTCGCCTTCCTTCTTCCAGTAGATCGCCTTGAACTCCAGCTGCTCGTTCTCGCGCTCATGGGCCGTGACGATCGCAGCCACCCTCTCCGGCGTCGTGATCGGCTGCCACGCCATGGTTACCCCCCGCGTGCGCAACCCCTACCCCCCGTCGGGCCTTCCGTCGCCAGGGCCACAGCCGCGCCAGGAGCCCGTGTGAGCGAACCGCCTCGGCCGCGCGTCGGCAACTACCTCATCGGCGGCCTCGCCATGGTGGGCCTGGCGGCGATGGGCTGCCTGGGCATCTCGACGCTCGCAGTGCTGCTCGTGGGAGCCCGCCTCGCGGATCGCCTCGACGGGCCCGCGGCCGCCCCGGTGGCCGTGCAGCTGCCGCCAGCTCCTGCGCAGCCGGCCTGGCTCACCGGGACCAACGCCGAGCCCTCGGGGCCACACATCAGCGGCCTTGCACGCGTGATCGACGGCGACACCCTGGACGTCGGTGGCGTCCGCATCCGCCTCCACGGCATCGACGCCCCGGAATCCGGGCAGACGTGCCTGCGCGCCGACGGCCTCCCCTACGACTGCGGGCAGGCGGCAACCGCCACGCTGCTGGGGGCCGTGGGTCTCGCGCAAGTTCGCTGCTACCGCTACGACACCGACCACTACGGGCGCACCGTGGCGAAGTGCTGGGTGGGCACCGACAGCCTCAACGCGGCGATGGTGGCGATCGGCTGGGCGATGGCCTACCGAGACTACTCGATGGACTACGTCGACGAGGAGTCGTTCGCGCAGCGCGCTCGGATGGGGATGTGGGCCGGGCGGTTCGATGCGCCGTGGGACTGGAGGCGGCGGTAGTTCGCGCCAACCTACACCAGCGAACCGACAGGTTGGAACGGTCCCAGCCTGGATTTAGGACGTGCTCTCCCGCCCTCCCAACCTGGACCCCCTTCAGCACCACGCCGATGCACCCAGAAGGCAGCATCAAGCGCGCTCCCCTGCCGGGTCCTAGTCGCAGTCACCGGGGGGCACCCACCATCACCACTCGCCGGGTTGCCTCGAAACGGCCGTGCCGGCACCCCAGCACTCAGCAGTGTCGGCGTTCCGCACGACGCAAAGCGCCCCATTCGTCACGCTGATCGCCGTCACGTCGGATAGCTCTGGCATGGCGGCGATCCCGGGATGGGGCAGCTCGTCCCAGTCCCCGCAGCGGGGCTTCTGGTCGGCGTCGATGGCGCACGCGGCCATGTGGGTCACGGACAGGTGGGTGAGGGGCAGGCGACCGCCCAGCGACTGGGGTTCGTCGATGCCGTCGAGGAGGCACCAGGCCTCGCCGTAGGGGTCGATGCCGCAGGCCGTGCGCCTGTCGACGCCGAGCTCGGCCCACGTCTCGGACGTTCCCGGTAAGGCGGGCGGGTCCTCGCCCGGGGCTGCCCAGCACGTCGGCGTGCCGTCGGATGCGAGGATGCAGCCCGAGTCGACATCCCTGGCGGTGATGCGGGCGGCAGGCCCTACGGGAGGCGTCGTGGAGGTTCCGACGCACTTCACCTCACCCCCCGCAAACACCGCGCAGAGCTTTGAGCCGTGCAGGACGCCCATCTGGGGCCAATCTCTGGGCCATGTGACGGACGCGGCACCGTTGCACGTCACCTCGTCCGCGGATGCGACGCACGCACGCGAGTAGTCAAATTCGTTGGCGGCGCGCGGTGCCAAACGGGTCTCTTGCCATCGACCGAACGGATTCTCCCAGTGGGTGTCGCCCCCCGTCCCGCCTCCCCACGCGGCTCCACCACGGGTGGGAGTCCAGGCCACCGCCAGGGCGGAGTGGAAGAGATGGACGAAGCCTGTTGCCGAGTGGTCAACCGGCCCGAGGCCAACTACCGGCGACACGTCGGTGGTGTCGTCCGTCTCCCTTGAATCGCTATCCGGACTCTCATCGGTGGGACATCCATCCCCGCAGTCGATCGTGGCGAGACCCTCGCAACCGACCACGAAGACAAACATTAGACCCAGTCGTGCCACCCTCATCCTCCAGCCGAACCTAGCCTAGTCTGGCATACGATTGTCGACCCCGCACTCACCCGGAGGATTTTCGAGAATCTTCGCAGCGGTGTCGCAGTCCCCCCACGAGGCAGTGAAGTCCTTATGCCCACAGAGGTGGAAGTCGGAGTTCACGGTCGTAGACGCGTTGAACGAACCATCGGACGACTTTGCGTAGTACAACACGTTCCAGTCCGCGGAGGTCCAACTCGGTGAACCCACCATGAGATCTGCCTTATTGATCTCGCACAGCGTGTCCCAGCCGGTGCCACCATGAAGCTCATCCGAACCGTTCTTGCCAATCAGCGTATCGAACCCGTCATCACCATAAAGGTAGTCATTTCCCTGACCGCCCAGAATCAAATCGCCGCCTTCATGGCCGAAGATCACGTCACCGTTGTTCCAGCCACGCAAATCGTCAAGGTAGTCACTATCCGTCGACGTCGAGCCATGGATCAGGTCGCCACCATCCTTTCCCTCCACCAGGCACGTCAGGCCAGATGAGGACGTGAACGGCTCCATGTCGTATCCGAAATCGCTGAGGGAAATCTGGTCCGTGACCGGTGACCCAGCAATGTATACCTTATCGATCAGGTTGCTCGCGTCGCTGATCAAGCAGCAGAAGCCACCGGGGGCCCGGTCCTGCCCCATCAGTGCCAGGTCGTAGTGACGCGCGCTGCCAGTGGGGTTTGCTATGGCGAACAGGACCGGGACCGCGGAACCGGTCGCATTGTCCAGCCGGCAAGTCACCTCACCTGCGACCCCATCGTAGTCACAGACCGGCTGACCACCGCTTTCGCAGGAGTACTGCACCATCTCCGGCCACATTGAGGCCGCTTCAGGGTCCTCCACGCAACCACGTACGATACCGTCGGTGTTGTATCGAAATTCGGACCAGGTCCACTTGTCGGTATCGACCATCGACCACAGGCGCACGTAGGCCGCCTCGGTCGTACCCGGCGGACTCGGTACGGTCACGGTCATCGAGGTCGATGTCGTGGCAGGAAACAGAGTCGGAAACGCTGCATCTGCCGCCCCAATCTCTAGTACATACACCGCCGTCACGCCTGGTGCCGGTGTCGCGGCAGACCACGTGAAGGTTTGCGACGACGACAATGTTGCCCCGGGGGTCGGCGAGGTGATTTCCCCGGCGACACCGAACGATGGAGCGATTCGATAGGCGGCGACAGCACCCGACGTCTCGCGAATCCGCCTAGCGACGTTAGAGTCTCGATTGGAAATCAAGTTACGTTCCGCAACGGTTAGCGTGGCCCCCGTATCCGGAACAGTGAAAGGAACATTGTTCGGCGGATTCGGGGGACTCAAAGTTCCGCCTGGGATGGCCGTACCAGGAAAATACAGGTACGGATTGGAGTACACATTGTACTGCGGCCACGTGCTCGCCGCACATTCCGCGGAATTGGTGGTCACCATAATGCTTCGATGGCCCGTGACGGTCCCACCGCTCGTCACGCACTGAATGTGACCAAATGCGTAAGATTCTCCTGCAGGAGATGCGTTTTCCCACAAATTAGGACGCTGACCTTGCGTAAGAAGCGAACGATCGTGCCCCGCTCCCAGAAGGTGTCCAAACTCATGAGGATAAACCAACGGCCCCGCCCCCGCGTCGATGACCGTAATAAACGAATCCTCACTCCGGAGACTGGACGGTTCACGAGGTAGAGCTGCACATCCACCCCACGTTCCAGGATTTCCAACCCACACGACGACGACGTCGGCACCCGCAGCGTCTCGCGCTGTGTCGATTGCCGCGCGCGCCGCAACGTCCGCGCCTACGTTCTGATTTAGGTTCTGTTGCGCCACGCACGCGTCGTTGGTGACGCTGAATGGGAGCGCCTGGACGCCGACGACGCGAATTGACGCGTGAGTCCCGCTGCGCAGAAACGCGTCTTGAATCGTAGCTGCGGCCACTCCCGCTAGCGGCGGAAACGTGGCCGCGCCTCCGAACACGTTCTGCAACCTTACCAGTGCCTTGCAGTTTGTTCCCGAACAGGTCCCGTTTTCGAACAGGAACAGTACGTCGATTGGATCTACTTCACCTTCAGGAGACCCGCCTGCGAAGTACGCCCGCGATTGATCCTCAGCGTCTTGTTCTTCGACTTCATGCGTCGACGGCGTGGCACCACAGCTCTCGGTCCCCACCGTCTCAATGACTTCAAGCTTGGAGTGGGCAGCGCCACCCATCGTCACCGGACCGGTTGGCGTCTCGAACCAGGCGATTGTGTAGTCGTCGGTCTGAGCCACGACGCCGCCAAGCC
The DNA here is from genome assembly GCA_964396405.1 of uncultured Enterobacteriaceae bacterium. GTDB lineage: Bacteria > Myxococcota_A > UBA796 > UBA796 > JACKEO01. Next base: position 27,463 of record CAYNFK010000027.1, read on the forward strand.
CTCCGGGCCCTCCCTCGGGCTGTACTCTGAAAACGGTGCTGTCGCCGAAATCTCGCTGCATCGCCACCAGATGCCGCATGTCGGTGCCGCGCTCCGTAGCAACCGATACCGGCAGGGGCTTCGAACGAGCCTCGTTTGGTTGGGGGTGCGGAAGACGCGTGGTTGCATTGGGCTCCTTGAGCATATGGCGGCTACCAGCTGGGCGGGCATCGAAGGTCGCTACAGGCTCTTCGCCCGCGCGCCCCGACATCACCCCGGTGCCAGACGCTCTCATCGTCTCCTTCATTGCTTGGATTGCACGGACCGGGCTTCCATCTGGGATGCGCGCAGACCTGTCGACGTCGCTGCCGGACGGGTCAAACCCTCCCGTGTCCAGCTTCAACGACGCAGCGTGCTCGGCCTCAGCTCCAGGGTGCCCAGGATCACATCCCGCCAAGCCCAACAGGACCACGAATCCGAAACGAGCAAAGCGGCGATGTGAGTTCGCATGGTGCGCCATGGTTTTCCCCTTCTTCAAGGCCCGCGGGCCGTTCTCCTCGACGCTACGATCACTGCGTGGCGTTGTCAACGACGAACACCGAACCGCGCTGGTCGGTTGGCAAAGACGGTGTGTGTCGGTGTACCTGTCCGGTCTGGTTGACCCGAGGTCTCCATGTCCCTCATCCTCACCCTCCTCGCCTGCTCCACCCCGACGCCCCCGCCGGCACCGCCGCCCGCCCCCGCGGTCCAGGCGGCCGTGCCCGAAGGCTACTGGGAGTGCGAGAAGGCCCTCCGCGCCGCGCTGGCTCCTGCCGAGGGCACCGACCCGCTCGCGCTCGCCGAAGCGGCGGTGAAGGCCTGCGAGGGCGTGCACGAAGCGAACCACGAGGCGGCGGTGGGGTTGGTGAGTAAGCGGAGCGCGGCCAACGAGCCTGGGAGTCGATGAGCGAGCTTTCGCGGTCCTTGCGATTCTAACCGCGCATCGACTAACCTCGGCCAGTAGCTTGCGAGGCCTTCCCCATGCCGACCCTGTCACCACTGATTGGCTACCTGTCCGTTCTCGGCATCGGCTTGGCCGTGGTCGACGTGATTTGGCTCGCCCCGCTGGCTCGGCGCTTCTTCCACTTCGACTCCGCCGTTTCTATGGCCAACCTCTGTGCCAATCAGAGGCAACTGCTCGTGAGTCTGAACCATGGGCGACGACTTTCGGCATTCGAAGTGAACCTCGCCGTCGCAGGCCTGTTCGAACTATACGCGATTTCCGAAGCGAAGTCGGGCCGACGCCGCTTCTACGAGTCGACCGACCGCGCAGCGCGACTGGCCGCAGACCTGAAGTCAGATCGGGCAATGTACCTCCTCGACCGCGCGATCGTCTGCGCCCAGCGCGTGGTCGGGTACGAGCGGATGCCGTGGCCATCCGAACCGGGACACTGGGGATTCAGCGATCCAATGGCTGCTGGCTCGTTCCAGCACGAGCATTGGGCCAGGGTCTTCTTCCAGACCTTTGCCTTGATCGGCGTCGAACAGGGCTGGCAAGAAGTTTCCGCGATGTACCCCCCAGACTTCGTGGCGGCGGTGAACAGCAACCTTTCGGCCGCAGGTAGGCCGACAGTGCTCGTCTAGCGGCCCGATCGGCCCGGCCACGCGGCGCGGCAGTCGAAACACGGCGCACCCCGGCCACCCCCTGACCGCCCCTCGGCGTACGCTGGGGCATGCCCCTCCACCTCTACGTCGTCGAAGTCGAGCCCTACCCCGATGGCGTCCTCGCCCGGGTGCGCGGCACCGAGGTCGTGTGGCGATCGGGACCGCTTGCCGACGGCGACGCGGTCCAGCGCGCGGTGTGGGCGCTCGTGCTCACCTGGAAAGCGCGGGCCGAGCGGCTCGGCGGTCGCGTGTGGCGGCCGGACGCCAGGTCGATCGGGGTCGAGCTACCAGTGGGCGTGCCCTGCCGCGGTGCCCTCCCCTGGGTGTCGGTGGCCTGCTCGGTGTCTCCGCCGGCCGCCCCTCACTCCGCCAGCGCGCGTTCCATTAGCGCCGTCGTCTCGAAGCTAGCCGCGCCTCCGCTGTGGGCCAGGAGTACCGAGCCGTCGGCGAAGTGGTAGGTGCGACCCACCTTGGCGTCGTGGACCTCCGAGGCGAGCGGCGTGACCACCGCCTGGGCGATGTCCTCCGCGCACTCGGTGCAGTAGGCCGGGGTGTCGCCAGCGGCGAGGAGGGTGTCGAAGGCTTGGTCGGCGAGGGTCATGTTCGGCTCCGCTTGGCTGCCTGTGTAATGCTCTTCGTGTGGGCCGTTAGCAAGTCGGTACCTTGGATATCGGCCAGCCCACCTACCCCACCCCCACGTACCCCTGCGTCGTCGTGACCCACCTGTGCCCGAGCGCCACCTGCACCGCCCGCAGGTCCTTCGTCTCGGCGTAGCGGCGCGACCCGAAGGTGTGGCGCAGCTGGTGCGGGTGCAGCCCCGGCAGCCCCGCTCGCGCAGCCCACTCCGCGAGCCGCACCTGAACCTGCCGCACCGAGAGCCGCCTGCCGCTCCGGGTCGTGAACACCGCCTCGTCGCCAGCGACCTCCAGCAGCTCCTCCGCGAGCGCCGCCTCGATGGTCACCGCCATCCTGTGGCCGCCCTTCACCGGCACGATCAAAGTCCCCTCGCCCACGCCCGCCACGTCGAGCCCTACCAGCGACGACACCCGCAGCCCTGTGGCCAGCGCCGTCCGCACCAGCAGGGCGTCCCTGTGCCCCTCCCAGGTGCCCGCGTCGCGCATCGCCCCCAGCAGCCGGGCCTCGTCGTCGGCGCTCAACGGGCGCGTCGGAGCCGGCCGTGTGGCCCGTACCCTGAGCACCCCCGAGGGGTCGCGGGTCAGCCACCACGCGCGTACCGCGAACCCGAACAAGCCTCGCACCGCCGAGCGGGCCCGGTTCGCTGAGGACCTCCCTCGTGGCGCGGCGGCCCAGGTCATCAGGTGCGTCGGCGTCACCGCCTCCAGGTGGACCGGTCCGAGCGCGGTAGCCAGCCCAGCCAAGTCGACCGCGTATGCGGCCACGGTGCGGGGCGAGCGGCCCTCGGCGCGTAGGGAGTCAAGGTAGGCAGCGGTGGCCTCGGTCAGCAGCATGTGGACCCTCGTGTCCGCATACACGCGTGAGCGGCCACGGTAGTCAAGGTTTGAGTTGCGCTTTCGTCGGCGATGCGGATTAATGCCCGAGACGGAGGCACCGATGCCTGAAGACCCTGAACGCGTCGCAAGGCTCGCCCGTGAGGCGCGCTCCCACATCGAGCGCACCATGCACCGGCGGTACGCGATCAACCTCGAAGCCCTGGACGCACCCTCGCTGAGGGAGGTGATCCGACTGATCCGCGACGTGGAAGAGCAGCAAGGGCTGGCGCGCCAGAAGGCGCTGCGGGAAGGCCGGGGGTGGTGAGCGCCTGAGGAACTGCAGAATCGAAGGGCCCAGGACACCAGCGAGAGGACCTTCGTGGGCGCGTGAGGGCGTCGGTCTCGGCCCGACTCAAGCGGACGAGCAACGAGCCGAGCATACTCGCGAGGCAAGCGAAGAGGCAGGTTGGCGCGCGTCGCACCGCCTAAACTGTCTCCAGAACCCCAAGCATGCCATCTCTTGGTGTACGCTTCCGCCGCGAACCCAAGGGAGGGGCAATGAAAGGCGAACCCGTCGACGTCGATCATCGTGTGCTCAAGCTGATTGTCGGGCTCATCGCGTTGACGTTGGCCCCGCTGACGTACCTGTTCGCGTGGCTCCAGCTGCCCGATGTGGAGCTGACCTCGATCAGCGCATCCTACTGGTACGGCGGTTTCCCCCAGACGATCTTCATCGGGTTCTTGTTTGCCATCGCCGCGTTCCTGCTGGCCTTCGAAGGCACGTCGAAGCTCGATGCCGGCCTGAGCACCATGGCGGGGGCAGCTTCGGTTTCGATCGCAGTGTTCCCGTGCACGGCGATCGACAAGGCACCGCTCACGCCGGTGGTGACGTCGGTGACGCACGCGTCGACCATCCACACGGCGGCAGCGTCGGCCATGTTCATCGTGCTGGCGTACTTCTGCTACGGGTTCTACTACCGGGCAATCGGGAAGAACGTGGACGGTGGCAACCCGGCGGCGAAGTGGCGCGCTTGGATCTACCTGGTGTGCGGTGTGCTGCTCGTGGCGTCGATGCTCGTCATGGCGCTCGCTTCCATGTTGCCAGCTGGGTCAGGCGAGTCGATCGCCGACCGGCATCCGGCGCTGACGTTCTGGGGCGAGGCTGTCGGCCTCGTCTCGTTCGGCATCTCCTGGCTCACGTCCAGCAAGGTCCTCGTCGCGCAGGCGGGTGAGCGGCTCTACCTGATCCCCTCGTCGCTTCGTGGTGGTGGCTGATTAGCGTGCCAACCCCGGGTGCCCACAGGGGTGCCTAGCCGTACAGCCAGGCAGCAAGGGCGACACCGATAGGGTACCAGTTCAGCATTGGCGTTGTACGCTGCGCCGGGCCTCAAGGACTCCGCGGACATTCCCCCCTGGTCCAAGTCCAGAGGCTCGGCGCTTCGCCGACGCACCGCGCGCCCCACCTCGGCCACGACGCCAGCAGCGAACTTCGAGCTGCGCGACTACGCGCGAACGTCCGGCATCGTTCCAACTGCCAGCGTTGCTCCATGCGAATTGTGTTGCTGGGCCGCCGCACCGAAGCGTGTATGGCGACACCGGCGGCTCAACCCCCGCCGGGTTGGAGCAAGCCATGACGAAGCAGAGCAAGACCACCACCACCGCGCGCAACACCCCCCTGCCCGACCTCTGGCAGCGGTTCGCCGACCTCGGCCTCGGGGTCACCCGCGAGAAGAAGCGCTCCTGGCTGCTGGAGCGCATCCACGCCGAGGAGGCGCGCCGCGCTGGCGACGAGGCCACCCCTGACGACGCGGTGGTCGACCCCACCCCGGACGCCCGGCTCGCCGACGAACCCGCACCCGACGCCCCGCCGGCCGACGAGCCCGCCCCCGACGACACGGCCACGGACGCCGCGCCTGAAGCCCCCACCAAGCTCTCGAAGATGACTACCGACGAGCTGGTCGCCCTCTACGGCGAGACCCTCGGACGCCCCACCGGCTCCACCCATCGCGGCTACCTGATCTGGAAGATCCGCGAGGCCCAGAAGGGCCGGGTGCCGGTTGGCCCCACGCAACGCACCACCAAGCGCGATCCGACGGTCAAGACCTTGGTGCTCCCGCTGGCCCTCTCCGAGCCCCTGGTCGACACCATGGACGCCGCCTGGAAGCGCCTCGGGTTCAAGAGCCGGATGGCCTTCCTGCGCCACGCGATCGGCAAGGCCCTCGCCATGAGCGGCGAGCACGACGCAGCGGACGCCTTCCGCCGCGCCTAGCCGAACCGGTCACCCCAGCGGGCCGCCCCCTCGGGCGGCTCGCGCTCGTTCCGGTGGGGCTCAACGTGCCGATAAACATCGCCAAACCTACTCTATTCGACTTGCTAGGGACCCAGACAGAGAGCATTACACAGGCACCAAACCGGAGCCCACGATGACCAACGCCGCCCAGACCGCCCTCGACAAGATCAACCCCGACGACGCCGACGCCGGCTTCCGCACCTACCTCGCGTACCAGCGCGCCCAGGCCCGGGCGACCGAGGCGAAGGACATCATCGCCCGCTTCGGCGGCTCGGCGGAGCTCAAGGCCCACGCGGTCGAGCTCCAGCAGACCGCGCGGGAGCTCTACGCGGCCTACAAGGCGGTCGCGTGATCAACCCGACGCTCACCGCCAACGACCTGCTGAAGCTGGCGTTGAAGGAGGCGCCCACCGACCGCGTCGCTAGGGTCCGCTGGTACGACGCGAACAAGCACACCGACCCCCGGCTCCGCGCCGCGATCCGGATGGGCGGCGAGGCGCAGGCTTACACGGTGGTCGCGACGGCGGTGACGCGATGGTCCGGGTCAGCTGAACTGCTGTAGCTCCGGGATGCGGGGCACCTTCCGGCACTCCAACTGGCCCACCTGTCCCGGATGGCATGGGAGCATGGTCGCCTCCAGCCAGCCTCAATCTCACCCGGAATCGACCGGCCCACCGAACGCTAGTCGCTCTCGCGTGGAAGCTTAAGTTCATCCTGAAGTTTCGACAGTCGCTCCTTCAGACCGAAGCGAGCCTCAACTCGGCCATAGATATCCTCCCCGTCGGCAGTGCGTCCGAGGCCGAGGTCCGCGCGCAGGCACCGAACCAGTAGGCGCCGCACCTGCCGAATCTTCTTGTAGTCCGCCTTCGTTCCTGAATTGTCCCACAGCACGGTCTGGAACGCCAACGCGACGTCTCGGGTCTCCTCCTCGGCAACCAGGCCCCCACGGGAATAGCGCCATGCCTCTACTTCTTTGGCAATGGCCTTGGTGTGCTCCACTTCGAGCGACTCGTTCGAAGTCAGATGGTAAGCAACGCCGCGAACGAGGGACCACAGCTTGGGTGTCTCATCGATCCGCACCTCCAGGTGCCGTCGAGCTACCTCCAACGACAGATCCTCGCGCCACTTCTCTTTCTCGTAGTCGAAGCGAGCGGTTTGAAGGCGTGACTCGTGAGCGTGCCTACGCTCCTCAAGGTCAACGGCACGATCCACCCGCCGACTCTCCAGCCAGGACTCTGCGACTGTCCAAGCCCCCTTGATGAGACCAATACCCGCTGCGACCGCAAGCGCTAGCCAGGGCGATTGCTCCGCAAGTATTTCGAAGGCAGTAGCCAACGCCCTCCCCTCAAACGAGCACCGGGCTCATGCCGCGCCGGCTCTCCGGACCCACAGCTCTCTGAGGCTACCATAGCTGTCCAGCATCCGCGCGGCATCGCGCGCTGTCGACTCACGCCAGTGGGACGAACAACCCGCGTCCCCCACAGCCCGTCCAGAACTCCTGCCCGACGACAGCGATGCCGGCTTCCGCACCTACCTCGCCTACCAGCGCGCCCAGGCCCGCGCGACGGAGGCCAAGGAGATCATCGCCCGCTTCGGCGGCTCGGCGGAACTCAAGGCCCACGCGGTCGAGCTCCAGCAGACCGCGCGCGACCTCTACGAAGCCTACACGGCGATCGCGTGATCAACCCGACACTCACCGCCAACGACCTGCTGAAGGTGGCGCTCAAGGACGCGCCCATCGACCGTGTCGCTAGGGTCCGCTGGTACGACGCGAACAAGCACACCGACCCCCGGCTCCGCGCCGCGATCCGGATGGGCGGCGAGGCGCAGGCTTACACGGCCTTCGCCACGGGGCCGTGAAGCGCGCGTAGAACGCAGGTCTTGCTTTGGTCTGCCTACTCGCGCGCAGATAGGTCCATCCGGAGACCATAAATCGATCCCGAGCCCCGACCTGGAAGGCTAGCGTGAGCGTGGCGACCACGGCATCGGTGTCGAGCTTCCCGTCACGGCGGCACAGGCTGAGCCGCCTAGAAGCGGCGGCGACCTCGTTGGGGTCGAGAACGGCGCGCGTCGCGCGCAAGTTCGAGGTACCAATCTGGCGGAGGGGGGGGCATGAACCTGCTCTCCCTTGTTGTATCGCAAGTACTATATCCCCGAATTCATATCTTACTTCGAACGCTTTCACGCGCGCTTGAGTCACCTACGTCAACACCAATGTGCCGAGACGTGGTGCAGGCAGATGGGGTCCTCAACGCGATCCACTTGGCCGGATGCGCAAGGAGCGCACCGCATTGGTATCCAACGCCCCACGCTCAACGAGCAAGGCGCTGATTGACTGATGAAGAAAACCCGTAGCAGATCAAAGTAGAACGTGTTCTAGTCTCACCGATAATGGGCGTCTCTCAGCCACATTGGCGATGGGATGGATTCATGAACGAGGACAGCAAGTTCAAACGTTACTTGGACGAACTGGACGCGAAAGTCGAAGTCGCCGTGGCGAAGGCTGAAGAAAGTCGGGCCTACGGGCCGCCTCCGAGCATCGAGTCCACCCATCCTGGAGGCAAGCCCCCTCCAACCGGCTCTGGCACAATCGTGCCCATACGACCCCCCAAACCAGAGCGCAGCCCCGGGGTAGATGTCGAGTATGCTAAACTTGTTGGCAGGCTCATCTACACCCCACTCTTTTTAATTATGGTCGTCGCCGCCGCCTGGGCCCTGGTCCAGATTCCTGTCAGGACGGACTCTGTGGCGGGGTCGCTCGCGACCAGGCCCAACGCCCTTGGATTTGGCCTCTCGACTGCAGGACGACCGCCGGCACCCGTACCCCATGTTGAGATCGCCGAGCCGACACAAATCCTCGCGACACGCGACGATGTAGCAGACACTCCCGCGAACAGGTCGCTGGATGGGCAGTCCGTTGCAAAACGGGTATTCCTGAAACCTGCCTACACGCCCGCCCGCCTCACCATTGGCGCCGAACCCGAGCCCAGCCCGGAAGTGGCACCGCAGTCGCGCGATATTCGGTCTGACGGATACCGAGCGCGTAGACGCGACACCCTATGGGACCTCGCGCCGCTGTACGGCTGCCACGCCGCCCCCGACAGATTGGCATGGATTGCCGAAGTGGTACGCACTAGCGACCTTCCACGGCCCGAACTGCTTCCCGTCAACCACCTCATCCGCGGTCCAGAACCGGAATTCTACCTGAAACGTTGCTTGAAACCAGCAGCACGAGGAGGCGCTACATGGTAAGGGCAACAGATCAAGAACTCCGGACTAACCGACCAGCCGGTACACTTGGAAAACTACTTGGATTGCTCACGCTGAGGCCTTACGGGTCTGAACTACTGTCCCCATCTGCGAGCCTCGCACTCACGTTCCGTGCACTGCTGGTCTGGCTGCTCGTCCTCGCCGAAGGCGGTGCGTGGGGGCACTTTGGGTACCTGTTTGCCAGCTATCCCCAGAACATTATTACGGGAACTGTGCTATTCGCTGTGGTCGCTTCCGTGGTATTTGTTGTTGACGGCTCCCTCATGACCTTCGACCAATTGGGGAGGCCATCCGCCCCCACGGTGGGCAGCGGCGACGATGAAGGCGCCGACAACGACTCAATGGTTTTCAAGCCCTCTAAGGCGAGCATGTGGATCGGGCTACCCGTCCGAGCGGGCATGGTATTGTTGAGCCTTTGGGTGACAACGCCTTTCATCGCCGCGTGGTTCATGCAGGCGGATGTCGCCGACGTGCTCAACCGGAATCATGTACTAGAGACGAGTGCGACACGCGTCCAAATCGCGGCTGGCTACGGCGAACGAATTTCTGCGCTTGAGCATTCGCTGTCCCAGCTCGGGACCGAATACACGAATGAAGCAGCGGGTCAACTCGCAAACGGCAGCGGGCTCCGTGGTATTGGTCCAGTCGCAAAGACCATCCAGGAACGGGCTGAAGCGGCACGGCGGGACCTGACCTCCGTAGTTGCCGAGAAGGAACAAGAACTGGGACTCTTCGACGAGGCGGCGCGCACAGAGGACTACGCCACCCTAGCGCGCTGGGGAATCGTCGAGCCATCTCTGACTCCGCAGTCACTTTGGAAGACGCTCGCATCGATACGGGAGACTCCCGAGTTTCACCAGACAGACTTGGCCGTGAAGGCGGTAGTCGGGTTGTTGTTTATCGGCCTTGCCATACTGAAATTGACGGAGTCTAGACATGTAAGAATCTATTACAGCGAGTGGGCCCACGACCAACTTTCAGGCGCACTGCTCAAAGCGACGCCGGAAGAGGCTGCGATCATACTAGGGACCCCTGCCGGGAAGTTCCTAGACGACGCCATCGCCACATGGCAGCGCGAGCAGCGGCGCCGGAAGGATCACGCCGCCGACGCCGAGGCGGAACAAGATGCTCGCCGGGTACAGGCAGAGGCCAGACAACTTGCCGAGACGCAGGCGGCGGCGGACCGCGAGCATGCTCAACTTCTCACCCAACTGGAGAGGGAGCACGAAGTCGCGACTGCCAAGGCTCACCTAGCGGAGGTCCAGGCGCGCGCAGAGTTCGAGGCACGCGGAGCGGCTGAGCGGCGCGAGTCGGAGGTCGCCAAGGAAACTAAGCGGCTAAACCAGGAACTCGCACTCGTAGAGATGGAGTCGCGCCAACAAGTTTCTGACAGGCGCCAGTCAATGATTGAGGGGCGGCTAAGGGACGCGAGACGATCGCTAGTCGAAGCTGAGGCCCGTTTGGTTGGGGCACGAGAGAAGCTGGTCATCGCTCGTGAAAGCACTGCCATCCACACCGCTTCGAGGAAGCAGGCATTGCAAAGACTGGCCGACACCGCGCTAAAGGCTGACGAGTTGAATCAGCACCTCAAGACGAACGCCGATGCGCTCAACGCCCAGCTACGACCCGATCCGGTGAGCAGCGCTCATCTCACCAAGGAACGAGCAACTTTGCAGGAGAACTGTGAACGTCTGCGTGAGCTCCGGGAAGCGCTTGAACAACAGATCGCTGCCCTCGGAGAGGCCATCGCGATGTCGGAGACCATCGAACGTCGAGATGCCGAAGCGGTGATCGAATGCGAGCGCGAGCGCGCGGTCTCTGTTTCCCAGGTGCAGCATTTGTCCGAGATGATCGCCAACCACCGTATCGCCACGCTGAAAGCTGGGGAGGGTGGACACGAGTAGGTGGAGGCCGGCGTCCAGGAAGGGCCAGCAGTCGGCCGGCCTAGTGGCACGCCCACAGCGCGCCGATGAGCCGGGCGGAGTCCACGTGGACCCGATCAACACCCAAGCTCGGCCTGCCCGGCGCAGACTACAGGCCCCCACGATCCCGTCCCCACCGCCCTCGCCCCCTCAAACGCAACACGCGGCAGGACGCCCGGCACAACCTGAGCCCAACCCGACCTTCTTGCCACACCCCGGCGGCCCCCACAGCAGCAGGTGATGCTGGCCCGCCGCCGCGATCTCCAGCGCCCGACGCGCGTGCTCCTGTCCCCTCACCTCCGCCAGATCCACGCCCTCCTCACGCGCCGGGGCCTTCGACGGCTGGGCCGCGGGCAGCGGACGCTCGCCTCGAATGTGCGCGAGCACCTCAGCCAGGTCGTTCGCCGCCAGCACCTTCGCGCCCGGCACCAGCGCCGCGAGGCCCGCACACATGGCCGGCAGCACCAGCGTCCTCTCGGTCTCCCGCGCCAGCATCGCCAGCGAGATCGCGCCGCGTACCGGTCGCAGCTCCCCGCCCAGCGACAGCTCCCCCACCAGCAGCAGCTCCGACGCCCCGTCCGCCGGCAGCTGACCGTCCGCCACCAGGATGCCGACCGCCATCGACAGGTCGAAGGCCGCGCCTTCCTTGCGCTCGTCCGCCGGCGCCAGGTTGATCACCACCCGCTTGCGCGGGAACGTCGCCCCCGCCGCCTCGATCGCCGACCGCACCCGCTCCGCCGACTCCCGCACCGCGCCCGCCGCCAGACCCACCACGCACACGCCGGGGAGGCGACGCATCAGGTCGACCTCCACCTCGATCGGGTAGGCCTCCACCCCCCGAACCACAGCTGCGTGAACCGATATGGCCATCGTCGGCCTCCACGACGGCCCCGGGTTCATCGGGCGTGCCAGGTGGCCTCACGTCGACGAAGCTCGGCCTCAGACGCGACGTCTCCCGTGTTCATGCGCTGGCATAGCGTCGGACGGGTGCCAGGCCGTTAGTTGAGCGACGACACCGGTGGCGACGGTGTCATCGCCCCGATCGGACGCGGTGACGGAGGGCGTCGGACTGGGCGTCGGATCCGTCGCCGGTGGATGCGCTCACCAGGGGCGGCAGCCCGCTGCCGACGCCTGGGTGCTCGTCCTCGCCGCAGGCGCAGAAACGTCCCACCCCCGACCCTCGCCCGCCGACGAGCCCGCGCCGGACGACGCGGCACCCGACGCCCCCTCGCCGACGAGCCCACTCCCGAGAACGCGGCCACGGACGCCGCGCCTGAGGCCACCACAAAGCTCTCGAAGATGACCACAGCCGAGCTGGTCGCCCTCTACGGCGACCAGCCCGGACGCCCCACCGGCTCCACCCACCGCGGCTTCCTGACCCGGAAGATCCGCGAGGCCCAGAAGGGCCGGGTGCCGCTCGGCCCCACCCAGCACGCCACCAAGCGCGATCCGACCGGCAAGACCTTGGTCCTCCCGCTGGCCCTCTTGGAGCCCCCGGGCCGACACTACGGACGCCGCCTGGAAGCGCCTCGGCTTCAAGAGCCGGATGGCCTTCCTGCGCCACGCGATCGGCAATGCGCTCGCGATGACCGGCGAGCACGACGCAGCGGACGCCTTCCGCCGCGCCTAGCTCAACCGATCACCCCAACGGGCCGCCCTCGGGCGGCTCGCGCTCGTTCGGGCGGGGCAACATGCGCAGATACACGTGGCCAAACCTACTCTATTCGACTTTATAGGGCCCCGGACAGAGAGCATCACACAGGCACCAGACCGGAGCCCACGATGACCAACGCCGCGCAGACCGCCCTCGACAAGATCAACGCCGACAACGCCGACGCCGGCCTCCGCACGTACCAGCGCGCCCAGGCCCGCGCGACGGAGGCCAAGGAGATCATCGCCCGCTTCGGCGGCTCGGCGTAGCTCAAGGCCTACGCGGTCGAACTCCAGCAGACCGCGCGGGACCTCTACGCGGCCTACAAGGCGGTCGCGTGATCAACCCCACGCTCACCGCCATCGACCTGCTGAGGCTGGCGCTGAAGGACGCGCCCACCGACCGCGCCGAGAGGGTCCGCTGGTACGACACACGCAAGCACACCGACCCTCGGCTTGGCGCCGCGATCCTCAGGCGTACACAGTGATCGCGACGGCTCGGTGAGGCAACCGACCGCACACGGGCGTAGTCGCCGCTACTCCGGCGCGTGACGTCGGTTCATGTCGGCCTCCGCCGCCCCGCGAACCATGGCGAGCCCCCAATCGGTGAGACGGCCGTCGGATTCCAGCACGCCACATTTGATGGCCGCGTCGACCTTCTCCGCAGGGAGTGACGCGGCGACGGTGTCAAGCCGCGCCTGGAGGGCCGCGGGACTCGCAGCGGCTACCTCGCCGGGCGGGCCGAGGGCAGGGACGACGGCCTCAAGAATGGCTCGGATCAACGGCATAGGCACGATATCGGCGCGCCAGGCGACACCATCGGCCACCAGCTTAGGAGCCCCGGAGCCCTGGAGCAGCGATACGACGTCCTCCGTGGAAAGGCCGGCGCCTGCGACGAGGCTGCGGAGTCGCGCTGAGAGATCAAACGACCGGAACTCTGGGGCCCGTGAGGGGTCTGGTGACATCGAAGGCCGCGGTTGCGCCCCCCTCTCGCGCAGGTCTAGCCTCAGCCCATCGTAGTTGTCTGAGAGGTGGCGAATGCGCGTGTCAAGTCCGGCCTCGACGCGCGCGAGCAACTCGCTCATGCGGGCAGTGTGTTGCTGCGATTCGCGGAAGAACGCGTTCGAACTACGCTCCGACTGAAAGAAGAACGCGACGGCGAGGCCTACCGAAAATAGGGCGAGTAGCAGCGCCAGGAACTCGACCGCCGTGAGTTGTACGCTGGACAGGTCGAACTGGAGCGACTTGTACACGAACGCCCCGATCACGACCCAAATGCCCAACTCGCGTAGCAAGTCCTTCGCCGCGATTAGGGGTTCCTTTCGTGAAATTTCATCCGCCAAGTTGACTCCCACGGGCCTATCGCGTCCTAGCTGGCGACACGCCGCTCCACGACTGTATCAAACGCGTCCCACAGACGCAGGCGAGCGGTGAGAGTCCTGGAGACGCCACGCCGGACCAGTTCGAGGCCGTTGGGCTCAGTACTCGCGGCCCAGAAAATGGCCTCACGAAGGAGCGCGGCATGCCGCTCATCGTGGTCGGCATGGTGCGTAAAGTAGGTGCGGTCCAGATCAAGAGACATGCCATCGTACCATCGGAGAAACGAAGAGTAGATAGATGGGACGATGGTCTCGGTGGCCGGACCAAGGGCTCCGAGCGCCAGCAGCGGGTGCTCCATGCAGGTTTCCCGCAGGTCCTGGGCGTACCTCCGGCTTGCGGACGCCAGCGCGGCCAATCGGACCTCGTCGAACTCCAGAGCCAGAGCGTGGGCACAGTCCTGGAGCATCATCCAGTGGGGCCGGCCGTTAGCACCTTCCTCATCGAGGAACACCTCCTCTAGGCAGGCATGGACGTCCTGATGGCCTCGCCATCCGTCCAGCGCCACCCGCACGATCTCCGGAAACTGTCGCGAGTAGTAGACGTACGCCGCAAGAATGTGCCCGAGATCCCGCCTGGAAACCTGGGCGCTTGCGATCGCACCGAGCAGCGCATGCTGTGTCGCCGGGTGCGCAAGGGCCTGCTGTTCCAGATCCTCGATCGCAGCTCGGATGCTCCTGTTCATGACGATGCTCCTTGAATGATACCGAGTGCAGAAGTCAGTACCGACCCGGCCTGCGCAAGCGCTCCGTCGTTGGCGAGGTGTGACACCGCAGTCTCCGGGGAGCGCTCAATCTGGTTCCACGCCCGCGCCAGTTCGGACGCCACAGCGCGGAGACCGTCACCCTCCTTCAGGCGCTTGGTCGGTGCGATGAGAAACGCCGAATGGGGCACTAGCTGGCCGTGCCTGACGAATCGTCCGGTGGTCTCCGCGATGCTGGCGAACGGCTCCCACAGTAGTACATTTAGTGACAGCGCCGCCGCTTCCGGAAGTGCGGTGTTTGCTGCCGTGAGCACGCGTTCACCGCGCCGCCGGCCGGGCGCGCCCGAACGGTCGATGCGTGCAAAGCCAGCCTCCGCGGTGGTCTGGCGCGGAACCAGCGTCGGCTTGGCCTCGCCCAGGCCCTCCGTAGGACACAGCCGCGCGTGCATCTGCGCCGGAAGCGACATGACTACGGTGTAGCGGCTCGAAAGCTCCGGACTCGCAAGCAGTTTTCTGGCGGACCAATCGGCAATCGCGATCAGGTCCCACGTGTCCGCAGAGCCGCCCAGCACCTCGTCCAGGATTTCGCAGGACATCGCGCGGTAGGTTCGGACGAAGCGAAAGCCTGAACGCGCGGCGGCCAGAGCACGCTCTGCAACGTGGGTCATTGCTGCCAGGCCGAACATGCTGGAGGAAAGGACCACCCTGACCTGCTCCGGGAGGCTGTCATGGCGGCCGAGCGGCGCGGACAGGGCGGCCCCGTCAAGCGCGTCCAGCTGTCGCACCTGAGGCGCACCCGTTCCATCAAGCGCGAACTCGTTGAGCGACCGGCTGTACGCTGCCTCCACCGAGGGCCGCAAGAAGGGCCGATCACTCAACCAGAATGAGCTCCTCACCACGTGGCGCAGCAGCAAGCCGTAGAGGTCAGCGCTCCCGCGCATAGCCGCGCCCCCCCCAGGGTCCAGCCCGAGGAGGCGCACCGACGCGACCTGCCGGATCGTCCACTGCGTCCACCCTGCCTCGACGAGTCGCGTAAATGGCTTTCCCGCCTGCCGCTCGCAGACCTCGATGGCCTCTAATGCCAGCCGCACTTCAATCGGAATGCGCACCTCAACGACGGCAGTTGATTCGTCGTTCAAGTTTGGTGCCCAGACAAGGTCCGCAGCAAGTAGTGGGGCGAGATTCTGTAGGTGCCTGTGGAACGTCGAACGGTTGACGGACCCCGTCCAACCAAGTTCCCGCGAAACCTCCCGGAGGCTGGGCACGGCGACGGGAGCCGACACCAACACCGAGAGTGCGCGCTGCACGCGATGGTCGAGCAGGAGCTGCTCGGGGCCGAGCGCTCCCTTCCTCCAATGGCCCTTAGGGTGTCCGGCAAGCGACATGCCTACCTCAGGTGAAACGCGTTCTACTGTACCTCAGGTGGAACGTGTTCTACTATACCCACCATAGACCGGCACCGCGCCGACCCGCGATCACTCGAAGCGATTTCTCTGCGACCGGCGCCGCGACATGGCGATGTGCTGGTGTGCGTAGAGGTGCAGTGACCCAGGTGAGCTTCGAAGACCGCCGCCCCCGCTCGCAATTTCTCCCTCTCTTCATAGCAACCGGCCCCGCGCCGAATCCTGCTCTGGGGAGGTCAAGCGGAGGGCACCTCCAGGCTCTGACCGCGCTGGCACCCACCTCGCGTCCCGCACAAGGCTTCGGCGCGCAGGGATGTTGGAAGGCCCCATGTGCGACACCACCGTCCCCAGGGCCCTCGCCCCCTCAAACGCGACGCGCGGCAGGACGCGCGGCATAAACCTGAGCCCAGCCCGACCCTCTTGCCGCACCCCGGCGGCCCCCACAGCAGCAGGTGGCGCTGCCCCGCCGCCGCGATCTCCAGCGCCCAACGGGCGTGCTCCTGTCCCCTCACCTCGGCGAGAACCACGCCCTCCTCACGTGCAGGGGCCGCCGACGGCTGCGTCGCGGGCAGCGGACGCTCGCCTCGGACGTGCGCGCGCACCACGGCCAGATCGTTCGCCGCGCACACCCGGGCACCCGGCACCAGCGCCGCCAGGCCTGCGCACGACGCCGGCAGCATCAGCGTCCGGTCCATCGACCGCGCCAGCATCGCCAGCGAGATCGCGCCGCGCACCGGCCGCAGCTCCCCCACCAACAGCAGCTCCGACGCCCCGTCCGCCGGCAGCTGACCGTCCGCCGCGAGCCGGGCCGATGCCCCTCCCCGACTACTCCCGTCCCAACCGTTCCTTCCAGTACCCGGGTGATCGCGCTCCATGCGCCACCGCCAACACCATCAAGGTCGGCGTCGCGACGTAGACCAGGCACTCCTGAAAGGGCCTGAGCGGCACTTGTCGGACCTCCCGCGGTGCAGCGAACGCGGTCGGGCGCGGCCACGCATCCGGAAACTGCTCCATGCGGCGCAGCCCCACCCCCACGCAGTCGAGGAAACGATCGCCAAGCCCCGGCGACTGCGCCTCGTAGTAGTCCGCCGCTGCATCGAGCTCGGTCAGCGCGGCGCGGTGGAACCTAACCACGACGCCCAGCGAGCCGCGCACGAGCAGATGCGATCACCACCTCTGCGGGAACCGTGTCGGCGGTGCCGTTGCGGACCTCCTCCAGACGCCGCTCGATCTCTGCCCGCCAGGCATCGGCAGCACCTGGCACTGAAGGGCCCCGGCGCGACTCCGCCAAGCGGGCCTCGAAGTGGACGCGCTCGACTTCCGAGAGGCGCGAGATGCTGGCGATGATGTCGTCAACGGTGTTCACGAGGACCCCGCAGGCTGATCGTTTCGACAGGTCCGTCCCCATTCTACCCCTCCCTCCCCGACCCGGCGCCAAATTCCGTCGGGTCCTGGTCCAGAAGCGGGTTGGTGAGGCTCAAGGTGCCGATAGGGCCGCCAGGGCCTGACTCATCGGACACGCGGACCAGGGCGACGGAAGGCGTCGGGGTGGGTGACCGTTGGACACGCCTCGCAGCACGCCGACCGCATGGCCAAGCTGTGCGACCACCCCAAGGCCTACCGCCTCGTCATCCAGCTACACACCAGCGAAAGACCTGTGGCACCCGGCGTTCACCGCAGGACGTCGAGCCCAATCAAGAGCCGGATCCCGTACGCATCCCGGGCTGCGCAAGGAGGGAGACGGGGTTACCCACGAGCATGTCCAAACGATCGACCGAAGCTGCAGATCGGTCCCACTGGCCGGGCACGGTCCATCGGAACGGGTGGGGCGATCCTGGCGTCCCACGCACGCCAGCGGAAGGGCTACGGGTCGCGTTCGAGCTGGCCGGGTGGCTCGACGAGGTGCCACGCGAAGCGGCCCTGCGAAGCGCAACGCCTGGCGCAGTCTTACGCAGCGGGCAGGGTTGACTCGATCGCTCCCCAGCGAGGTTCGCGAGCTCGTCGAGCTGCTGTTGCAGGACGGGTGCGAGTTTCTGGTGGTGGGGGCGCACGCGCTCGCGGTCCACGGCGCTCCCATGTACCAACTGGGACTGCCGCCGCGGCGCATCGACTTGCTGAACCTGGTCTCTGGGCTCACGTTTGACGAAGCCTGGAGCAGCAGGGTGTACGCCGTTGTGGATGGAGTCCATCTGCCAGTCCTTGGGCTTGCTGCGCTGGTCAAGAATAAGCGGGCGACAGGCCGGACCAAGGATCTGCTGGACATCGAGCTGTTGCGCGAGGCAGGTCGGTCGGTCGACGAGTAGGCGGCTCCCCGAGACCGACCCACTCGGGTGCGCCCGACCCCGGCGAGCTAGGCGCTCGCATGCACCGACACCTGATTGTCACCTCACTACTCCTGGCTCCCCTCCCCGGCCTCGCCGTGGAGTTCGTGGTGCCGCCCTTCCTCCAGGACGTGACGCCCACAAGCGCGCGCCTCGTGTGGGAGTCCGACGCCGACGTGGCCGGCACGGTGTCCTGGGGGCCCGGTGCCGCCGCAGACGGACCCGCGCTGCCTTCCGAGCGCACCGCCGTGCGTCGCGCCACGCCGGCCGGCACGTGGATCCACGAGGTCCAGCTCGACGAGCTCGCGCCCGAGGCGCGCATCACCTACAGCGTCGCGCTCGACGGAGGCCCCGCCGCCGAAGCCGACTTCCAGGTACCGCCCGCGTCGCGCGGCGACCGCACCTTCCGCCTCGTCGCCATGAGCGACATGCAGCGTACGTCGAGCGCGCCGGGCAAGTGGGCTGAGGTGGTCCACGACGGGGTGCTCGCATGGGCCGAGGCGCAGTGGGGCCCCGACATCGCCGCCCAGTTCGCGATGGTGCTCCTGCCCGGCGACCTGGTCGAGGACGGCGAGCGCCACGAGGAGTGGACCGACGACTTCTTCGGCCCCGTCGCCCGCCTGTCCGCGCACGTTCCGGTGTACCCGGTCCTGGGAAACCACGAGTCCAACGCCGCCTGGTACTTCGACTACTTCCACCTGCCCGAGAACGGCGACCCCGAGCTGCCCGACCAGTGGTGGTCCACGCGCTACGAGAACCTGCTGGTGGTCGGCCTGGACAGCAACCAGTTCCTCATGTGGGCCGACCAGATGGACTGGCTGGACCTCCAGCTCGACGCCGCGTGCGACGACCCCGAGCTGGACTTCGTGCTCGCCCAGCTCCACCACCCCTGGCAGTCCGAGGCCTGGGTGCCGGGCGAGTCCCCGCTCACGGGCCAGCTCGTGCAGCGCCTCGCGGACTGGTCGCTCGCGTGCAACAAGCCGAGCCTCCACCTCTTCGGCCACACGCACGCCTACTCGCGCGGTCAGCTTCGTGACGCGCCGCACCTGCTCGTCAACGTCGCCACCGGCGGCGGCGCCATCGACCGCTGGGGCGAGCACCTGCAGCGCAACTACGACACGTTCACCGTGTCCACCGACGACTGGGGCTTCGTGGTGCTCGACGTCGCGAGCGGCGACGACCCCCAGGTGCGCGTGCGCCGCTTCTCGCGCGGCAACGCCGACGCCCCGCTCGACAACGTGCTCACCGACGAGATCGTGGTGCGCCGCTACCCCGACGCGCCCCAGGCCCCCGACGCCCTCGCACCCCACGGCGAGCTCGACGGCGCCTGTGTGTTGCTGCAGGTGGACCCGTTCTCCGACCCCGACGGCGGCACGCACCAGGCCACCCACTGGCAGCTCGTGCAGGGCTGCACGACGGAGCGTGAGGACGTGTTCGACCTGCCCACGCTGGACCTGTGGCGTCAGGACCGCGACCTGTACTTCGACGTCGACGGCCAGCTCGACGACGACCTCACCGACGAGATCCTGCGGGGCCTCGCGCCGGGCGATTGGTGCTGGCGGGCGCGCGTGCGCGACGACGGCCTCGCCTGGAGTCCGTGGTCCACGCCGGCCCGCTTCACGGTCCGCACCACGGGACGCACCGCGAACCTCCTGCCCGACTCCAGCGGCGAGCAGGATGCTGAGGGCTGGCTTGTCGACGCAGGCTTGCTCGAGATCACGGGCGCGGCGCGATGCGGGGCACCCCCAC